>NZ_CAWPCB010000011.1:0-14748 GCF_963886535.1 Proteus sp. G2675
TCCATTTGGTCTTTGTCACAAAATACAGGCGAAAAATATTTGATCAGGATGCAATTGAAAAATGGCGAGGCTACTTTGCCAGTGTTTGTGCTGATTTTGATGTTGAACGGGTTGAAATGGATGGGGAGCGGGATCAGGTTCATTTACTGATTAATTACCCGCCAAAACTGGCGATATCTAATCTGGTTAACAG
The DNA here is from genome assembly GCF_963886535.1 of Proteus sp. G2675. Classification (NCBI taxonomy): domain Bacteria; kingdom Pseudomonadati; phylum Pseudomonadota; class Gammaproteobacteria; order Enterobacterales; family Morganellaceae; genus Proteus; species Proteus sp. G2675. Next base: position 194 of record NZ_CAWPCB010000011.1, read on the forward strand.
CCTTAAAGGGGTATCGAGCCGATTACTTCGGCGTGATCGTCCTGATATTGCCCAACGTGATTACTACAAGGGGGTTCTTTGGTCGCCGAGTTATTTCGCGGGGAGTTGTGGTGGCGCACCAATATCCATTATCCGCCAGTATATTGAGCAACAGGAAACACCTAGTTAGTTAAAAAACCGCGCCTTATATCCCCGACCTGAAGGACGGGGTTTTACGGTGCTTTGGATAAACTTATATTCTGTTTTATCTTTTAAAATATATTAGTACTTATTTTTCTAAGCTATTTGCGTGAGAAGAAGGCGGCAAAGGAGGTTATCCCAAGGAGCATACATTAGTATGTGACTTGGGTAACCGAGTGCAGCCAACGCACTTATCGCGTAAAGAGCGACGAAAAATTAGTTGGCAACAGCAATCTTTTTCATATCCGTCATATACCCTCTTAATTTCTTACCGACAATCTCAATAGGGTGCTGACGAATGGCTTCATTGATATCACGCAATTGAGCATTATCTGTCCCACTATCTGGAACATGCTTCGCTAAATCGCCACTTTGCAACGTCGTCATAAACTCTTTTAACATCGGCACGGCGGCAAAAGAGAACAGATAGTTACCGTACTCTGCGGTATCTGAAATAACCACATTCATTTCATACAGACGTTTACGCGCAATCGTATTCGCGATTAATGGCAATTCATGCAGTGACTCATAATAGGCAGATTCAGCGATAATGCCAGCTTCAATCATCGTATCAAACGCCAGCTCAACACCCGCTTTAACCATCGCAACCATCAATACGCCATGATCAAAATACTCTTGCTCGCTGATTTTACCTTCATATTCAGGATAATTTTCAAATGCGCTTGCACCCGTTTCTTCACGCCATGTCAGCAAGTTTTTATCATCATTTGCCCAATCTGCCATCATGGTTTCAGAGAATTTACCTGAAATAATATCATCCATATGTTTAGCAAACAGTGGTGCCATAATCTCTTTTAATTGCTCTGATAAAGCATAAGCACGCATCTTGGCAGGATTAGATAATCTATCCATCATCAAGGTAATACCACCTTGCTTCAGGGCTTCTGTAATCGTTTCCCAACCAAACTGGATAAGCTTACCTGCATAGCCCGGTTCAACACCTTCAGCAACCATTTTGTCATAACACAGCAGAGAGCCGGCTTGTAACATACCACACAGGATAGTTTGCTCGCCCATCAGGTCTGATTTTACTTCCGCAACAAAAGATGATTCCAACACTCCCGCACGATGTCCACCTGTGGCTGCCGCCCATGCTTTCGCAATGGCCATACCTTCACCTTTAGCATCATTTTCTGGGTGAACAGCAATTAGGGTAGGTACACCAAAACCACGCTTATACTCTTCGCGCACCTCAGTACCTGGACATTTTGGCGCAACCATCACAACGGTAATATCGTCACGAATTTTTTCACCCACTTCAACGATATTAAACCCATGAGAATACCCCAAAGCGGCGCCTGACTTCATCAGTGGTTGAACGGCTTGAACAACGGCGGAGTGCTGTTTATCCGGCGTTAAGTTAACCACTAAATCGGCTTGCGGGATCAATGCTTCATAGGTTCCTACTTCAAAACCATTTTCAGTGGCACGACGCCATGAAGCACGCTTTTCATCAATAGCCTCTTGGCGTAATGCGTAGGCGATATCCAGTCCTGAATCACGCATATTTAAACCTTGGTTTAAACCTTGTGCACCACAGCCAACAATAACGACTTTTTTACCTTTTAGATAATTAGCCTCATCGGCAAATTCGTCACGAGACATAAAGCGACATTTACCCAGTTGCGACAACTGCTGACGCAGATTCAATGTATTAAAATAATTGGCCATGAGCGACTCCCAAATCGTTGTGTATATGTTTGCTATTGTTATCCCCACTCTCGGTGAGGTATTGCATGACTTTACTATAGGGGATGAAAGCCATTGCTTAAATTGATATATTTACAAGATGATGTTGCAATAAATGCAACGTTATTTTTACTATTTACCTAGGCGGCTGACCATGGATATTCGCGATCTCAAACTCTTCTTACATCTTGCTGAAAGTTGCCATTTCACCAAGACTGCGCAAGCCATGCATGTCAGTCCATCCACGCTTTCACGTCAGATCCAGCGTCTTGAAGAACAACTAGGGCATCCACTTTTTTTGCGTGATAACCGCCAAGTCACACTGACTGATGCAGGGGAACAACTTAAACGTTATGCTCAACACACCTTATTGCAATATAAGCAACTCAAACATACGCTAAACCAGAACAGTCCCAGCTTGTCTGGAGAGCTACGTCTATTTTGTTCAGTCACTGCAGCTTATAGTCACCTTCCGCCGATCCTTGACCGTTTTCGTGCGGAAAATCCCTTAGTCGAGATAAAATTGACTACCGGTGATGCCGCAGATGCTGTGGATAAAGTTATCTCAGATGAAGCCGATTTAGGTATTGCAGGAAAACCAGAGAAGTTGCCTGAAAATATCTGCTTTGAGAAAATAGGCGAGATCCCCTTAGTTCTTATTGCCCCTGCTCTACCGGGTAATGTTCGACACCTTGCTACACAAGAAAAACCGGATTGGCTCAATATTCCCTTTATCATTCCTGAACACGGCCCATCACGACAGCGCATTGCTTTATGGTTTAAACGCCATCGAATTCAAAATCCTCTTATTTATGCCACTGTTTCAGGGCATGAAGCGATTGTTTCAATGGTTGCTCTTGGTTGTGGTATCGCACTTATTCCGCAAGTTGTCGTCGATAACTGCCCTGAGCCGGTACGAAATCGTATCTCTTTGCTCGATAATATATCGCTGGTAGAACCCTTTGAACTTGGCGTTTGTGGTTTACACAAACGCCTTCAAGAGCCTGTGATCAGTGCGTTTTGGCGCCTACTCCACCACTAAGCTGGCTGTTTGTGGTGAAAGAAATAACTGAAAAGACGGATTTCCTGTCTCATCATGATATTCATAACCTAACGCATCTAAATGCCGTTCAAAACGCCCTTCCGTTTCAGGTAACTCAAACGCCACCAGCACACGGCCATAATCAGTACCATGGCTTCGGTAATGAAATAGCGTAATATTCCAGTAAGTCCCTAATGTTTTAAGAAACTTCATTAATGCACCCGGTGCTTCTGGAAACTCAAAGCTAAACAGACGCTCTTTTAATGGCTGATTAGGGCGACCACCGACCATATAACGCACATGCAATTTTGCCATCTCATCATCGGAGAGATCGGAGACTTGATAACCCGCCTCCGTTAGCTGTTGCACGATTTCCTTACGCTCTTGTAGCCCTTGGCTTAAACGCACACCGACAAAAATACGTGCATTTTCTGGATCGGCATCGCTATAACGATAGTTAAATTCAGTAACAACACGTTGTCCTAAAATTTGGCAAAAACGCAAAAAACTACCCTTTTGTTCGGGAATTGTAACGGCAAATAGCGCTTCTCGTTTTTCACCTAGTTCACAACGTTCCGAAACATAACGTAAGCCATGGAAGTTGACATTAGCGCCAGAAAGTACGTGGGCTAAACGTTCCCCTTTGATCTGATGCTCCTCAACATATTTTTTTAGCCCTGCTAATGCCAAAGCACCAGAAGGCTCGGCAATAGCGCGTACGTCTTCAAACAGATCTTTTACTGCGGCACAAATTGCATCACTATCAACGGTTATCACATCATCAACATACTTTTGGCATAAACGGAAGGTTTCATCGCCAATACGTTTGACAGCGACACCTTCGGCAAATAATCCAACGCGAGGTAACTCAACAGGATGTCCTGCTTCTAACGCTGCTTTTAAACAAGCAGCATCTTCCGCCTCAACACCAATGATCTTTATTTCAGGCATCAGTTGTTTAATTAATACAGCAACCCCAGCAATTAAACCGCCGCCGCCAACAGGTACAAAAATACGATCAAGATGGACGTCCTGTTGTAACAGCTCCATTGCTAATGTTGCTTGCCCGGCAATCACAGCGGGATGATCAAAAGGAGGCACAAAGGTATATCCCATCTCTTTTGCCAAAGCGATGGCTTTTGCTTTTGCTTCATCAAAGTTAGCCCCATACAACAATGCTTCACCACCAAACTGGCGTACGGCATCCACTTTGATATCTGCCGTTGCAATAGGCATTACAATTAATGCTTTTATACCCATTCGATTAGCTGATAACGCCACCCCTTGGGCATGATTTCCCGCTGATGCAGTAACCACCCCTTTTGCCTTTTGCTCCGGCGTTAACCCTGCAATCATGTTATAAGCGCCACGCAGTTTAAAGCTATGTACCGGTTGTCGGTCTTCTCGTTTAACTAAAATGGTATTTTCTAGACGCTGAGAAATTTTTGCCATCTCTTGCAAAGGTGTCACGACAGCAGCTTCATAAACAGGCGCACTTAATGCGGCTTTTAAATATTCAGCACTACTTGGTGCTGAAGTTAAAGGTCTAAAGGCTGCCATGAGTTAGCCCCCTAATTTAGATTTGTCACGTACAGCACCTTTGTCTGCACTGGTTGCTAAAGACGCGTAGGCACGTAAAGCAAAAGAGACTTGGCGCTGCCTATCTTTAGGTGTCCACGCTTTATCTCCACGAGCAAGTTGTGCTTCACGACGGGCTGCTAGTGTTTTCTCATCTACCCGTAAGTTAATTTCGCGATTTGGAATATTGATATCAACAATATCCCCTTCTTCCACTAAACCAATGATCCCACCATTTGCCGCTTCCGGTGAAACGTGTCCGATAGATAACCCCGAGGTTCCACCAGAAAAACGTCCATCAGTGATTAATGCGCACGCTTTGCCTAATCCCATTGATTTTAAATATGAGGTTGGATAGAGCATTTCTTGCATACCGGGCCCCCCTTTCGGGCCTTCATAACGGATAATGACCACATCACCCGCAACGACCTTGCCACCTAAAATTGCCTCTACCGCATCATCTTGGCTTTCGTATACTTTAGCAGGGCCACTAAACACTAAATTATCTTCATCCACACCCGCTGTTTTAACAATGCAGCCATCTTGCGCTAAATTACCTGATAACACGGCCAAACCACCATCTTGGCTATAAGCATGCGCTTTACTGCGGATACACCCCTGTTCACGATCGGTATCTAAAGTCGGCCAACGGCAATCTTGTGAAAAAGCTTTTGTGGTACGAATACCTGCGGGACCGGCTTGGTACATTGATTTCACTTGCTCATCTTGGCTTAGCATCACATCATATTGTGCTAATGTTTCAGGCAAACTTAAGCCTAAGATATTATTAACATTGCGATTAAGTAATCCTGCTCTGTCTAATTCACCTAAAATCCCCATCACCCCACCTGCTCGGTGCACATCTTCCATATGATATTTTTGGGTACTTGGTGCCACCTTACATAAATGAGGAACTTGGCGAGAAAGTCTGTCGATATCTTCCATCTTAAAATCAACATCACCTTCTTGCGCGGCAGCTAATAGATGTAAAACGGTATTTGTTGATCCCCCCATGGCGATATCTAAGATCATCGCATTTTCAAATGCTTCTTTTTTAGCGATATTACGTGGTAATGCAGATAGATCATCTTGTTCGTAATAACGTTTAGTTAATTCAACAATACGCTTACCCGCATTAATAAATAATGTTTTACGATCAGCATGGGTTGCTAATAATGAACCATTACCCGGTTGCGATAATCCTAACGCTTCAGTCAAACAATTCATTGAGTTTGCCGTAAACATACCAGAGCATGATCCACATGTAGGGCAAGCAGAACGCTCAATTTGTTCACTATCAGCATCACTGACATTAGGATTAGCCCCTTGGATCATCGCATCAACCAGATCTAACTTGATCAATTGATCAGAAAGCTTTGTTTTACCCGCTTCCATCGGTCCACCAGAAACAAAAATGACTGGGATATTTAAGCGTAAAGACGCCATCAGCATACCCGGTGTGATTTTGTCGCAGTTAGAAATACATACCATGGCATCTGCACAATGTGCATTGACCATATATTCCACAGAATCAGCAATTAACTCACGGGAAGGTAACGAATAAAGCATGCCACCATGTCCCATCGCGATACCGTCATCCACCGCAATAGTATTAAATTCTTTAGCCACACCACCCGCAGCTTCAATTTGCTCTGCAACCAGTTTTCCTAAATCCCGCAAATGCACATGACCGGGTACAAATTGAGTAAATGAATTTACAACTGCGATAATAGGTTTACCAAAATCAGCGTCAGTCATTCCTGTTGCACGCCATAATGCGCGGGCGCCAGCCATGTTGCGACCATGTGTCGTTGTTGCTGAACGGTATTTAGGCATTTTTCACACTCCTGCGATAATAACAGCGAGTAGGGAACGAACTACTCGCTCAATAAATGTATTTAATTATGATTATGGATTGACAGGATCTAACCAGCCGTATTTGTCTTCGGTTTCACCCGTAAACAAACCAAAGAAAGCTTTCTGAATAGCTTTTGTTACTGGACCACAGCGACCAATACCAACTTGAATACCATCAACGCTACGAACTGGTGTAATTTCTGCAGCGGTACCAGACATAAACACTTCATCAGCAAGATAGAGTGATTCACGAGACAGTACTTGTTCACGAATTTCATAACCGAGATCTTTCGCTAATTTAATAATTGCGTCGCGAGTGATCCCCGGTAGCGCAGATGAGGTAAATGGAGGAGTAAAAATAACGCCATCTTTTACTTCAAATAAGTTCTCACCAGCCCCTTCAGAAAGATAACCATGAACATCTAATGCAATCCCTTCTTGATAACCATGGCGACGAGCTTCACTGCCCACTAACAATGAAGAGAGATAATTACCTCCTGCTTTGGCAGCCGTAGGAATAGTATTAGGTGCTGCTCGATGCCAAGAAGAAACCATCGCATCAATCCCTTTATCTAACGCCTCTTCACCTAAATATGCCCCCCATGGGAATGCAGCAATAATGATATCGGTTTTATAACCTTCTGGTGGATTAACCCCCATTCCGACATCACCAATAAAAACTAAAGGACGAATATAAGCGCTGACTAACTGGTTTTTGCGCAATGTTTCGCGACAAGCTTCCATTAACTCATCAACACTTTGCGCGACAGGCATACGATAAATTTTGGCAGAATCATGCAATCGTTGCATATGCTCACGATGGCGAAAAACGACAGGCCCTTTATGGGAATCGTAGCAACGTACTCCTTCAAATACAGACGTTCCATAATGTAGTGCGTGAGACATGACATGTACTTTTGCCTCAGCCCATGGAACCATTTCACCGTTGAACCAAATATAATCAGCTTGCTTTGTCATTCTTCTATCCTTACATGGCACTAAGTGCACTTATGAATTGTAATTTTTCTTTTTGTTGTTGATGTAAGACCTGAATACCTGCAACATCAGCTAACTTTGTTAACTGGCTACATAAAAGATCAACAGGTCGTTGACTGCTCACAGTCAGAGCTAAATTAATATAGTTACTTTCTGTGATATTCATATTCATTGAGCATATATGAAAACCACGGTGGCGGATAACTCTCAAGATACGTTCTAAGATCTCTGGACAAAAACGGGCTTCAATTGTGATATTGTGTTGGTTCATTTTGATTTCTCCATCATCTCATCATTGCTTGCGCCCGGCGGGACTAAAGGCCAGACATTCTCTGCATCATCGATAGATACCTGTAATAAATAAGGGCCATCACTGGTTAATAAACATTTAATTGCTTCAGCAACCTGTGCTTTTTCTGTAATACGCTGCCCCGGAATATCAAAAGCTTTTGCCAAAGCAACAAAATCAGGGTTGTCCGTTAAAATGGTTTCACTATAACGTTGCTCAAAAAACAGCTCTTGCCATTGGCGTACCATACCAAGCCGCTGGTTATCCAATAACACCAATTTAATAGGTAATTGCTTACGTTTAATGGTGCCTAACTCCTGCACATTCATCATAAAAGAGCCGTCACCAGAGACACAGATAACACACGCATCAGGTCTAGCTATTTGCGCACCAATAGCCGCGGGAATACCAAATCCCATCGTGCCTAACCCACTAGAAGTAATAAAATTTTCTGGCGCATCAAATGTCATATGCTGTGCTGACCACATTTGGTGCTGTCCAACATCTGTTGTCACAATGCTATTTTCAGGCTTAGCATCAGATAACTGTTTTAACAACAAAGGAGCATAAATTGCTTCACCGGGATGATCATAGCGCCAAGCATATTCAGCGATTAATTGCTGTACCTCTTCTTGCCATGCCTCAATAGCTAACGGTTGAGATAACTTAGGTAATAACACTTTGGCATCACCTAACAAAGCAATATGGGCTTGTTTTAATTTATTAAGCTCTGCGTAATCGATATCGATATGGATCACTTTTGCATTGGGTGCAAAAGTATTTAAACGACCCGTTACGCGATCATCAAAACGAGCGCCTACAGCAATTAATAAATCACTACGTTGAACGGCATAATTAGCAGCTTTTGTACCATGCATACCCAACATACCTAAATAATTGGCATCAAATGCATTAGCACAACCTAACCCTTTCAATGTCGAAACAACGGGGATTTGCGTCTGTTTTACAAAAGTTCTTAGCGCCTCAACACCTTGGCTCATTGCTACACCGCCCCCAACATACAAAATCGGCTTTTTCGCTTGTGCTAACATCTGCAGAGCCTGCGCGATTTCGTGTTCGGGATAGGGAAACTCTTGCTCTTGTGGCAATGGATAATCAGCTAAATGTGAAGCATCAGCTAATTGCACATCTTTAGTAATATCAATTAACACAGGGCCTGGACGCCCTTGCTTAGCGATCGAAAATGCTTCTGATACGACTCTTGGCAGTTCATTCACATCAGAAACCAGAAAACTATGTTTGGTGCATGCTAAAGAGAGCCCAAGTACATCCACCTCTTGAAAAGCATCTGTCCCGATTAAATTTGAAGCAACTTGCCCTGTGATAGCAACAACAGGCACAGAATCTAACAATGCATCAGCAAGACCTGTGATGACATTAGTAGCGCCTGGGCCTGATGTCGCGATACAGACACCAGTTGTACCGGTAGAACGAGCAAATCCAATAGCAGCGATAGCGGCTCCCTGTTCATGACGACACAAAACATGTTCGACACCGCCATCATAGAGTGCGTCATACACAGGCATAATCGCACCGCCAGGATAACCAAAGACCGTTTCCACTCGCTGTTTTCGTAATGCTTGAACTAACCACTGTGCTCCATTCATTCTTTCACCCTGCGTCTTAACTTCTTGTTTAATATTAATTTATTTTCTTTTTTATTCTCTTTAAAATCCTTGGCTCAAAAAAAACCCCCGCGCCTTTCGGTGCGGGGGTTTTTCTGAGATCCGGCTAGTTTAGTTAGCCTTTCTTCGTCCTAGTGCAGCCCCGCACAGTGGGTTAATAATCACCACCACGCTGACAATAATTAGGCTAATCACTAGGACGATAGTATTCATAATATTAAAATTCTTTTTCTGTAGTAAAAAATAGTCTGTGTTGTGTTCTCTTTCACTCTGTCCTTTTAGAGTTACCATGATATTTTCATGTTGACAATGATTATTTTTAAAATAATCCTAACCACATGAAACATATAGCTATTTTTATCTCTCCGTCACTCTTCAGAATATAACACTGCTTAATAATTATATTGCAGTGGTTAATGCTGAAAGAAAAACCATTAATTTACTATTTGTTCTGTTAATAGAAATAATTAAATTCAAAAATAAAAAGTTTCGTATAAATAATAATTTTTTATCCAATAATTATTTTTTAACTTTATTTATTTTCTATATTTTTCAATAAATTAAATATTTACGAGATATCTCTCATTTAATTAACTTCTTATTTAACACCTTAATAAAAATAAATTAAAAAGAGAGAAAATAATGGAGAATAAAAAAATGGCATTAGCAGTAATATATACGCGAGCCTCATTAGGGATCTCTGCACCACTTATTACTATTGAGGCTCATATTAGCCAGGGATTACCAGGACTCACTTTAGTTGGTTTACCTGAAACTGTCGTAAAAGAAGCGAAAGATAGGGTAAGAAGCGCATTAATAAATAGTGGATATAGTTATCCAGCAAAAAGAATTACGATTAATCTTTCACCCGCTGATTTACCTAAAGAAGGAGCCCGCTATGATTTACCCATTGCGTTAGCTATCTTAATTGCCTCAGAGCAATTAATCTCTGATAAATTAAATAGTTATGAATTTATCGGTGAGCTTGCACTTTCCGGTAAATTACAAAAAGTGAATGCGGTTATTCCCTCAATTTTAAGCGCCAACAAAGATAATAGAATATCTATCATTTCTATTGAACATCAATCAGAAGTTTCGCTCTTACCTAATAAATCCGCGTTATTAGCTAGCCATCTTTTGGATATTTGTCATCATTTAGAAAATAACACCCCATTAATTGAAGCTAAAAACAATATTAATCACAAAACAATTGAAAACCAAAATAATAAAGATATTAGTGATATTATTGGACAAAATAACGCAAAAAGAGCTGCAGAAATCACAGCAGCAGGAAATCACAACATTTTATTTCTTGGCCCTCCCGGCACAGGAAAAACAATGTTGGCGCAACGCATTAATACTCTCTTACCTCCACTTACAGCTAAAGAAGCCCTTGATGTATTAATTATCAGTAGCCTATCAAATACGATACATCATGATGGTAAATGGCCTTTACGTCCTTTTAGAGCACCTCATCATACGGCATCTGCCGTTGCTTTAACCGGAGGTGGATCTATTCCTAAACCCGGTGAAATTACACTTGCACATCATGGCATTTTATTTTTAGATGAATTGCCGGAATTTGATAGACGTGTGTTAGATGCACTTAGAGAGCCTCTTGATGCGCGCAAAATTACCATTTCACGCGCTAAAGCCAAAATTAGCTATCCCGCAAATGTGTTACTTGTCGGTGCATTAAATCCAAGTCCTACAGGGCACTATCAAGGTACTCATAATCGAACGCCCGTAAAACAAGTATTACGTTATTTAAGCAAAGTATCGGGACCTTTTTTAGATAGGTTTGACTTATCCGTTGAAATGCCATTATTACCTCAAGGTGCACTACTACAATCGACTCATACAAATGAATCGAGTAGCATCATACGAGCTCGAGTTTTACAAGCCAGAGAACGTCAGTTCCAGCGAAGTGGCAAGCTTAATACTTATTTATCAAGTAAAGAGATTGAGCATTTTTGTCAATTACATACCGAAGATGCAATCTTTCTTGAAGAGACATTGAATAAATTAGGCTTATCTATTCGTGCATGGCATAAAATTTTAAGAGTTTCGAGAACTATTGCCGATCTTGAGAATGAGCAAAAAATACAACGAAATCATCTTATTGAAGCGTTGAGTTTTCGCGCCATGGATAGACTGATGATCTATTTACAAAAACAGTTAGAAGGGTAAGTAAAAAAGGAGCGAAATACGCCCCTTTTAAATTAAAACTAATGATATTAATCATCAGAATCGGTATAGTCATCAGATGGATCGAGCTGTGGCTTTCCACCCGATAAGGTATGAAAACGTTTTGGACGACTTATACGACTGGTATATTTCTTCCAAATTTTTTCTTCAACAGTAGCTGCTTCTCGTTCGCCACGACACATGGCAACAAATAATTTTTCCGCTTCAGTTGCAGGCTCTCGTTTGCCTAAATCAAGTTCATTGAAAGCTTGACCATGACGTTCCAATATCTGGGCTTCCTTGATAGTGAAATCGCCATGACGAGAAAAACCACGCGGATAATGTTTATTGTCAAAAAAACGATTAGTCGTGATAAAACTTTCTGCCATCTGACACACTCCTAATTCTCTATCGTCATACTTATGGCGCGGAGTATTAGGGAGTCATGCGGTTCTGTAAAACAAAATATTTAAATCGTAACGACAAATTTTTTTGGAGATAGATGTGGATACCGAATTACTGAAAACCTTTTTGGAAGTCAGTAAGACAAGACACTTTGGCCGAGCCGCTGAATCTCTTTATTTAACACAGTCTGCGGTCAGTTTTAGAATACGCCAATTAGAAACCCAACTTGGGACAAATTTGTTTACTCGCCATCGTAACAATATTCGCTTAACACTCGCTGGAGAAAGGCTTATCCCTTATGCTGAGTCATTAATGAATACCTGGTTACAGGCAAAAAAAGAAATTAGCCACGCCTCCCAACACTCAGAACTTTCAATTGGTGCGACAGCATCGCTCTGGGACGCTTATCTAACCTCTTGGCTACAAGAGGCTTACTTAGAAAGAAATGAGCTTAGAATTGAATCTAGAGTCTCTACAAGGCAATCTCTAGTAAAGCAACTTCATGCTCGTGAGCTAGATCTGCTTTTTACTACAGAAGCACCCAAAATGGATGAGTTGGAAAGTAAAGTCATTGGCAATATCACATTTCAACTAATGAAAAGAGCATCACACCTGAACCAGCAAAGCGCACAATTTATCAAAATTGAGTGGAGTGCTGATTTGTCACCACTTTCACAAAATAGCTCTGCACCAAAAACAGAACCTATTTTGACAACAAATTCAGCTATGATTGCTTATCAGTTAATGAAAACAACAAATGCCGTTGCTTTTTTACCTACTCATTGGCTCGATTTATATCCCGATCTCTCACCAGCAGCAGTAGAGATCATCCAAAAACCGCTATTTGCTGTATGGCTCAATACTAGTGATCAACAAGTGTTAATTCAGCAACTACTTTCTCAACCTGTCTCCAACCATCAGTAGCATTGTGCTTCAGTCAAATTGATATATCAGTAATAAAATTGATGATTGAAGCACATGTTATTACTAATAACAGACTCAATACCCAGAAAAATATTATGTGAATAATGTTAGATTAATCATTTGGATGATACATAAAGTTATAAATACGATTTAGGATTGGCAGAGTTGGAAGGATTGGAGAAAAATATAGTGGTTTTTATATAACAAAAAGCCCAGTTAATTAACTGGGCTACAAAGTAGTATAAATTTTGTTATTACTTAATTGGTAACTGGCAGGGGCGGAGAGGCTCGAACTCCCAACACCCGGTTTTGGAGACCGGTGCTCTACCAATTGAACTACGCCCCTAAATAGTTGGCGGAACGGACGGGACTCGAACCCGCGACCCCCTGCGTGACAGGCAGGTATTCTAACCAACTGAACTACCGCTCCGCTTATTCTTTACGCACTTAATGTCTTTTTACATTAAGGCTTTAATTTAATGCTTGGCAGTTCCCTACTCTCACATGGGGAGACCCCACACTACCATCGGCGCTACGGCGTTTCACTTCTGAGTTCGGCATGGGATCAGGTGGGACCACCGCGCTATGGCCGCCAAGCAAATTCTTGTCTATTACTCGCTTCCTTCCTTTCGGTAAGTCGCCAGTAATTTAATCTTGAACAAGCTGACTTCATCGTTTCGTCTCTCTGACAAAACACTTTCGGTGTTGTCAGGTTAAGCCTCACGGTTCATTAGTACTGGTTAGCTCAACGTATCGCTACGCTTACACACCCAGCCTATCAACGTCTTAGTCTTAAACGTTCCTTTAGGTCGCTTAAAGCGACAGGGAAGACTCATCTCGAGGCAAGTTTCCCGCTTAGATGCTTTCAGCGGTTATCTCTTCCGCACTTAGCTACCGGGCAATGCCATTGGCATGACAACCCGAACACCAGTGGTGCGTTCACTCCGGTCCTCTCGTACTAGGAGCAACCCCTCTCAATCTTCCAACGCCCACGGCAGATAGGGACCGAACTGTCTCACGACGTTCTAAACCCAGCTCGCGTACCACTTTAAATGGCGAACAGCCATACCCTTGGGACCTACTTCAGCCCCAGGATGTGATGAGCCGACATCGAGGTGCCAAACACCGCCGTCGATATGAACTCTTGGGCGGTATCAGCCTGTTATCCCCGGAGTACCTTTTATCCGTTGAGCGATGGCCCTTCCATTCAGAACCACCGGATCACTAAGACCTACTTTCGTACCTGCTCGAGCCGTCACTCTCGCAGTCAAGCTGGCTTATGCCTTTGCACTAACCGCATGATGTCCGACCATGCTTAGCCAACCTTCGTGCTCCTCCGTTACTCTTTAGGAGGAGACCGCCCCAGTCAAACTACCCACCAGACACGGTCCCCGACCCAGTTTATGGGCCTAGGTTAGAACATCAAACGTTAAAGGGTGGTATTTCAAGGTTGGCTCCATGCAGACTGGCGTCCACACTTCAAAGCCTCCCACCTATCCTACACATCAAGGCTCAATGTTCAGTGTCAAGCTATAGTAAAGGTTCACGGGGTCTTTCCGTCTTGCCGCGGGTACACTGCATCTTCACAGCGAGTTCAATTTCACTGAGTCTCGGGTGGAGACAGCCTGGCCATCATTACGCCATTCGTGCAGGTCGGAACTTACCCGACAAGGAATTTCGCTACCTTAGGACCGTTATAGTTACGGCCGCCGTTTACTGGGGCTTCGATCAGGAGCTTCGC
>NZ_CAWPCB010000012.1:0-62277 GCF_963886535.1 Proteus sp. G2675
AGACCGCCCGTCGAAGCAGGAACCCGCCGAGGTGATTCAGACATCAGTCTGAACGCAGTAGGGCTCCACGTCCTTTAGGGCGTGGAGGATGTCAAATGGCACAGCCAAATAGATAAGTTTGATTAGGGCGTTGGTAGTGGCCAACCACCTAATTTTTTCCAGCGGTTAACTAATTCACAAAACAGTAATGATGTACGATTGGTATCGTATAAAGCCCCATGAGCGAGTTTACTATCAAAGGGGATACCTGCAGTAATACAGGCTTTCGCTAAAATAGTTTGTCCTAGTACTAAACCACTTAAAGCCGCAGTATCAAAAGTAGCAAAAGGGTGGAAAGGGTTACGCTTTAAACCTGCTCGCTCAGCTGCCGCCATAACAAAGCTATGATCAAAATTAGCATTATGAGCCACAATGATCGCACGGTTACAGTTGGCGTCTTTCATTCCTTTACGTACCATTTTAAAAATGGCGTGTAACGCTTCATATTCGCTGACAGCACCACGAAGAGGATTTGTAGGATCAATTCCGGTAAATTCTAACGCCGCTGGCTCTAAATTTGCGCCCTCAAAGGGGTCGACATGAAAATGCAATGTATTATCAGGTTTTAACCAACCTTGCTCATCCATTTTTAAAGTGATAGCAGCAATTTCAAGTAAGCCATCTGTTTTGGCATTAAATCCACCCGTTTCAACATCAATAACGACTGGATAGTAACCTCGAAAGCGGTTACATAATTCATTAGGGTTTATTTTATCAGGCATTAAACTGTACTTATCCGATGAAAATAGCACATCAGAAATTAATAATAATCAGGAACCAGAAAAGCAATACACGCCTTTCTGGTTTTACTAATATTTAGTTACCCAGTGCTTGACTGGCACTTTTGTTTTCGATTAATTCAATTTTATATCCATCAGGATCTTCTACAAAGGCGATAATTGTTGTACCACCTTTAACAGGGCCTGCTTCACGGGTAACGTTACCCCCCGCTTGACGGATAGCCTCACAAGTTGCAGCTACATCATCAACCCCTAATGCGACATGGCCAAATGCAGTCCCCATTTCGTAGCTAGTCACACCCCAGTTATAGGTTAATTCAATAACAGCACCGCTACTTTCATCACCATAGCCAACAAAAGCCAACGAGTATTTATATTCCTCATTCTCACTGGTGCGTAGAAGTTGCATACCTAAAACTTTGGTATAAAAATCGATAGAGCGTTGTAAATCGCCTACACGGATCATGGTATGAAGTACTCGCATATAAACCTCTCGTGTTTGTTAAATATGACACCCGACAGTATAAACTGATGGTGTTGTACTATAACGCGTTACAGCCCTATAGTTCAATTTACGCTTTACTCATCAGTATTGTAGTAAATGGGCAGATAATATCTCTTTTTACTATACTCTATAGTAACAAATAATTGGGGAGAATAATCAATGCAAGAACAATTAGAATTCTTCGATATCCCAAGCCCTTGCATTGGTCGATGTGAATCTAATTTACAAGGGTATTGCATTGGTTGTTACCGTAGTCGTCAAGAACGCTTTAGTTGGTCAACGATGAGTCAACAAGAAAAACGAAATGTATTGAGACTTTGTCGACAACGATATTTAAGAGCTCAACAAAAAACAGTGTCTGAAACAGAAAAAGAGAATGAACAGCTGGATTTATTTTAAATTTATTATTTATTTTTAAATTTTAAAATAAAACTAACGTTTTAATATAATTTAATTGGTTTATTGATTATATTTAGTTAGTTCATTTTATTTAATTTTTAAGGTAAATAATATTCATTGTAAATATTTGTTTTGTTAATGATTTTTAATTCCGTGAATTGTAAGGTTTTTTTGTTTTCTCGGCATTTCTTGTGAAATAATAATGATTATTATGTAAAAAAATATAGATTAGTTTTTATAACAAGGTTATTCTTTATAGAGATTCATTCGTGGCGATAAATATACATAATTGGATCTTAAAAATAATTTCCTATCTAATAAATAGGATTCTAATATTATAAAAATAAGATAAAGAGGTCGGCTCATCAATCAATAAATAATGTAATTTACAAAATAGTGTTTTTAAAGAACATATCTAAACTTTGTAAAAGCTGAAAGAAAAGCGAATTTAAGGAGGGATAAGTGGAATCAACATTAGGAGCTGATTTAGCGCGTTTAGTTCGATTATGGCGTGCCTTAATTGATCACCGACTCAAGCCATTAAAATTGACTCAAACTCATTGGGTAACGTTGTATAATATTAGTCAACTGCCTCCAGAACAATCTCAAATCCAGTTGGCTAAAGCAATTGGTATTGAACAACCATCATTAGTGAGAACTCTCGATCAGTTAGAAGAAAAAAAACTGATTTGTAGACATACTTGTTCAAGTGATCGCAGAGCAAAGCGTATAACGTTAACAAAAGAATCAGAACCTTTTATTTCAGAAGTTTATGCAGTTATTGAGAAGACACGTCAAGAAATATTAAGTGGTATAAAGAAGGAAGAAATAGACAACTTGATTTATCTTATTAAAAAGCTAGAGAAAAATATAATTAGATTACATGACTAATTAAATTGGGCTAATTTACAGCAATTTTATTTCTAATGGTTTTATTTGTAATAATTCTATTTATTATTTAATTTCAAAGGATTTATTATAATTCTACTAGAGGGTAGATAAGATGATTTTATCTATGAAGTCTATTGTTGATCTTATAATAAAAGCGTTATCAATTAATAATTGATGATAAAAGACGAGTGATTTTTATCATTAATTAAAGATAGATAATGCAATGTTTGAATTAATTAATAAGTTATAAAACTGGTTATTATAAGTAAAATAATTTCTATTAATAAAACAGGCAACTAGAATGGTTGCCTGTTTTGCTTATCACACATCTCAAGTAAATAAACTTAGCGTGGAGAAACGGTGAGATTATTGCCGTTACCAATCACAGCAACACGTTGACCTTGTCTATAGGCAGTATTGTCTGCTTTTTGTACGACAACCACGGTTTTACCGCTATCTAAACGTACTTCCAATTGCACACCCTTGGTTGTATTTAAAGCACCTTGTGCTTGTTGTCCAGCCATACCACCAGCAATAGCACCCGCTGCGGTTGCTAGGTTACGGCCTGTACCACCACCAATTGTATTACCTAATAAACCACCTAATACGGCACCACCGATAGCACCAAGAACATTTTCATCACTACCGGCTTGAATATTTACTGCACGTACTGAAACAATGGTGCCATAAGTTACGTTTTGTGCTTGTTTAGCTTGACTTGCCGTATAAGTATCACCTGATAAAGAGCTTGTATTTACACAACCAGCCAGCGTTGTCACAGCAAAAAGACCAACAAGTAAATGCTTAAACATAATTACTCCTAATGGAAATCTGATAATAATTTTTCAGATTATATTAATTTAATTTAATATCAGTTATAGCTTATTTTTTGCATATGTCGACACTGATTTTAATCGTATACCTCTTACTATATAGTAAAGAGCGCAAGTAAACACAGAAGAGATTTCCGAAAAAAAGAATATAACATTATATGTTAAAAAGTTGCATCATCTTGATTATAAGGAAAAGGGCATGAAAGCAGGGCGATACATTGGTGTGATGTCTGGTACAAGTTTAGATGGTGTTGATGTGGTGCTGGCAGCCATTAGTAATAAACTGGTTGCTCAACAAGCCAACCATTTTTTACCTTATCCTCAAACCTTGCGTCAACGCATTTTAGCCGTTTGCCAAGGCCAACCTGTGACGTTGCATGAGTTAGGCTTATTAGATGCGCAACTGGGTGAACTCTATGCAAAAGCTATTATGGAATTATTAGCGAAAGCGCGATTAAGTGCTGCTGATATCACGGCGATAGGATGTCATGGTCAAACAATTTGGCATGAGCCAGAAAGTGATATCCCGTTTACCATGCAAATTGGTGATAACAATAGAGTGGCTGCCTTGACAGGAATAACCACTGTCGGGGATTTTCGTCGTCGTGATATGGCATATGGTGGGCAAGGTGCACCATTGGTTCCTGCATTTCATCTTGCAGTATTAGGCCATCCTACAGAAAAACGCATTGTGTTAAATATTGGTGGTATTGCCAATATTTCGCTGCTATTACCTGGCGTTGCAGTGAAAGGATATGACACAGGCCCTGGCAATATGCTGTTAGACAGTTGGAACTGGGTTCATAATCAGACAGCCTATGATGATAATGGGCAATGGGCAGCAACTGGAAATGTGAATACCCAATTATTACAGGAAATGCTGGCAGATCCCTATTTTTCTCGTTCAGCGCCAAAAAGTACGGGACGAGAATATTTTAATACCCAATGGTTACATTATCATTTGGCTAAAGTACCCAATGTATTTCCAGAGGATGTACAGGCAACTTTAGTAGAGCTAACCGCTATCAGTATTGCACAGCAAGTACAACTCAATGGTGGATGTGAGCGTTTATTGGTGTGTGGTGGCGGGGCAAAAAACGGTCAAATTATGCATCGTCTTGCTAGTTTATTACCGGGTACAGAAGTCTCGTTAACGGACAAATATGGTCTTAGTGGCGATGATATGGAAGCATTAGCTTTTGCGTGGTTGGCCGCACGAACAATGGCAAATGAACCCGGCAATTTACCTTCTGTTACAGGGGCATCACGAGAAACAATTTTAGGGGCGATTTATCCTACAAATCCTCGATAAGCGTGATATGCTGAGCACAGTATCTCAAAAGAGAGAGTGAAAAATGACAGATCTGGATTTTATTGATGTTGCTGATCTTCGACGTGAATATATGAAAGGTGGATTACGCCGTCATGAATTAACCGAACAGCCATTAGTTTTATTTGAAAAATGGCTTAAGCAAGCTTGTGAAGCTCGCTTAAGTGATCCTACTGCCATGTGTGTGGCAACCGTTGATGAAAATGGACAACCTTATCAACGTATTGTGCTGTTAAAGCACTTTGATGAAAAAGGTTTAGTTTTTTATACCAACTTAGGTAGCCGTAAAGCGAGTCATTTAGAACATAACCAAAGAGTCAGTTTACTCTTCCCTTGGTATCCTTTAGAGCGACAAGTCTGTTTTTTAGGGAAAGCTGAGAAACTTTCAGCATTTGAAGTCGTAAAATATTTCCATAGCCGCCCTAAAGATAGCCAAATAGCAGCTTGGGCATCAAAACAATCTTCTCGCATTTCTGCCCGTGGGGTGCTTGAAAGTAAGTTTTTGGAGTTAAAACAAAAATTTCAACATGGAGAAGTACCTCTACCCAGTTTCTGGGGAGGATATCGAGTCACTTTTGACTCTGTTGAATTTTGGCAAGGTAGAGAAAATCGTCTACACGATCGCTTTATATACCAAAAATCACCAGAAGGATGGTCTATTGAACGTTTAGCACCTTAATTGGGCTAATAAATTTGTATCAAAAAGGCTTTTTCTACTGGTACTTAATGTAGTGGCGCTTTATGCTATACCACTTGTGTTTCACTTATATTTTAAATAGACAAAAAACAATAAACCGATGGAGTCATTGATGTCTAGCAAGAACCTAATCACACAATTGCAGGAGCGTGGGCTTATCGCTCAGGTCACGGATGAGGCAGCTTTAGTGGAGCGTTTGGAGCAAGGTCCTATCGCTCTCTATTGTGGCTTCGATCCTACCGCTGATAGCCTGCACTTGGGGCATTTGGTTCCTTTGCTGTGTTTAAAACGATTCCAACTAGCCGGGCATAAGCCTGTGGCGTTGGTGGGTGGTGCAACGGGTCTTATTGGTGATCCTAGTTTTAAAGCCACCGAGCGCAAACTGAATACCCAAGATACTGTTCACGAGTGGGTAGAAAAAATTCGTAAACAAGTGTCACCTTTCTTAGATTTCGACCGTGGTGAAAACAGTGCGGAATTAGCAAACAACTATGACTGGTTTGGTCAAATGGATGTGCTAACCTTCCTGCGTGATATCGGTAAACACTTCTCTGTGAACCAAATGATCAACAAAGAAGCGGTTAAACAGCGTTTAAACCGTGACGATGTGGGGATCTCTTTTACTGAATTCGCTTATAATCTGTTACAAGCTTATGACTTTGCGTCATTAAACAAAAACCTCGGTGTCGAGTTACAAATTGGTGGCTCAGATCAGTGGGGTAACATTACTTCGGGTATTGATCTAACTCGCCGTTTCAACCAAAAACAAGTATTTGGTATGACAGTACCTTTAATTACCAAATCTGATGGTACTAAATTTGGTAAAACAGAAGGTGGTGCTGTTTGGTTAGATCCGAAGAAAACGAGCCCATATAAATTCTACCAATTCTGGATCAATACCGCGGATGCGGATGTGTATCGCTTCTTAAAATTCTTCACTTTTATGAGCATTGAGGAGATTAATGCACTGGAAGAGGAAGATAAAAACAGCGGTCAAGCACCTCGCGCCCAACGTGTGTTAGCAGAACAAGTTACACGTTTAGTTCATGGTGAAGAAGGTTTAACTGCCGCTAAACGTATTACCGATAGCCTATTTTCAGGAGCTATTGCAGATTTAACGCAAGCTGATCTTGAACAATTAGCGCAAGATGGTATGCCAACTATTGAGTTAGAAAAAGGCAATGATTTACAACAAGCACTGGTCAATGCAGAATTAGTTCCTTCTCGTGGTCAAGCTCGTACAATGATTGGCTCTAACGCAGTATCTATTAATGGCGAAAAACAGGATAATCCTGAATACGTCTTTGAAGAAAAAGATTTCTTATTTGGTCATTATTCCATTTTACGTCGCGGTAAAAAACATTACTGCCTTGTTATCTGGAAATAATTGACAACAAAAGGGCAACAGTAGGTTGCCCTTTTTTGATAACAATAAATAAATGTGTATACCTCGCCTATGATAATAAAGCTTGGGTGTTGTGTGTATTCACAATAATCGGTTTATGTCATGAAAAATATACTCTCTATTCAATCTCATGTAGTTTTTGGTCACGCAGGTAATAGCGCAGCTGAATTTCCAATGCGCCGTATGGGGGTAAATGTTTGGCCTTTAAATACGGTTCAATTTTCCAACCACACACAATATCCAGAAAAATGGACGGGTTGTGTGATGTCGGCGGAGCATATCACTGAGATCGTTGATGGTATCGCTGCTATTGGTAAATTAGCACAGTGTGATGCGGTATTAAGTGGTTATCTTGGCTCGGCAGAGCAAGGCCGACGCATTGTTGATATTGTAAAAAAAGTCAAACAAGCTAATCCTAACGCATGGTACTTTTGTGATCCGGTTATGGGACATCCTGAAAAAGGTTGTATTGTGCCTCCAGAAGTTTCTGGCGTACTTTGTGAAGATGCCTTGCCCATCAGTGATATTATTGCACCCAACTTATTAGAACTTGAAACATTAGCTGGTGGAGCAACGCTGCATAATGTTGACCAATGTGTAAAAGCGGCCCGTCAATTATGCCAGCAAGGGCCTAAAATTGTATTAGTAAAACATTTATCACGAGCAGGCTTTCGTCATGATCGCTTTGAAATGTTACTGGTGACTGCAGATCACAGTTGGCACGTGAGCCGACCGCTGGTTGATTTTGGTGAACGTCAGCCTGTTGGTGTCGGGGATCTAACCAGTGGTTTAATGCTGGTGGATTTACTAAAAGGTGTTGAGCTAAAAACGGCATTAGAGCATGTTGCTGCTGCTGTTTATGAAGTGATGTTAAAAACTAAAGAGATGAATGAGTACGAGTTACAACTCGTCGCCGCTCAAGATCAAATGGTGCACCCAACCCATAACTTCTGTGCAACGCAGTTAGATTAATCATATTGTTAATATAAAGCGGAAGTCATTAATTTCCGCTTTTTATGTTTATTAATAAGACTTGCCTTTATAGCAACTTACTCTTTTATTAATCCTTCCGTGACTAGTGCACTATGCACATTAGGGCGTTGTGCAATGCGTGCTAGATAGTCTTGTAAATGGCTTAAGTCGGTTAAATCTAGCGCCACATGAGGTGCCCATTGACTTAACGTAAACAGATACGCGTCCGCCACAGTAAAGTGATCACCACAAACACATTTTTGTTTGCTTAGTACATCATTAATATAAACAAATTTACTTTTTAGTTTGTTTTTTACCACAGGGAGATAACTTTCAGGCGTATCAGATGAAAATAGAGGGCTGTAGCCTTTATGAACTTCACTGGCAAGAAAGTTTAGCCACTCAATTTGATGATAACGTTCTAATGCTTTTGGTGGGGCAATAAGATTTCTATCTGGCTTCAGATCGGCAAGATACTGCACAATAGCAACACCCTCCGTTAAAATATCACCATTATCTAATTGAAGAACCGGAACTTGCCCTTTAGGGTTGATGGCAAGAAAATCTTTCCCTGACTCTGTTTTTTTGGTGCGTAAATCAATGCGCTCAATAGAAAAGTCGAGACCCGTTTCACGTAGAACGATATGAGGAGAAAGCGAGCAACTACCCGGCGTGTAGTACAATTTCATCTTAAATAACTCCCTATCAATGAATGGTGATACCCGTGAAGATAAGAAATACCCTCACTAATATTAGATAATAAGGCGTTATAAGAATTTAGCAAACGCAAATCTGGCAAATAAAATAGGCTTTTGTAAATCTGTGAACAGTACAACTTATTCGTGAAAAAAGAAAACCTCGAAGAATTTCGAGGTTTTCAGAAAGAATACAATGAAATAAAGGGAAATTATTTCAATTCTAATTCATTCATTGCGGCAATGCTAAAACCACCGTCTACGTGAATGATTTCACCGGTGATCCCGCCAGATAAGTCAGAGCATAAGAAAGCTGCAGTATTACCCACATCTTCAGTAGTGACTGTGCGACGTAAAGGGGTGACGGATTCGCAATGATTTAACATTTTACGGAAATCTTTGATACCAGATGCCGCTAAGGTACGAATTGGACCTGCAGAGATACCGTTAACACGAATACCTTCAGGACCCATAGCATTTGCCATATAACGTACGTTTGCTTCTAGAGAAGCTTTAGCTAACCCCATAACATTATAGTTAGGAATTGCACGCTCAGCACCGAGGTAAGTCAGCGTTAATAATGCAGAGTTTGGATTTAACATTGCACGGCTTGCTTTTGCCATTGCAACAAAGCTATATGCACTGATGTCATGGGCAATTTTAAAGCCTTCACGAGTGACAGCGTTAACATAGTCGCCATCTAATTGGTCAGCAGGTGCGAAACCGATAGAGTGAACAAAACCATCATATTTAGGCCAAACTTTTGCTAGCTCTGCATACATTGCGTCAATGCTTTCATCTTTTGACACATCACACTCTAATACGATGTTAGAATTTAATGAGGCTGCAAACTCTTCAACGCGAGGTTTGAGTTTTTCATTCTGATAAGTAAAAGCCAGTTCAGCGCCTTGATCGTGCATGGCTTTGGCAATACCATAAGCAATTGATAATTTGCTCGCAACACCAGTAATCAGAATGCGTTTGCCGGTCATAAAGCCCATAGCTGTATCCTTGTTTGTTCGTAAATTGCGATAATAACATCATGCAGAATTTTATTTATCTGTTAGGTTATCACGCTTATTGTTAATAAATCGTGGCTGATTCTACCACGACATTTGTAAATTTGTTTAATTTCCCTTGCACCTCCGAGGAGTTGAAGGAAAAAGGTGAAATAATAAACAATTAATATGATGTTAATGCTGTTTAATATTAAGGTAAATCTTGTCGCCAAGCTTCTGCCGTAAGTGCTTCCCCAAAATGACTAGCCACTAATCGACGAGTCACTTCATGTAAAGGCGATGCCAACACCTCAGCGGTGTTACCACGCTCGACCACTTCGCCATTATCCATCACCATGACTTTATCACTAATATGCTTAGTCATTCCTAAATTTTGTGTCACATAGATATAGGCAATTTCATGTGTCTCTTGTAGCTCTAACATCAAATTAATAATTTGTGAACGTAAAGACATATCTAAAGAGGCAATAGCTTCATCCGCTATAATCACCTGTGGCTGTAAAATAAGAGCACGAGCTAAGGCGATCCGTTGGCGTTGTCCTGAGGCAAACATATGTGGATAGTAATTAGCATGTTCTGGTAATAGTCCTACTTGCCGCAAAGTTTGATAAATGCGTTTTTCTCGCTCTATGCCACTAAGTTCGGTATTAAGTCGTAATGGTAAATCTAATGTTTGCCCAATACGCTGACGTGGATTGAGTGAGTTTGTGGGATCTTGAAATATCATCCGAATGCGTTGACTACGATAAGAGTAATCGCCAAAACTTAATTGATGACCGTTTATAAAAATATCACCACCCGTTGGCTCTGTAACGCCGGATAACATTCTAGCTAATGTTGATTTACCTGAACCATTAGCGCCAATAATCGCCAGTGTTTGCTTCGGTTCA
Source organism: Proteus sp. G2675 (assembly GCF_963886535.1). NCBI lineage: Bacteria > Pseudomonadati > Pseudomonadota > Gammaproteobacteria > Enterobacterales > Morganellaceae > Proteus > Proteus sp. G2675. The sequence goes on from NZ_CAWPCB010000012.1 coordinate 10,416, forward strand.
AGAGTGAAACTCACCGGTTTTACCGCTTTCAACTGCTGGCGATGAAATAATCCTGTACGGTAACGAAATGTTTTTGATAAGTTTTTGACTTCAAGTAATTTATCGAACATCTGTCGTCTCCACATTTAATGGGAAATGACAAGCCACCGCATGATTTTTAAATGCACGTAATCGAGGTGCTTCAATACATTGACGTTGTGCATAAGGACAACGGGGGCCTAATCGGCACCCAACAGGTAGGTGCTCTAAAGAGGGGATCGCACCGGGTAGCGTATTTAAACGGCTTTTATGAGGCAAAGAGTTAGTAAAATCAGGAATAGAGCGGATAAGGGCTTGTGTATAAGGATGATAGGGGGTAACCAATAGTTCCTCAGGTATGGCGGTTTCCACGGTCTGACCACAATACATGACCGTAATTTTACTGGCTAATTTACTCATCCACTGCAAATCATGGCTAATTAATAAAATAGTCATATTATTATTTTGATTTAAACGGGTGAGTAAACGAAATATTTGTGTTTGCGTTGCCGGCTCCATCGCATTAGTTGGTTCATCGGCAATCAGTAAACGGGGTTGGTTAGCAATGGCAATGGCTATCATCACTTTTTGGCATTCACCCTCGGTTAATTCATAAGGATAGCTGCGCATGATATCTTTATGATCTTTAATACCAACCCGATGAAGTAACTCAATTGCACGGCGTTTTCGCCAATGAAAACGTTGCCACCAGTGGCCTTTAAATGTCCAACCAGGGATTGCTTGAATAAGCTGATGCTCAATTTTGGTCGCCGGATCAAGACAAGATTGAGGCTCTTGGAAAATCATCGACACATTATGACCAATTACCCGACGACGTGCTCTTGGTGACAATTTAAGTAAATCAATATCATCGAACCGAAAGCGATCCGCAGTCACTTTAATATTATCTTTAGTCACGCCACAAATTGCCTTAGCGATCAAACTTTTTCCGGAGCCTGATTCACCGACTAAACCTCTCACCTCTCCCTCACTGAGGGTAATGGAAACGCGATCTACCGCTTTTACTGGGCCATCGGGCGTCATAAATTCAATAGTTAGGTTGCGTATGTCTAATAATGGCATTATTCCACCCCCTCATTAATGGCACGTTGTAAGCCATCCCCTAATAAATTGACAAGTAATACACTGATCATAATGGTGGCTCCGGGGATAAGGACTGTCCAAGGTGCAGCATAGATTAACTCTAGGGAATCGCCGAGCATCGCCCCCCATTCAGGTGAAGGTAATTGAGCGCCTAAATTCAGAAAACCCAATGCCGTGATATCTAATATTGCGATAGAAAAAGCTCGAGTTAATTCAGAAACCAATACTGGGGTAATATTCGGCAATACGGTATACCATAAAATAGATATATTTGATGCACCATCAAGACGAGAGGCAATAACGTACTCTTTATTTAATTCATCATTTACCGCTGAATAGATCATTCTCACTAAGCGGGGGAGTAGTGCTAGCCAAATTGCTATCATGGCGTGCTCTAAACTTGCCCCTACAAAAGCGACCACAATAATGGCTAATAAGAGTGATGGAATGGATAACAGTGTATCTAAAATATGATTTAACACTGCGGATTTTAGGCCGTGGGTCATTCCTGCAAGGCAACCCATAATTAACCCCATAAGTGTCGCCGCAAAGGTGACAATAAAAGCGCCACCAAAGGTCATACTCGTACCAATTAAAATACGGCTAAAGACATCGCGCCCTAAATCATCAGTACCAAAAAAGAAGGTGACATTACCGTTTTGATACCAAGAAGGTGGTGTTAATTGATGACCGAAGAATTGTTGGTCGAGTGCATAAGGCGCAATATAAGGACCAACAATACTTAATATTAACAGGAAGATAACACCATAAAAGCCCACCATGGAGAGAATATCTTTAGAAAAACATTGCCAAATCACCGCAGCTGGTGATGGTGTTTTTTTCTCTTTATAAAACTGGCTATCTAAAGGCATATCCCACCTTGTGTTTCATTGGATTACTCATCGCACCGACAATATCTGATAACACATTGACGATGATAACCATTGAACCAACAACCATAACACCGGCTGAAATAGCCGAATAGTCTTGTTGGCGAATGGCCGTTACTAGCCAACGGCCTAATCCTGGCCAGTTAAAAACAATTTCGGTCACCATCGTCAGTGTTAACATGGTAGAAAACTGTAAGCCTAATTTGGGAATAATAGGGGGTAATGCATTATGTAGAATATGACGGCGAATAATAGTAAAGCGCGATAAGCCACGGGTTGCCGCTGCTTTCACATAATTCTCAACCATGATCTCTTCTGTACTATTACGCATCAACCTAATGACTTCCGTAGTAGGAGCAATAGCTAGTGTAGTCACGGGTAGAATTAAATGTTGCAAAACGTTTATGATCATCTGTTGACGATAAGGCGAATCCGATAGCCAAGCATCAACGACTGCGATCCCCGTTATAGGCTGTAAGTTATACAGTAAATCAATACGGCCTGAAACAGGTAGCCAACCTAGCTTTAATGAAAAGAAAAGTGTCAGTAATAATGCAAGACCAAAGACCGGAACTGAAAAGCCCAAAAGTGCGAGATGACTAATAAAAGTATCTGCAGGTTTATTGCGCCATACACCCGCGATGATCCCCGCAGGAATGCCGATAAGCAGGGCAAAGATAAATGCCAGTGCACATAACTCCATAGTGGCAGGAAATGCTTCAATAAGTTGTGCTTTAATGGGTTCGCCATTAATTGAAGAAATTCCAAAATCAAAATGGAACATATTGTGGGTATAAAAAAAGTAGGCATCAAATAAAGAAGCACCACTTAACGGCCCATTGGGTGTGTAATAGCTGAGACTAAAACTCACCAGTGACAAGAAAAAGAGCGTCACAATTAATAACAGTAAGCGACGTATCGAGTAGATAATCATGGGTTTGTTGTAGCCTCTTGGTTGTGACTATCCTCATCAACTTCTGCTTCGCGATACACACCGGCAAAAGAAGCGTTACCAAATGTACTTAATACAAGTCCTTTAATATCATAACGATAAGCCTGCATACGTAAAGAATTAGCTAATGGTAAAACCGGTAACTCTTGCGCTAAAATATCTTGTGCTTGGTGATAATAGTCTATACGAGAGGCCAGTTGTTGGCTATAAAGCGCCTGTTGTAGCACATTATCAAATGCCGGTGAGCACCAATGACTTAAATTGGTTTGCGAACTAATAGCCGCACAACTAAATAATGGGCGGAAAAAACTATCGGGGTCGTTACTGTCTGTTGACCATCCTGATAAAGTCATATCATGAGTTCTATCCATCAAACTGGTTTCTTGATAGCGACCTTCTATAGGTCGAATATTCATTTGGATACCTACTTGGGCTAAATCAGCTTGAATTAACTCAGCCATTTTTAACGGGCTGGGATTATAAGATTGCGGAGCACTGGGGACCCAAAGGTTTAATTTAAGTCCTTCAAGTCCCAACTCTTTTAATATTTGCTTCGATTTTTCAGGATTATATTCGGTAATTTTAGCGCGATTATCATAAGCCCAAGAGGCACGAGGTAAAACCGATGCGGCTGTTTCAGCCGTACCGTAATAAATAGATCCCATTAGTCGTTCATTATTAATCGCATAAGCGATGGCTTGACGCACTTTTAGATCGTTAAACGGTGGCTTATTAGTATTAAACGCAAGATAAGCAATATTCATTCCTGAACGTAATGTAAGGCGTAAACGAGGATCATCACGTAAGACCTTTAATTGGCTTGCTGCAGGATAGGCCAATACATCACACTCTCCCGTTAAGAGTTTAGATATACGTCCAGTACCGCCTGCACCCGTGTCTATAACCACTTGTTGCATTTTGGGCTGACCTTTCCAGTATTGCTCATTTCTCAGTAATCGAACAAATTGGCCTGGCTGAAATTCATCAAGATAAAAAGGCCCTGAGCCTACAGGTTTCCAATCAAGTTGCGATTGATTACCCGATTTTTCAAGGTTACTGGCATATTCTTCTGAAAGGATAGGCGCATAATGGGTTGCTAAATGCCATAAAAAAGAAGCATCAGGAGATTTTAGATTAAATTCAACGGTGTATTTGCCTAACTTTTTAATTGATTTGATATTATCCGCCAAACTTAAACTATCAAAATAGGGGTATTTACCACCATTAACTTGATTATAAGGATTATTGGCAGAAAACATGCGCTCAAAACTAAAGATAACATCGTCTGCGGTGAGTTTACGTGTAGGCGTAAACCAAGGTGTTGTCTGGAATGACACATTTTTACGCAAATAAAAGCGATAAGTTGCGCCATTATCGAGAGATTCCCAACGTGCGGCAATTTCAGGGATCAAGCGATAGGTATAAGGGTCAACATCTAAAAGACGATCGTAAAGTTGCGCGGCTAGGGGATCAATAATTAATCCACTACTTGAAAGTTGAGGATTAAAGGTATTTACACTGCCATCAACACAATAGACAAAGCCATTTTGATGAATGTTTGTAGGCTCTTGCGCGACAGATAGCTCTGTAGCTTTGGTAGCTATCTCTGCCATACAAGTCATACTTATTGAAGCTAGTAGCATAGTACTAATAAGTAAAATAGGGCGCATAATTATGTCTTTTAGATAAACGATTTGGCTATTGTAACTTAAAAAACTGGCTAGCCCAAAATTGTCAAAAAAAACAAATTGAGAAAAATTCTCAATAAAAAGCTTTACAAACGCTAATGATAAAGATTATCATCCGTATTGTCCTTTGGCGATAGAGGTTTTTCGCACAAGGGCACGACATTGCTCACATTGCTTCCAGTATTATTTTACTAGCCAGCTCGGGTGCTGGCTTTTTTTTTGTCTGTATTTAATTCTGTCTTTGCTCATCTTATACAAAACTAGACCGACAATTTTATGTGATGTTTTTTTATTAATCCGCGTAATTGATCATAGCTCAATGCTAATTTTTCTGCCGCCATCTTCTGGTTATAACGACTCTCTTTCAATGCTTGCTCTAGTAAGTTTTTTTCTGTGCTATGTTGCCACTGGCGTAAATCTAGCGGTAATGGTGGTAATGAAAAGATCATCTCCTTTTGAGGCTGAGGTTGCTCAGCTATGGTTGAAGACAAAAAGCGCGCAAAAGGGTCGATAATAATATTATCCAGTTCACGCTCACTGGTGCCATGGCGATAAACAGAACGTTCAACCACATTTTTTAGTTCGCGAATATTCCCCGGCCAACGGTAATCTAAAAGAATTTGGCGGGCATTGTCACTAAAACCGGGGAAAAAGGGCAACCCTAACTCTTGGCACATAGCAATTGCAAAGTTTTCAGCCAGTAGCATAATATCGGCTTTACGCTCTCTTAAAGGGGGCAGGCGAATTACGTCAAAGGCCAATCTATCCAGTAAATCAGCACGAAATTTACCCTCGTCCGCCATTGCCGGTAGATCTGCGTTAGTGGCACAGATAAGGCGCACATCGACATGCAGCGATTGACTACCTCCCACTCGTTCTAAATGGCCATACTCAATAACGCGTAGCAACTTTTCTTGCACCAGCATCGGTGCAGTGGCTAGCTCATCAAGGAAAAGAGAGCCGCCATCGGCACGCTCAAAACGTCCTTGATGGCGGTTTTTCGCTCCGGTAAATGCCCCCGCTTCATGACCAAACAGCTCTGAATCAAGCAAATTATCGTTTAATGCCGAACAGTTAATGGAAATAAATGGTCCTTGCCACCAAGGTGATAAATAGTGTAATCGATGAGCGATAAGCTCTTTACCAGTACCACGTTCACCAATAATCAATACTGGTTTTTTGAGTTGAGCGAGGGCTGAGGTTTGTTCTAAAACATCGATAAAATGACTATCAACACCAATTATTGTCTCTAAATTCTCTTGCATTGGTTAAAATCACCATATTGAGGTATTTCTCACCAGTCTATCAGTAGTGTAAAAAATAGGCGAGGAAAAATAAAATGTTATTTATTAATGTGTTAAGTTATTTTGAAAAGTTGGCACGCAAATTGTATTAACTATAGCAACTGGGCGTTATTGTTAATAACGCTATTTAATCAACACTCAAGGCTATTATTTATCATAGCTATTAAGGATAACATCATGGGTATATTTTCACGTTTTGCTGATATTATTAATGCCAACATCGCTTCTTTGCTGGATAAAGCAGAAGATCCTGAAAAAATGATCCGCTTAATGATCCAAGAAATGGAAGACATGTTAGTTGAGATCAGAACAACTTCTGCACGTACGCTAGCAGAGAAAAAAAGCTTAGAGCGTCGTATTGAGCAAGCAGAAAAACAAATTAAAGATTGGCAAGATAAAGCGGAACTCGCGCTGATTAAAGATAAAGAAGATTTAGCACGTGCGGCGTTAATTGAAAAACAACGTGTTGCTTCAATGTGCGATACCTTAAAACACGAACTAATTATCATTGATGAAACATTAGATCGCCTCAAAGGTGAAATCAGTGAATTAGAAAATAAACTGACAGAAACGCGTGCTAAACAGCAATCATTAGTGGTTCGCCACCAAGCTGCAAACTCTTCACGTCAGGTTCGTCGTCAATTAGATAGCGGTAAAATGGATGCGGCAATGGCGCGCTTTGAACAATTTGAGCGTCGAATTGATCATATGGAAGGCGAAGCGCAAAGCTATGGATTAGGTAAAGAAAAATCATTAGAACAACAGTTTGCTGAGCTGAAAGCCGATGATGAAATTAGCGCGCAATTAGCGGCATTAAAAGCTAAAATCAATACTAATAAAGAGTAACAGCAAGCGTAATAACCATCTTATAAAGGATATGTAATGGGCTATATATTTCTGGGAATACCACTGACAATTTTTGTGTTATTTATTCTTCCTATTTGGTTATGGTTGCACTATAACAGCCAAAAAGGGGGAGGGAAGGTTCAGTTAACCCAACAAGAAATGCAGCGACTGAGCGCGCTGGTGGATAAAGCTCAGCAAATGCAGGAACGCATTAAGACATTAGAAGATATTCTTGATGCAGAACATCCTAACTGGAGGCAATCATAATGACGATGCAGAGCAAATCATTGTATCGCTTGCCACAAGAAGGCATGATCCGTGGCGTATGTGCTGGGCTTGCCCATTATTTTAATATTCCTGTGCTATTAGTCAGGGTTATTGCGGTGATTGCACTCTTTGCTGGTTTTTTTGGCTTAACCATTGTTGTTTATCTTGTTTTAAGTTTCTTTATGGAGCCTGCACCTGATAATTATAACCAACATCAGGAACAGCAAGAGGATTTAAAAGCTATTTTAAAAGAAGTGGATAGTCAATTAACAAAAGGTGAAAAACGTTTACAACAAATGGAACGTTATATTACTTCTTCGACTTATCAGCTCAATAAACGCTTTCAAGATTTATAATTTTCTTGCCACTTAATCTAATATGACGCTCCAATACTAGGAGCGTCTTTATTTGGATATAAACCATTTGCTTATTAAGGAGGAATGATGAATTCCACTTTGATACCGACAACCGTTAAAACAAATAAACTCACTAAATGGGCGAAAAAAGGGGTAACATTTGCTTTAATGTTATTAACTTTATTTGGGCCAGCCGCAATAACCGGCGGTATATTAAAACGTGTGAGTTATAAACCGTTACGTTGGTTGGTTCTATTGATAGCTGAGCCTATGATAAAAATGGGGCTAGATAAGTTATCGCGTCACGTGTCTTGGGAGAAACATGAAACGCTTACAAAATGAACTAACTGCACTGATTAATCGAGGCGTAGATAGGCATTTACGCCTCGCTGTTACAGGGTTAAGCCGCAGTGGTAAAACAGCCTTTATTACCTCTTTAGTCAATCAACTCACCAATGTACATAGTGGGGCGCGTTTACCTTTATTTTCTGCGGCACGCAACCAACAGTTATTAGGGGTTAAACGTATACCGCAACATAACTTAAGTATTCCACGCTTTACTTATGATGAAGCTATGGAGTCACTTTACCATACGCCTCCTAGCTGGCCTGTTCCCACTAAGGGTGTCAGTGAAATACGTTTGCAATTACGCTATCGCTCTCATGAGTCTTTAACGCGTTTTATAAAAGAGACTTCATCGCTCTATTTAGAAATTGTTGATTATCCCGGTGAATGGTTACTTGATTTACCTATGCTTGAGCAAGATTATTTTGAATGGTCTGAGCAGATGAATAGAGTTAATCAACAACGAACGGCACCTGTGCAACAGTGGCAGTCGTTAATAAAAAAATGTGATCCCTTTGCCCCTGCTGATGAAACGCTGTTAGCCGAGATCGCCGCAGCTTATACTGAATACTTATTAGCCTGTAAAAAACAGGGACTACATTTTATTCAACCGGGACGCTTTGTTTTACCGGGGGAATTATCCGGCGCGCCTGTTTTACAATTTTTCCCTTGGGCTGACTTAACGCAATACGATAGTGCTAAATTAAAAAATGCCGATAAAAAAACCAATATTGGTATGTTAAAAAAGCGCTATGAATATTATGGTCAACATATTGTAAAAGGATTTTATCGCGACCATTTTCAAGGGTTTGACAGACAAATTGTCTTAGTCGATTGCCTACAACCCCTAAATCAAGGTGCGGATGTTTTTAATGATATGAGACAAGCGCTCACACAATTAATGCGCAGCTTTCATTATGGCAAACGAACCTTATTAAGACGTTTATTCTCCCCCTGTATTGATAAACTGCTATTTGCAGCCACTAAGGCTGACCATATCACGCCAGATCAGCATGAAAATTTAGTCTCTTTGTTACAGCAACTTATTCAAGATGCGAAACAGAATGCTATTTTTGAAGGAATAAGCATTGATTGTATGGGGCTTGCTTCTATTGCTGCGACAGAAAGTGGCATTGTCGATCATCATGGTGAAAAAATCCCAGCCGTAAAAGGCTACCGACTAACGGATAATCAGCCGCTCGTTTATTTTCCAGGAGAAGTTCCTAAGAGATTGCCTGAAAAGGCATTTTGGCAAAAGCAAGGATTTAGTTTTGAATCTTTCCGGCCTCAACAAATATCGAGAGACAGTGCCGTTCCCCATATTCGTATGGATAGTGCCTTGGAGTTTTTATTAGGGGATAAACTAAAATGAATGAGCCATTAAAATCACGTATTGATTTTAAACAATCAACCTTACAAAACGAAGAAATCAGCTTAAAAAAAGGGCTTGATTTCAATCAAGATGAACAATTTGTTCCCTACAATCCGCAATTAGAGGCACAGGAAAATGAAGGGCGTTTAGAAGGTGAGATCCAATCGGCCCTAAAGCCTAGAAAAAGTTTATGGAAACGCTTAATAACAGTGGCGAGTACTATTTTAGGTGTTAGTGTTATTGCTCAAGCGGGACAGTGGATCTATCAATCATGGATAAATTCTGATTGGATTGCTTTAGGTGCAGCCAGTGCGGGAGGATTAATTGTTATTGCGGGTATGGGATCGGTAATTACTGAGTGGCGTCGTATTTATCGTTTACGCCAACGGGCTGACGAGCGTGATAAAGCGAGAGAATTACTCTATAGTCATGCAATAGGGAATGGTCGCCCTTTTTGTGAAGATTTAGCCAAACAAGCAGGTATTAATTCACAACATCCTGCTTATATTCGTTGGCAAAGTACATTACATGATACGCATAACGATAGAGAAATTTTAGAATTATATAGCCAATTAGTACAACCGATTTTAGATAAGCAAGCACGGGCTGAAATTAGTCGTTCTGCAGCGGAATCAACCCTTATGATTGCAGTAAGTCCATTAGCAATGGTGGATATGGCGTTTATTGGTTGGAGAAATATTCGGTTAATTAATCGTATTGCACAAATATATGGTATTGAACTTGGTTACTATAGCCGACTAAAGCTATTTCGCTTGGTACTCGTCAATATTGCGTTTGCTGGGGCGACTGAATTAGTGAGAGAAGTGGGAATGGATTGGCTTTCACAAGATTTGGCTGCTCGGTTATCCACGCGTGCTGCTCAAGGTATTGGCGCTGGATTATTAACTGCCCGATTGGGAATTAAAGCAATGGAGTTATGCCGTCCATTACCCTGGATTGATAATAAGCCTAAATTGAGTGACTTTAGAAAAGAGCTTATCGGTCAATTAAAAAATACATTAGGTAATAAGAAGAAAGAGTGAGTTGCCTATCAATATATTCTTTAATTCAATATAAATTGAATAGCCTCAACAATAAGTATTATTGTTGAGGCTTTTTTATCGCTAAATTAATTGTTAGTGTATATAAAAGTGATGTGTGCATGAGTGCAAGGGAATAATTTATTTCTATCAAAAAATATACATTTTATTGTTGTAAAGTTAGTTGGTATTACATTGGTAAAAAAATAGTTATAAGTAAAGATTAATAGCTTTAAGATGCTTGGTTAACTCATTGTATTTATTTATTTTTATTTCTTTTTTAACATTTGGCTAACGTTTTTTTCTTTTTTTGATAGTAAAGCTTATTTACTTTAGTATGATAAATAGCGTCAACATAATATAAATGTATAACTGCGATGATGTTTAATATTAAATTATTAGCTGGTTAGTATTTTATATAATAGTGTTTTTATATTAGTTTATATCTAAAGTACGAGGAAAGAAAAATGAAGATTGAAACAATAAAAAAACTTTCAAAACAAAGACGCAAGTTTTATATTGGTTCTTCTTTGAATATTACTCATATTAACCGTCAATTGGCCTTTTTAACGCCTATTTTGGATGATGCAATTGATAAAATAAAATATGCACAACAAAAGCAAGCTCTATTATCACCAATTAAAGAAACGGCACAGATCTTTGAGTATGTAAAAAACAATAATAAAAAGAAAGCAGCGATATATGCACTAGATTATCTCATTTTTTGTTTTTCTCATGGTTGTTGTACAATCAAAAAATTTATAAGAAGAGAACTTATGTTTTTATTGGAAAGGATCAAGCATTTTATCGCTTATGAGTTAAAAGAGATCATTCAACCTTCAACATTTTTCTGTTTTAATTTTTTAAAAGCGTTAAAAAAGCATTTATAATCAAAATATCACCTCTTTTGTGTAAAAATAAATGCTAATAGTGTCAACTTTTGCTGACAAAGCCCTTTATTTAATTGATATTAATGTATAATATCAGCAATTAGTTCAGGGGCACTCAGTATTAAGAAGGTTTAAAATGCGCTTAGAAGTTACCTGTAAAGATCGCATCGGGTTAACCCGCGAATTACTCGATCTGCTTGTATTAAAAAATATCGATTTGCGTGGAATTGAAATCTTTCCTATTGGTCTTATTTATCTAAATTTTTCGCAAATCGATTTTAATATATTTCAACCTTTAATGGCTGAAATCAGAAGAATTGAGGGGGTTATCGATGTTCGTACTGTGGCTTTTATGCCATCAGAGCAAGAGCATCGAGCTATGTGGACACTATTAGAATCAGTACCTGTCCCTGTCTTTTCTATTAATACCAAAGGTCAAATTAAGTTATTAAACCCAGCTACACGGCATCTGTTTGAATTAGATGAAAATGATAAAAATGAAAAATCTTTTAACCAACTGATACCTAACTTTAATATCCATCGCTGGTTAGAACAAAAAGATCCTCATGCTGAAATTATCTCCATCAAATTAAAAAAACAACATTTTGATATGGAGATTGTGCCAATAAAACTGACTGATGATAATCAGTTTAATCATTGTGTTGGTGCGCTCATTTTATTGAAATATCGCGGAATAATTCATGAGCATCCGAAATTAATTGTTAATGATAATTCGGGGTTTGAACAAGTTATTGCTGTTAGCACCCCCATGAAACAATTAGTTGAACGCGCTAAAAAAATGGCAAAAATGGATGATCCTTTATTATTAGTGGGGGATACGGGGACGGGCAAAGATCTATTTGCTAAAGCTTGCCACTTATTAAGTCCTCGAGCCAGAGAGCCATTTTTAGGCCTTAACTGTGCCTCTATGCCTGATGATGTGGTTGAAAGTGAGTTATTTGGTTATGCGGCAGGTGCATATCCTAATGCTATCGAAGGTAAAAAAGGCTTTTTTGAACAAGCCAATCGAGGCACTGTTTTGCTGGATGAAATTGGCGAAATGTCGCCACAAATGCAAATTAAACTCCTGCGTTTTTTAAATGATGGTACTTTCCGTCGTGTTGGGGAAGAGCACGAAGTTAAAGTTGATGTTCGAATAATTTGTGCAACACAAAAAAACTTATGGGAATTAGTACAAAAAGGGCTATTTAGGGAAGATCTCTACTATCGACTTAATGTATTGACATTAACTCTACCACCGCTACGGGAAAGAAAAGCGGATATCATGCCGTTAGCACTGCATTTTATTAATCAATATTGTTTAGAGCAGAAAGCATCAAAACCTGTTATTTCCCCTGATTTATCTGCTTATTTAGTACAATATGGCTGGCCTGGTAATGTTCGCCAATTAAGAAACACAATTTATCAAGCCATGGCTCAGTTAGTAGGCAATACATTGCGACCTCAAGATATCGCCTTGCCTGAGCATACTGCGGATACTTTATTTGATGAAGATTTGCTTGAAGGCTCGTTAGATGAAATGACTAAGCGATTTGAAGCTTCTATTTTAAGGCGTCTATATCGTGATTATCCAAGTACACGTAAACTGGCTAAACGTTTAGGTATTTCTCATACCGCGATCGCAAATAAATTACGTGAATATGATTTAACAAGTAAAAAAGCGGATAAAACAGAGAAATAATACTATATTACAATGTGTTAATGGTTTTTATTTAAACAAACGGGCTGTATTAGCCCGTTTGTTTTTTACATTACTCGGTATGAATAACGTTATTGTCAATTATTTTAGTACAGCTAATGCTGCGTCATAATTAGGTTCAGTGGTGATTTCATCAACTAATTGGGTGTAGATAACGTTGTTACTTTCATCAAGTACAATCACAGCACGGCTAGTTAATCCCGCTAAAGGACCTGACGTAATCGCGACACCGTAGTTTTCTTTAAATTCCGCACCACGCATTGTTGATAATGTGACAACATTATCTAAACCTTCAGCACCGCAAAAACGTGCTTGTGCAAAAGGTAAATCTGCTGAAATACACAGTACAACGGTATTATTTAATTCGTTGGCTACTTTATTAAATTGGCGAACACTCGCTGCACAAACACCAGTATCTACACTTGGGAAAATATTTAATACTTTACGTTTGCCGGCAAATTGCGCTAAAGAAACATCATTTAGATCTTTACCTACTAAAGAAAAATCGGCTGCTTTTTGGCCTACAGTGGGGAAATTTCCAGCTAAAGTCACCGCATTACCTTGTAAAGTCACTTGATGTGCCATTGTTGTTCTCCTTTGTTACTTATTGAACTAACCATTATTAATACTAAATTATTAACGATAATATTCGTTAATGCGTAACCATGATTAAAATTTGTCTACATCTCTAAAATAAAAGAGTGAAAACGGTAAAATTGATAAAATTTTTGCAATCAGTGATTGTGCCTTTTTATCAGGCTTTTATAATTATTAAGTTAACTCGCTTATAGACTACAGGACGAAACAGACATGCGCAAAATATTCGTTATATCATGTGCACTTGTCGTTCAAGGATTGCTCATATCACAGGCTAATGCGGCAGTGGTGCCATCAGGAACGATACTCGACAAAAAACAGGAAGTAGTGCGACATTTAAAAGATGAACCCGCATCACTTGATCCCATTAATGCCGTAGGTTTAACGGAGGCTCAAGTTCAACGAGACTTATTTGAAGGATTAGTGATAGAAGATGAGCGAGGGCGTCCCATTCCTGGAGTGGCACAATCATGGCGAACAGAAGATAACCGGGTTTGGATTTTTACATTACGTGATAATGCTAAATGGTCAAATGGCGAAAAGGTGACGGCTTCTGACTTTGTTTATAGTTGGCAAAGATTAGTTGATCCAAAAAATCTTTCTCCTTTTGCTTGGTATGCAGCCCTAGCTTCTATTGAGAATGCCCAAAAAATTATTGATGGTAAATTAAAACCAACCGCGTTAGGTGTGGAAGCCATTGATGAAAAAACGTTAAAAGTTACCTTAGAACGACCTGTTCCTTATTTCCCTAGTTTAGCGACCAATTTTTCACTTTATCCTGTACCTAAACACACAATCGAAAAATACGGTTCAGAATGGATCAAAGTAGGTAATTTAGTCGGCAATGGGGCTTTTATACTAAAAGATCGCGTTGTGAATGAGAAAATTGTGTTAACGCCAAACCCTTACTATTGGGATCACCACAATACGGTGTTAACCAAAGTCACTTTTGTGCCTATTAATCATGAATCACAAGCGACTAAACGTTATTTAGCTGGGGATATTGATATTACAGAGTCTTTTCCTAAACACTTATATCACAAATTGATGAAAGATATTCCTGATCAAGTGTATATCCCTGAGCAGTTAGGTACTTACTATTATGCATTTAATACACAAGCAGGGCCTACCAAAGATATTCGGGTTCGCAAAGCGTTAGCTATGGCAATTGATAGAAAAATTATTACAGACAAAGTCCTTGGTACTGGAGAAAAATCAGCGAATCGCTTTACTCCTGATGTGACGGCTAATTTTACGCCTGAGCCAACACTATATGATGAATACAGTCAGGATGAATTAGATAGCCAAGCAAAAATATTGTTATCAGCAGCCGGCTATGGTCCTCATAATCCTTTAACTCTCTCTCTGCTTTATAATAATTCAGAAAATCATCAAAAGATCGCCATTGCTGTCGCTTCTATGTGGAAGAAAAAGTTAGGCGTAAAGGTAAACTTACGCAATCAAGAATGGAAAACTTATATTGATAGTCGTAATTCAGGTGATTTTGATGTGATAAGAGCATCATGGATAGGCGATTACAATGAACCCTCCACATTATTATCTTTATTAGGCTCTAAGCATGCTGGAAATATCCCAAAATATCAGAGCCAGCAATATGATGAGATTTTAGTCCAAGCCAATATGACGACAGATGAAGAGGAAAGAAATCGTCTCTATAATCGTGCTGAACAGGTTATTGCGGAAGAGGCGCCTATTGCCCCTATCTATCAGTATACTAATGGTCGTCTAATCAAACCTTGGCTAAAAGGTTATCCCATTGAGAATCCTGAAGATGTCGCTTATAGCCATATGCTGTATGTTATAAAGCATTAAATAAGTGTTACAGGCAATAAGATAAGAAAGCCAAAATATTAGCAAAGAGTACGTAATGATTATTGCGTACTTTTTTTTAGGGGAAGAGAGATAGAGAAAAAAAATCCCTCTGTTATGCAACAGAAGGAGACTCAAAAGGAATAAACATTGCAAAATTATGTTAATATAATTTTGCATGAATGTTTTGACTAATCGTGCAGTTGATGCAAAGTATAAATTTATACTTTTTATTTATAGGTATAACTACTTAATATAGCCTTATAATTATAATTTCAGTGGTCAGTAAACGTATTTTAACAACAAATAAAATTGATAAGATTATTTTTAACTTATGTTATCGTTTATTTATAAAACATTAAAAACGATAGCCTAGGGATAATTGGATACTATTTAGTCTAATATTATGTTTGTTTGACTCAGTATCTGAATGTAAATAGCCAAGATTAATGCCTACATTTTTTCTAAGGCTATAATCAATACCCGCTTGAAACATCACATTGGTGGTGTCGACGATAATGGTATCGGTTACCGCAACGCCTGAATAACTTTTATCAACTCGATATTTTAATTTTTTAGGCCCCATTTGGGCGTAGATAGCCAAAGAAGGTGTAATTCGATACGTTGGGCCTATTAACAATGCAGAAACCTTTGCATGTTCATCTTTTGTGCCTAGTTTAAGTGAGCTAGCGTCTATAAAATGGCTTTGATGTGTTGACTTGATATGCAGTAATGAAAGTAACATTCCCCAGTGAATATCGGATCCATAGTGATAACTTATTATTGCACCATTTGCTTTGTGGTTTTTTATTTTTCCATATATATAACCGCCATAAATTGCCTGATTATTCTCAAAAGCATGTAGTGATGGAGAGAAAGGTAAAATAAAGCTTATAAATAAAATAAGATTTTTTTTCATTATCGCGTATCTAATTTGTTGGAGATGGCGATATTTTTAGTGAGTTAATAACATATTTCAAGTTAATTTCTTTGGAATGATTCTTAAAAAAAACTAGCATTCTTATTGAGTTAAAAGAAATTATTTTGGTATTAATAGAAGGGTAATTACTATAATCTTAGATAATATAAGATATTTTATAAATAATCGTTATTATTATTGGATCTTATTTATAATTTATAGCTAAAGGAAAATGTAATAATAGCGAAATAAACAATGGATCCGAAAATCCATTGTTTAGCTAGTGAGTTACTTACTTTTTATCTAAGATCTCAACCAGTGTATATTTGATGCTTGGTGCATCCGCAGGAGGATTAGGAATATCTGTAACTTTGACTTTTACTTTGTACTGCGTTCCCGCTTGGTAATCAAATCCTTCGATATTTTGATAGAAGAAAGACCATTCACCAGCAGGTAATTCTTTTACTTTCATGCATTTCATTGGCGCAACACCAACACAATCATAAAGCTGAGAGTCAATAAGCAGTGTTTTTGTCGAATCGTTCATAACTTGGGTGTTGGTTCCTGTCGCTGTATTGCATCCTGCTAAAAGTAAAAATAAAGGAATGGTGAGAAACTTTTTCATATTAATAGCCTTATTTCAGGGGCGACAAATTAATTTAATATTTACGTTTATTTTAAGCAAATTTCATTTTTATGACTAATATCTAGTGCCAATCGATAACCTAAATATAGGCATATATTGAAAAATCTATCATAACCTAATAATTAATGCTTATTTTAGTGTAAAAATCTTAAAGTAGAAAATATTTTACTCAATAATGTTGTTGTAGATGGGGGAACGTGATGGCGTTAAGCTAGGCTAAATAGTGGCTTGATTTAACCTCTTGCAACATAATCAAATAAAGGCAATATTATTGATTGTTTACATGATTTTAGAAAAAAGCATAAAATTATATTTTAAATGATGGTATCAAGGAGGACGAATAATGAAAAGTGTCAATAACGCTATAATCGAAGATTCTGATGCTATCTATACGGCTCAGCTTAATGGGCATGGCGGAATTATGCCGATCACGGCTAATAGCATAGCAAGTAATGAAAGGCCTTTTTGGGTTCATCTCGATTATCGTAAACCCAAAAGTGATCAGTGGATTAATCAGACTGAGTTACTTCCTCCTATCGCAAAAGATGTGCTTTTAGCTGAAAATGTTCGACCTAAGGCACAGCGTATCGGGGAAGGGGTTATTATTAATTTGCAAACGATTAATAACAACCCCGATGATCGGCCGGATGAACTGATTGCGTATCGTATTTATATTAATGGTCAAATGATTATTTCGAGCCGACATCGTCGCGTTAATTCCGTTGATTCGGTGATCCACTCTTTAGAAGTGGGTGATGGTCCAGAAAATAGTGGTAGTTGGTTGATCACTATGGCCGATGCAGTGACAGATGAAATAGGTGATTTTGTTGAAACACTTCATGACCAATTAATTGAGTTGGAAGATATGATCCTCGATCAGCAAATTCCGGCTCGAGGTGAATTGGCATTGCTACGTAAGCAACTGATTGTGTTACGCCGTTATATGGCGCCACAACGTGATGTATTCTCTCGACTCTCTATCGAAAAATTACCTTGGATGAGCGACAGTGATCGCATTAGTTTGGTTGAAATATCAGAACGTCTCTCGCGTCGATTAGAAGATTTAGATAGTAGTATTTCTCGTACAGCCGTTATTGCTGATGAAATTACTTCAATGATGGCAGATGCGATGAACAGACGAACATATACCATGTCATTAATGGCGATGCTATTTTTGCCCACGACCTTTTTGACAGGACTATTTGGGGTTAATTTAGGGGGGATCCCCGGCAATGAATTTCCTTATGGCTTTGCTATATTTTGCTTTTCACTGTTTTTCTTGATTGTGATTGTTGCTTGGTGGTTAAAGCGTAGTAGGTGGTTGTGAAATTTCAGCAAATTAATCGTAACTAAATGGATTTAAAAAAGAATTCTCTAACTCTGTTTGAGATATATCAATTTTTTAAATGCCAACATCTGGCATTATAACTCTCGCAGGTGAATACAACGTTGAGCGATGAACGTTGTGCTCCATAATTGTAGTTTTTCTCATATTGAGTTCTTAATACAGAATAATTGACCATTATTACACCGATGTTAAATAAACATCGGTTTTTTTTTGCTTATTATTTTCGTCATAAGTAAAGCATATTAAACCCCAGCGCAACGACGATGGTTTGCTAGGGATAATACTGGCTATGCTTATTTTACCTCAACAACATCCAATCTAGCTTGGCTAAAATCAGGACGCTCATCTTCATCATCGGAAAGAATAGGGCTTGTTGGAATATCATCCTTATCAAATGCTAGATCACCGCCGTTAATAATCTCATCACCCTGTTTGATATTAGCAAAGTCAAATAATTGGGTATCACATAGATGCGACGGAACAATATTTTGGGTTGCCCTAAACATGGTTTCAATGCGCCCAGGGTAACGTTTATCCCAATCTCTTAGCATCTCTTTGATCACTTGGCGCTGTAAGTTAGGTTGAGAGCCACAAAGATTACAGGGAATAATAGGGAAATTTTTTGCTTGAGCAAAACGCTCAATGTCTTTTTCTCGGGCATAAGCCAATGGACGAATAACGATATGTTTTCCGTCATCACTCATTAATTTAGGTGGCATGCCCTTTAGCTTTCCACCATAAAACATGTTCAGAAACAGCGTTTCTAAAATATCATCACGATGGTGACCTAAAGCAATTTTTGTTGCCCCAACTTCGGTGGCTGTACGGTATAAAATACCACGACGTAAGCGAGAGCAAAGTGAACAGGTGGTTTTACCTTCTGGAATGATCTCTTTTACAATACCGTAAGTATTCTCTTCAACAATTTTATACTCTACACCCAGTTGCTCAAGATATTCAGGTAAAATATGCTCAGGGAAGCCCGGTTGTTTTTGATCTAAATTAACGGCAATTAAGGAAAATTGTATTGGCGCGCTTTTTTGCAAATTCATTAAGATAGATAGGAGAGTATAGCTATCTTTCCCGCCAGAAAGGCACACCATGATTTTATCGCCATCTTCAATCATATTAAAATCAGCGATAGCTTGCCCAACGTTACGGCGTAAGCGTTTTTGTAATTTGTTAAAATTATATTGCTCTTTTGGGATGCTCATTTTTTACGGTTCTATATCGTTGCTAAGGTTTTTTAACTTACTTTAAAGGGATTTTCTGCTTTGTTTTCAATTTGTTGTATGACGTGCTTTATCGGAATAACATAATATCTATGCGTTTAAACGAATAAAGCTAAAAAGCAAAATTTAATCACCACTTATTGCAAGGAAATGATAAGCCGACAATGATAACAGAAGCATCGCGCATTTCGAAACTGCTAAGTAAAATAATCGCCACCCTGTGGGGCTGACTTACTGACCAAGATAGTAACGGGGAAAATAGCGATTACTACAAAGATAATCGCTATTGATAACAACAGCCTCTTATTTAAGTCACTAAAGGACGTCTATTTAAGAGGAGAGTGTGGCAAGTTTGGTGGCAAACCCCATAAAAAATAGCCCAACAATACCATTTCCCAGTTTAGCGATATTTTTACGTGAACCGAAGAAACGCGCCAATGCTACACCACCAAAAATAAGAAAAGAGAGATAAACAAAGCTAAATGCTTCAAGCATAGAAGCTAAGATCAAGTAGGATAAACCAGTATGTGCATAGTTAAAGTCGATAAATTGCACAAAAAAGGAGATATAAAACAAAATCGCTTTGGGGTTGGTTAAGCTTAATGTTAATGCCTTACGAAATACATGCTCTTGAATACAGTTTGTCTCAGTATGGCTTTGCTTTTTGGCAAAGAAGTTAGCATGAATAATTTTGATACCGAGATAGAGTAGATAAAAAGCACCTAAGAAACGGACAATAGTAAAAAGCACAGGAGAGGCTTTAATAACTGATGCCACACCGATAAATGCTAAGAAAATTAAGATAGCATCGCCAATAAAAACCCCTAATGCGGCTCGATAACCTGCACCAACTCCTCTTGATGCACTGGTTTTAAGCACATAAAGGGAATTAGGGCCGGGGACGATAATAATAAAGAACATACCCGCAAGATATGTCCAAATATTGAGCACTCCAAATTGTTCAAGCCACACAGTAACCCCCATACTTTTACTGTACATGATATAAACGCTGACCTGTTATTATATAAAGATAAACAGAAAAATTTAAACGCCTATTTTTATACACTTTTAGCATAATTATTCGTAAATAATGATTTTTATACAGAAAGTAAGTTGTTTTTTAGTAGAAAATAGGGGGGAAGATCATCGTGATACAGAACAGAAGTGAATAGAGTAAATATTATCTTAAAAAGTAGAGTTTATCTTATTGATTTATCTATTTTTATCAAAAATAATAGCAACGTATACACTTGCATATAAAACTAAGGAAATAGATCATGGCAACCACTTTTCTACCTATTGGTCTTTTTGGGCCATTAAACCCTATTGGTTTGGGCGGTATTATGTTTGAATTTTTCTATTATTTTTAATCATAATATAACCTCTATAATAGTAAATAGTAGCTCATCACCATTCTATATTAATAGTAAGGGATATTTATGATAAAGGTTATTGCAGAAGATTTTATTAAATCAGCATCAATAGAAACGGTCTTACCACTTTACCAAGAATTGGTGAAAGCTAGCCAACAAGAAGCACTTTGTATTAGCTATGATTTATTTGTTGATGAGAAAGATCCCGGTCACTTTATTTTTATTGAATCATGGCCAAATAAAGAAGCACTAGATATTCATTGTAATAGTGAACATTTTCGTCGCATCATTCCGATGATTAAACAATATACAAAAGCAGAGTCAAAAATCACTTTAGTCAATAGTGTATTTGATAAAAATATAGATTAATCATTTTATGTTTATATTTTAACGTATTAATAAATAATATATTAATTTGGGCCGCATTATTTATTGCGGCCTTGTTATATGTTGTGAACTATATTGAATAAAGCTCTAAAGGTAAGCCATCGGGATCTTGAAAAAAGGTAAAACGTTTTTGGCTACTAGGATCTATACGTATTGGCTCACATTGAATATTGTTTTGTTGTAAATAAGCAACTGAAGCATCAAGATCGTCCACTGCAAATGCCACATGGCGTAGACCACGAGCTTCTGGGTAACTTAAGCGTGCTGGCGCATCTGGGAAGCTAAATAATTCAATTTGGTAGACTGTACCTAACGCAAGCTCTGCTTTCCAAGATTGTATTTCTTCACGGTATTTTTCATTTAATAGGGTAAGCCCCAGTATTTGACAATAAAAATGTTTGCTGATCTTATAATCAGAACAAATAATCGCCACATGATGAATTTTATTTAATTTTAACATTGATAACTCAACTAATAAAAAAATAACATAAGATAAATTATGCTATAAAGATAGCATAAAATAATAGATTTAATAATATATATTTTATATAAGCGTATGATTTTTTATTTTTATATTTTGGTTAATTTAGAATAATCAAAAATAATAACAATTCTTAATATTTACTTAATGGTGGATAAAAATAATATAAGTTTACTCTAATTAAAGAGAGAGATTTTATTTTCATTTTATTAATAAGAATTTCTTTATAATAAATGTTTTTTATTGTATCGTTTTTATTGTTTAAAGATGCTTAACTTCATAAAAAATATAATTTTTTTAGTTTTTTTGTTATTTTATATAGAGAATAAAAATGAAATTTAATTTTTTGCTTTCAACTTCAATACTCGTTGTTTCTACTCTTTCTTTTAATGCTTATGCAACATTAGAAAATACAGTGTCGATAGGGTATGCTAAATCTAAATTGAAAGTCGATGAAGATTTAATAAATGATAACCTTAAAGGTATTAACTTAAAATATAATCATGAAGTAGCTAATGATTGGGGCGTTATCAGTTCGTTTTCATATGCAAAAAATAAAAATGATGGTTATGATCATTGGGGATATGCAGGTACTTCAAAGATTAGCTACTATTCGTTAACGGCAGGTCCAAGTTACCGCCTTAACAATTATGTCAGTGCATATGGACTAATAGGTTTTGGCTATTTTCATGAAGACTTTCACTACTATGATGAAAGAGAAAAAGAAAATAAGATATCAATGGCTTATGGATTAGGTGTACAAGTAAACCCAATCACTAACTTAGCTATTGATGTTTCTTATGAGTACTCCAAACTATATGATATTGATTTTACTACTTGGGTAGTGGGTATCGGTTATCGTTTTTAATCAAAGGTGTCACACACGATAGTCAATATATTTTCTAAGGTCGCTTTTGCGACCTTTTTAGTCTTTATATAAGCTACTTTTAAACAAAGTAAAATTGATAAGTTCGCCAGTGTAGTTAAACAGACAAATTATGTGGTTATTAAGAAGTTAAGATTTCCAAATAATATGGTACATGGGTTGCAGGGGATCACGACTAATTAATACGCGACCAAAAATATCATCAATATCGGCGTTTTCATCCGGTGCAAGACCGATAATCACTTCACTAAACCGGGCTGATGAAACAGGTAAACCGACAATAAATTGCCAATCATTCCCTAATGTAACAACTTCAGCCGCACCTCGTTCTTCAAATTGTAAATTAAAAAGCAGCTGATCGGCTACATCAAGATTATCAGCGGCTTGCGCTAAAAAGAGATCATAGGCTTGTTCTAAAGCTTCTTCTTCACTGATTAAGGTTGGTTGGTTCATGGTCATGCCTATAAATTATGTCAATATTGTCGCGCTATTTATATCGATAGTTAGCTGTTTTCGCTAACTATTTTATTGTTGATATAATTACTGAGCTGATTGTATCACTCTTTCTAGAGAAGTGGGCTAAAGAAATAACAAAGGCGTTCTAACACCCGATTCATAAATGGACGTTTTTCCCATTCATCAAGAGTAAGTTGTGTTGAACGGGCAATATAATCATATTGTACGATGCTAAGATCACTAGCAAAACATTCATCATCAATCACAACAGTTATTTCAAAATTAAGCCATAAACTACGCATATCAAGGTTAACCGAGCCAACCATACTCAGTTGACCATCAACCATTACACTTTTTGTATGTAATAGGCCATCTTCAAATTGAAAAACTTTTACACCCGCCTCAAGTATTTCAGTAAAAAAGGCTCGGCTTGCCCAACGTACCAGGAAAGAGTCATTACTTCGTGGCACAATAATACTGACATCAACACCACGCATAGCGGCAGTTGAAATGGCATGAGCCAGATCGTCACTTGGCACGAAGTAGGGGGTTGTCATGACTAATTCTTTTCTGGCTGAATAGATGGCCGTAATTAATGATTGTTGAATGAGTTCTTCAGGAAAGCCGGGACCTGAGGCAATCACCTGTGTAGTATGCCCATTTGCTTGTTCAAATGGCATAATATTGTTATCTGGTGGCGGTGGTAAGTGGCGTTCACCGGTTTCCATTTCCCAGTCGAAAGCATAAATAATACCCAGTGTCGTAGAAACAGGGCCTTCCATTCTGACCATAATATCAATCCACTGACCGACACCCGCATCTTGTTTAAAATAGCGTGGATCGACCATATTCATACTGCCGGTATAGGAAATGTAGTTATCAATTAATACTATTTTACGATGCTGACGTAAGTCCATACGACGCAAGAAGAAACGGAACAGATTGACTTGTAATGACTCGACAAATTCAATGCCGGCGGCTCGCATTCTTGCAGGGCCATTGGTGCGAAAGAAACTACGGCTTCCTGCAGAATCCACCATAATGCGACATTTTACACCACGTTTAGCCGCTTGAATAAGGGCTTCAGTGACTTCCTCTACCAATCCTCCGGATTGCCAGATATAAAACACCATTTCAATATTATCGCGCGCATTATTAATATCACGCGTGATGGCATTTAATGAGTCTTCGCAAGTTGTTAGTAGCTGGATCTTATTACCTTTTACACCATTAATACCTTGGCGTTTAGCGGTTAACTGAAAAATGGGCTCCGCAACATCACTATAGTGTTTAGCGAAAATATGTTTACATTTTTTTAATTCTTCAAGCCATGCAACTACGGAAGGCCACATCTGCCTAGCATGTTCGACACGGCGTTTACCAAGATGAAGTTCACCAAAAGCAAAATAGGCGATAACACCGACTAAAGGAAGGATATAAATAATCAGTAGCCATGTCATCGTTGAGGTGACAGGTCGTCGATGCATTAGGACACGAAATGTGACCCCTGCGATCAATAGCCAATAGAAGAAAAAAGTTAGCCAACTTAATACAGTATAAAATGTTGTCATAGTAAAGCTATTTTCCGTTGAAAAAGAATCGCATGAATAGGTCGGAGGCAATTTACTAACAATAGTTCATTATTTCTATTATTTGCCAAATGTTGTTATTAAATCAGGATTATTTTCTCTGTCAAATCTCTCTGGTAAGAGATAAACATCAAATAAGTCGCTAGATACTTATTTTGATACATTTTATTTTTGAGAGAAAGGTATAAAGCATAAATAAAAAATAAGGCAAATTATCAATCCCCCCTTGGATCATAAAATGAACGTCCTATAATACACCACTTATTTGAAAAAATAGGTATTGATTGCAATGAGACATAGCAGGAATGAAGTGGCACGTTGGCGAATGATGAGACAAGCGTTACGTCGCCGTCGCCGTTGGTTAGAGGGTCAATCACGCCGTAACTTACGTATTTACCAAATGCGTAAGCTTGATACTTCTAGAAAACATAGAGCGCTGTTGTTCGTGCAATACACCGAACTAAATTGATCTTTAGCTTTTTTAGTTGTTATAGCAATCATTTTGATAAACGTTATTGAATATGATTGCTATTTGCATTTAAACTAGAGGCATTATTTTTTGTTTAGGTGAAATAAGATCAGTTATGCGCTTTAAGCTTTGGGTATTTATATCACTGTGTTTGCATGCCTCGCTTGTTGCGGCTGCCATACTGTATGTTGTAGAAGATAAGCCAATTGCACCAGAACCTATCTCTATACAGATGCTAGCCTTTGCTGCAGATGAGCCAGTAGGAGAGCCTGAGCCTGTAGTTGAAGAGGTGACGCCACCGGAGCCTGAGCCTGTTGTCGAGCCAGAACCTGAGCCAGAACCAGAACCGATCCCAGATGTAAAACCGGTGATTGAAAAACCGATAGAGAAGAAGCCCGAACCCAAACCTAAGCCAAAACCGGTGGAAAAACCAAAGCCACCCGTCGAACGGCCACAGCAACAACCATTGGCGCTGAACAAGGGAAATGAGATGAAAAATCTTAATCCCAACGCTACACCGAGTAATAAAGGTGAGGAAAAGCCTGTTGCGACAACTAGCCAAGGAGAAGGGAAAGTACCTAATGTGCTTCGCCAAGGGTTACCTATCTATCCTTCTCGTGCCAAGGCAGTGGGTATTGAGGGGTCAATAAAAGTACGCTTTGATATCGATGCCGATGGACGGGTAGATAATGTAGAAATTCTCTCTGCTAACCCCAAAAATGTCTTTGAACGCGAAGTGAGAAAAGCAATGCGTCAATGGCGTTATGAGAAAATCCCTTATAAAGGTAAAGTGGTTATCATTGATTTTAATATAGATGGTGTTTCTGCAAGTTAATAAGAAGCCATTGATTGATAAAGCTTCACATCACTCAATGATAAAAAAGGCACTTTTGATAAGTGCCTTTTTTGTTGGTTTTATTGAGCTTAAAAAGGTTATTCCATGGTACTTGCTAAGGTAAAATTGGTTTTACCTTCAGGTAGGCGACGAGCGCTATTATTCTCATCGACTGCCACATAAGTAAACACGGCTTCAGTGGCACGATACCGTTGACCTACCGGCTCGGTTGCTACTTTTTTAACCCACACTTCAATATTAACAGTAATTGAAGAGTTACCGGTTTTTAAACAACGAGCATAACAGCAAACGACGTCGCCAACGGCAACAGGTTTTAGAAAGGTAATGCCTGTTACACTTACAGTAACAACGCGACCTAAGGCAATTTCTTTCGCTAAAATGGCACCACCAATGTCCATTTGAGACATTATCCAGCCACCGAAAATATCACCATTGGCGTTAGTATCAGCTGGCATGGCAAGCGTACGTAATACTAGCTCACCATTAGGCAAAGATTGTTGTTCAGTCATGGGGAAATACTATCTATCAATGTTAAAACTAAGGAGACTCCTTTGAGGCAGTCTCCCGATAAAATAGAGGTCATTATTCAGATTTAGATGTCACATCTTTATGTAATACTTTAGATGTTGATGTTGTTCCGTTATCTGATGTTTCAGATGTATGACTTTCTGTTGATTCCTCTTTCGTCTCTTCTTCGGGTAACCGGTTGTTCCAGATATACACAACACTAATCACAGTAAAGATTAAGGTTAATATTGTTAACCCAAAGACTTTAAAGTTTACCCAAGTTTCTTGAGATAAAGAAAATGCGACATAAAGATTACCCAGCGCACAAGCTAAAAAGAACAGTACCCAAGCGATATTGAGTTTTTTCCAATTAGTCGCTGGCATCGCTAATTCTTTACCTAGCATTCTTTCCATTAATGTTTTCGGCGTAAAGAGTTGCATCGCAATAAGCACTAGCGCAAAAATGGCGTAGATTGCGGTGACTTTCCATTTAATAAAGACATCTGAATGGAAAGCGATAGTCAATGTACCAAATATCGTTACAACGATTGCGGTGATCAGTGGTGCTTTTTCGACTTTATGGAAAATAAGCCATGTTAAACCGACTGAGATCCATGTTGCTACAATTAATGCGCCAGAAGCATAGAAAATATCTTGCCATTTATAAAAGATAAAAAACACTAATAGTGGAGCGAAATCAAGTAATTGCTTAAGCCAGCCGTTTTTCATAACCGATAGAAACCTATTGTCGTTAAATTTATAAACTAGGTTATTCTAATGCAAAGCGACATGAAAAGGGTAAACAATTGCATATCTTTAATAAGATCAGGCTTATTTATCACAATATGGCGGTTTTATATTAGATTAACTCATTGAATATAAGGTTTAATTTAATCTTGTGTCATTTAAAGATAAAGTATTGATTATGGTAGGAGATTAAAACATCACTCTAGTATATGATTCATTGAGCCATTATCTCTTCACGCGACTTTTTGATGAATGCGCGAAAAAGTAATTCAGATAAGAGGAAATCAATGAACGGAAAAAGAATAATAAAATGGATGCCTGGATTAGGCTTATTGTTTAATTATCAGCGTGAATATCTTGGATATGATATTAAAGCAGGGCTTTCTGTTGCTGCGGTTGCATTGCCTGTTGCTATCGCTTATACCGAATTACTCGGTATCAATGCCATTGTGGGATTATACGCCTGTATCTTACCCATGATCATGTATGCTTTATTTGGCACTTCACGCCAATTAATTACTGGCCCTGATGCTGCAACTTGTGCCGTGATAGCCGCAGTTGTCATTCCTCTTTCTGCGGGGGATGAAAATACCCGTTGGCAACTGGCCATTATAATGACTGCAATGACCGGTTTTTGGTGCATTCTTGCGAGTCATTTTCGCTTTGGCGCATTTACGGACTTTCTCTCTAGACCTATATTACAAGGTCTATTAAATGGCGTTGCCATCACTATCATGGTGGGGCAATTGAGTAAAGTATTTGGTTTTACCACCTCCCCAGAATATTTAATTGAAAAATTACTTGAAGTACCTTTTCGATTAAAAGAAGCACATTGGCCAACACTGTTGATGTCGGCGCTAACCTTAGCATTACTATTAGGTATTCGTCATTTTAGACAACGTTGGCCCGCTCCGTTAATTGCTATGGTGGTGATGACCTATTTAAGTTGGCAATTTGATTTAGTCAATTATGGGATTGCTATTGTTGATAAAGAAGCAGACAACGGTGATCTCTTTTTACCCATCGTTTCAATGAGTGGCTTTCATCTTGGATCACTTCGTGAATTAATTGTTCCTTCCATTAACCTTGCGGTGATTAGTTTTGTTAGCTTTATGATGACGGCAAGAAGTTTTGCTAGCAAAAATGGCTATGATGTTGATGCCGACCAAGAATTAAAGGCATTAGGCATTGCTAATATCGCATCGGCACTTTCGCAAGGATTTGCAGTAAGTGCCGCCAGTAGCCGTACTGCGGTGAATGATTCTGTTGGCGGTAAAACACAATTGGTCTCTATTGTGGCTGCGTTAGTCATTTTAGTTGTGTTGCTTTTTATGACCGACTTTATTGCCTACATTCCGTTATCTTCTTTAGGCGTTGTGCTGATTGTTTCCTCTTGGTCATTGCTAAGTATTCGTCATATTTGGTCTTATCGTAAACGAAATCGACAAGCTTTTACCTTAGCAACGTTTACTTTATTAGCGGTGTTGTTAGCGGGATTGATTAACGGCATTGGTTTTGCTGTGTTACTTGGGTTATTGCAATTTTTACGTATTGTATTCCGCCCAAGTGATCAGTTATTAGGTGTTGATGAACAAGGAATGATCCACTCAATCAACCAAGGTAACGGCATTGAATCGATATCAGGATTGATGATGTATCGTTTTAATTCCCCCTTAACCTATTTCAATGTTGGCTATTTTAAAAAGCGGGTACTACAGCTAGTGGACAGCGCGCCACAACGTCCTGCATGGTTAGCGGTTGATGCTACCGTAAGTTTTACTTATGACGATGTGAGTGTTTTTGCTGTTATTGATGAGCTAATTAGAGAGCTTAGGATCAAAGGCGTTAAATTGGTATTGGCTGGGCGCAGAACAGAATTAAATCGTTGGATTGCACGTAACAAGATCACTATCAATGATGATGATTTAATTATTGCCCCCGATCTCTATTTTGTTATTCGTTTATATCAAAGTCGACAACAAATAAAAGAAAAACACAAACAGCAACAACAAGTGCCGTTTGCTGAAGATAACCAAGCCACTTTCATCAAGGATACGGAAACGAGGGGATAGAATGAATAACATGGGGTTTAGTGGCTGGATAGGTGTGTAAGGTTAATTGATTATTTTTAAATGATTATGTTAATAACAATGCCGTGCTAATCTATTAATCACATTAGCACGGCATTGTTTGCTGCGAGGGGGTTACTTGGTGATATATTTATTTTCAGTCAGCATAAACAGACGGAATAGATAAATAATCATCCATGCAGACGTAATATTCTTTAAAAAATAATATAAAAATTTGTGGATCATGTTAGGCAATTCACCCGTAATATTGCTTAAGAAGCCAATCCCAAATTGTAATAAAATCCAAATTCCTAAGGCAGGGATCAGCGCCCCTGATTCACCAAAGCCCATTTTCCAGCCTAGACGTATTGCGCTACCAATAGATTGTTGGCGTACCAGTACGACTGGCGCTAGTGCAAATCCCACTAATAAAATGATACCAGGGATAATCAACATAAAGCCTGCACTAATTAAAATAGAGCAGAGCAAAATTAGCAGAAACATCTTCGGTAAACGGGGTAAGCTGGCATTAAACGTTTGGTTCAATGTCACGTTATGACCGGCAGAAAGTGCCATTGCCAACATTAAAATCACTAAAACCAGAATACTTTGCTGAAAAAGCTCAAAAACATAGACCAGTAAGACCTTTTGAAATACCCCAATAACACTGTTATTCATCGCTTCTAATTCAGCGGGTGAGACATCAGCGAATCTGGTTTTTTGAAAATTAATAATAAAGTCATTAATTATTTGTGATTCTTGTGCATTAGGGCCAACCAATAGATATATGACAGCTAAAATGAGGGCCAAAACTGCAGATAGCGTGATAATGCTACGTTGTTCATTTTTATAAAAGTTAAGACTATCACGGTAGATTGTGCGTGCCGGGGTAGGCATGAAACTGCTCCTATACAAATAGACTAAGTCAATGGGACATATTGTACCTTTTAAGACAACAAAAAGGGATCATTTCTGTTATTTCTATAGCTATTGTTATTGAAAGGTTTTTTTCATTCGTTTGGCGAATGAAAATTAAATAATCAAATCAGATGAAACATTAAATTAACAACTAAATAACGATATTGTCAAATATCATCTTTTAATGAGGTTCTTTTATTTAATGATTCTTAAAAACAATAAATTTAATTATAAGAAAATATTGTATTAATGCTAAATTTGATGTGGATCAATTATAAATAATCAGCATCATAAATAATAAAGAGAGGAATAACACTTTCTGCAAAAATAATTCCAAAGTTGTGATCGGCATTAGATCATAATTACTTATTAATGGGTATATTTTAGCGGAGATTTTACTTATTACAGGAATGGGTTAAATAATGAAAAAACTTTCTGCGCTTATTCTAGCGGCTGCAACACTTGCACCGTCTATTTCTTTTGCTCATCAAGCGGGTGATTTTTTATTCCGTGCGGGTACTGCAACAGTTCGTCCTAATGCAGGATCTGATAATGTATTAAATGTCGGTCACTTTGATGTAAATAATAACACTCAATTAGGTTTAACCTTTGGTTATATGGTAACTGATAATATTGGGGTTGAGTTATTAGCAGCAACACCTTTTGAGCATAAAGTTACGTTAACAGGTGTGGGTGAAATTGCTAAAGTTAAACATTTACCACCAACATTAATGGCACAGTATTACTTTGGTCATTCTGAAGATAAATTACGCCCTTATTTAGGTGCTGGTCTAAACTTTACGACCTTCTTTGATGAAAAATTCAATAACAATGAAACAGTGAATGCTCTAGGTCTGAATAGCCTAGACCTTAAAAACTCTTGGGGCTTTGCAGCACAAGCAGGTTTAGACTATAACCTTGATAAAAACTGGATGCTGAATGCCTCTGTTTGGTGGATGAATATCGAAACTGATGTTAAGTTCAAAGGGGATAATATCCCTGATCAAAAAATTAATACACGCATAGACCCATTTGTGTTTATGTTCGGTGTTGGTTATCGTTTCTAATTATTCTTGCAATAACAGAATATGCTATTAAGTATCAGCGGGGCAGTGGCTCCGCTTTTTTTTATCTGTGTTAATCATAATTGCTTATCTACAGTGATCGTGTTTAGACTAAAAAATTTTATTACCTCTATTATGTGTATTAAGGCTTAGCTGATTATAACTAAAATAATAGAGGTATATTTTAATGGTGTATTAAAAATGCATCTTTATATTTTTTATTAGTAAAAAAATAATCACTATTCTCGATGAGCATTTAATTGGCTCGCATAAATGGGAATGTATAGATGTATTTTATTTGCATGTTTTATCTGCCCATGATATTGCCTAATAATAATTAAAAAATAGTGCCTAAATCGGCCAAAAATATTATTACTGATATTGAATAGTACTATTAAGAAAATGATGGTCGCATCAAATTTAAGTGAAAGTCACCAGTGTGGTGAAAATAACATCGAAAAAAGATAAGTATAACTTTAGTTTTAACGGTTTTTTTTGGGGTATTTTACCCGTAAAAAACAAACGGCTTATTTTAGTAAAACAGAGAATTTGTCAAAAATTGATCTTCATATCAAAGAGTGTGGATTGCTTTAGATGAGACAAGAAAAAAACCACCGAAGTGGCTTTTTTCTTACTGACTTATAAAAAATAGCTTAACGGATAACCATTGAGTTAATGACACCTTTAACGCCAGTGACTTTACGTGCGGTTTCTATGGCGCGATTTGCATCAGCCTGTGAAGAGACAAAACCACTTAACTGAACTTTACCTTTAAATGTCTCAACGCTAATTTGTGTTGAGTTTAGGTTTTTCTCACCAATTAAAGCTGTTTTTACTTTAGTGGTGATCACCGAGTCATCAAAATATCCCCCAGTGCCTTCTGATGTTGCCGTTGGAGAGCATGCAGATAAAGTCATGGCCATAAGTAATGCCGCTAATACGGTAGAAATTTTTGCCCATAGTTTCATTATCAAACTCCTTATAATGACATTATTGATTGAGTACTACTGAATAGAAAACCTAAAGCTGTATACCCTATATAAAGTATGTGCAAGAAATGACAGATTGCCAACTGACTGAGCAAAAATAGTTTTATGCTTGTTCAGGCGAATCAAGCATTACTCGCGCTACGAATAGAGGCTGATGGGGAAGTGATGGTCGATTGTTAATGATTAAATTAGGAAAAATCTGCTTAGGAAAAAGTTTTCTCTAAGCAGACGGCGATAATAATTTTAGAATTAAACGCTTATTGTTGCGGCTTTCATTTGTTGCACAAACTGCGTCAACATTTTTAACATCACATCAGGTTGATGTAGGTTATTTTCAATAATTTGTACAACGGCTGATCCTGAGATAGCGCCAAATGCACCATTACTAATGGCCTGTGAAACTTGTTGTGGCTCAGAAATCCCAAAACCTTGTAATGCAGGTGGTGCATTATAAGCTTTAAGTTTACTGGTTAAATGAGTGAGTGACTGTTCTGCTCGTTTATCTGTCCCCGTAACACCGGCTCTTGATAATAGATAAGTATATCCCTCTGCGCTGGTGGCTAACTCTTGTAATAACTCATCATCTGCATTGGGCGGGCAAATAAAAATCGGGGCAATATTCGCGCTTAATGCCGCTTCTCGAAATTGTTTTGCTTCACGTAAGGGAACATCACCAATCAGTACTGAATCAACACCCGCTTGTTGGCATTTATGGTAAAAATTATCAACGCCATTGCTAAAAACAAGATTTGCATACACCAATAGTCCAATCGGAATAGTGGGGTGTTTTTGGCGGATCTGGCTTAATAACTCAAAACAGAGGGTTGGGGTGACATTAGCATTTAATGCCCGTAAGTTTGCCCCTTGAATAGTAGGGCCATCAGCCAGTGGATCAGAAAATGGAATGCCTATCTCTAACGCATCTGCACCCCCTTCAATTAATGCGTCAATAATTTTTAACGACAGTTCAGCATCGGGATCACCTAAAGTGACAAAGGGAACAAACGCGCCTTGTTGTTTTTGTGCTAATGCTTCAAAGCATAATTGATAACGGCTCATTAAATTTCTCCTCGTGCAGCTAAAATATCGTTAACAGTAAAAATATCTTTGTCACCTCGTCCGGATAAATTGACAATTAAGAGTTGTTCTTTATCTGGATTTTGGGCAATCAGTTTCAACGCATAGGCCAGAGCATGTGACGATTCTAATGCGGGGATGATCCCTTCACGGCGTGATAGCGTTTTAAAAGCCTCAATGGCTTCATCATCTGTCACAGAAACATAATCTGCACGGCCAATGCTGTTTAAATGCGCATGTTGAGGGCCTACGGATGGGAAATCTAATCCTGCAGAAATAGAATAGGACTCTTCAATTTGGCCTTCTTCGGTTTGCATAATCGGTGATTTCATACCGAAATAAATGCCTAACTTGCCATGTTTTAATGGTGCTCCGTGCTCTCCTGTTTCGATCCCTTTTCCTGCCGGCTCAACACCAATTAATTGTACTGAGGTTTCTGGTATAAATGAGGCGAATAAGCCAATGGCGTTAGAGCCACCGCCAATACAGGCGATAACGGCATCAGGGAGACGACCTTCACGGGCTAAAATTTGCGCCTTAGCTTCATCCCCAATCATGCGCTGGAATTCGCGAACAATAGTGGGATAAGGATGCGGGCCTGCCGCAGTGCCTAATAAGTAGTGAGCACGCTCGTAGCAGCCAGACCAGTCACGTAACGCTTCATTACACGCATCTTTTAATGTTGATGAACCACTATGCACCGGAATAACTTCGGCACCCATTAAACGCATACGAAATACATTGGGTGATTGACGTTCAACATCTTTTGCCCCCATATAAATACGGCACTTCATATTTAACAGAGCACAAGCTAACGCAGTGGCAACACCATGTTGCCCAGCGCCCGTTTCTGCAATAATCTCTGTTTTTCCCATCCGTTTTGCTAGCAGTGCTTGGCCTAATACTTGGTTTGTTTTATGAGCACCGCCATGCAATAAATCTTCACGTTTTAGATATAAACGGGTACGAGTACCTTGGGTCAAATTGCGACAGAGTGTCAGTGCCGTTGGTCTACCTGCATAATTTTTGAGTAGATCTTGAAACTCTTGCTGAAATGACGGATCGTTTTGTGCGTCAATAAAGGCTTGTTCAAGTTGATCTAATGCAGGGATCAATATTTCTGGTACATATTGACCACCAAACTCACCAAAGTAGGGATTAAGTTTTCTCATTGTGATGTTGTCCTTGTCAGAAATTTTGTGAAAATTTGCCTTGTTGTAATTGTGTAAAGACTTGTGATAGACGTTGTGGATCTTTGTTACCTGCTGAAGATTCCACCCCTGAATTTAAATCAAGTCCTAAGCAACCGGTGTTTAGAGCGTCTAAACAGTTATCACTGTTTAGGCCACCTGCAAGTAATGCTTTATGGCGTAAAGTAGGCGGAATAGTTTGCCAATCAAAGGTGTTGCCTGTGCCACCCGTACCATTATCTAATACATATTTGTTAACTTGCGCAATGTGCTGAATATCATGGTGATAAGCCATATTAAGCGCTTGCCAAATTTCACATTGTGGGGCGATTTTTTCCCTTAGTTGGGCTATAAATTGTGCATCTTCAGCGCCATGTAACTGAACCGCAGATAAATTAAGTTGTTTAGCATAGTCACAAATCAGCTCAATAGATTGGTTTTGAAAAACGCCCACAAAAGCTAATGGCGCTTGTGTTACCAATAATTGCGCTTGTGACAGCGTCACTCTTCGTGGTGATTTCTCAGCAAAAATTAATCCTCCATAATAGGCACCCGCTTGATAGGCCGCTTTAACATCTTGTGTACGGGTTAAGCCGCACACTTTATGCTTTCCCAAAATAAGTGCTCTTACCGCTTGGGCAATATTCTCTTGTGACATCAAGGCACTGCCCACTAAAAAGCCATTAGCATATTGACTTAGTGTTTTAACTTGTTGATGGGTATGAATTCCAGATTCGCTGATAACAATAGCCTCTTGCGGTAAACCTTGGCTAAGTTGTTCGGTACGAGATAAATCAATAGAGAGATCACGTAAATTACGATTATTAATCCCGATCACTTTTGCTTTAAGCTCAATGGCTCGCTGACGCTCTTCTTCGGTGCTCACTTCTGTTAATACTCCCATGTTTAATTGGTGAGCAACGGCACTAAGCGCACGGTACTGTTCATCATTAAGAACAGAAAGCATTAATAAAATGGCATCAGCTTGGTAAAAACGAGCTAAATAAATTTGGTATTCATCGATAATAAAATCTTTACATAAAACAGGTTGATGAACGGCATCACTGACTTGACGTAAGTAATCAAAACAGCCTTGAAAATATTTTTCATCAGTCAGTACCGAAATAGCGGCTGCATAGGGTTGATAAATTTTCGCAATGGCAACAGGATCAAAATCAGAGCGAATAATCCCTTTTGAAGGCGATGCTTTTTTACACTCTAAAATAAACACTGGGTGTGATTGTGTTAATGCTTGATAAAATGAGCGTGTCGATGGCGCAATCTTATCTATAAAGGTTGATAAAGGTTGCTGTGCTTTACGTGCAACTAAATATTCGGCTTTATCTTTAACAATGGCATTTAATACAGTCATTATTTTTATCCTCTTGCGGCTAGCGCATTAACTCGATTAATGGTTTTACCGCTATAGATTGCGTGCATAGCAACTTCGGTATTAGCTTTCAAATCTTCTTGTCCGTGTAAACGCATTAATAAGGCGACATTGGCAGCGACGGATTCAGTGTGTGCGCGTTTACCTTGTCCTTGCAGTAAATTAGCCAATAATTGGCGATTAACCTCAGGTGTACCGCCTTCAAGATCACTTATCGCACAAGGACGCAGACCAAAATCACTTGGGGTTAATTGATAACGAGTGATTTCCCCATTGTGTAACTCAGCCACTTGTGTGGGAGCATGTAATGACACTTCATCCATTCCACCACTATGGACCACTGCCGCACGTTTGTAGCCCAAGACATTTAAGGTATCTGCAATAGGCATTAATAATTCAGGACTATAAACACCAATTAATGCTAAAGGCGGACGGGCTGGATTAATTAATGGGCCTAACACATTAAAGAGCGTGCGTGTTCTTAGCTGTTGGCGCACAGGGGCGGCAAAGCGAAAACCACTGTGATAAAGCGGCGCAAATAAAAAGCATAGTCCAATTTCATCTAACAATTGGCGGGCATCGTTGGCACTTTTATCTAGTGGAATACCAAATGCCGCTAATAAATCTGATGATCCTGAGCGACTAGACACGCTACGATTACCATGTTTAGCCACTTTTAGACCAATTTCTGCCGCGACAAACGCACTGGCTGTTGAAATATTGATGCTATTGGCTCCATCGCCGCCAGTACCCACAATATCGCAAAATAGATAATCTGGGCGTGGAAAAGGAGAGGCATTATCCAATAGGGCACGAGCCGCTCCGGCAATCTCTTGAGGGTGCTCACCACGCATTTTCATACTAATCAATACGGCTGCTAACTGTGATTCTGTTAATTCACCACGAATAATCGCACTAAACAGTGTTTGGCTCTCTTCTAAGCTTAATTGTTGTCCTGCAAATAATTTATTGAAGATAGTATCCATATTATGCGTCTCCTCTTGGTGCTTGTGCCCATGCAATGGTTTGTTGTAAAAGTTGTGCGCCTTTAGTGGTTAAAATTGATTCTGGATGAAACTGAAAACCACAAGTTCGATGTTGGCGATGGCGCACGGCCATCACGGTGTTATCACACCACGCATTGACGATAAGTTGCTCAGGCACAACTTCGCCAGAGAGTGAATGATAACGAGCGACGGGCAGAGGATTTGGCAGATGTTCAAACATCGCCTGCCCATCATGGGTGGCGAGCGTAGCTTTACCGTGTAAAATTTCCCCACAAGAAGAGACTTTACCGCCATAAGCTTCAATAATGGCTTGATGCCCTAAACAGATACCAATAATAGGCAATTTACCTAACATGCGATTAAGTAGCTCAGGCATACAACCCGCTTGTGATGGTGTACCAGGGCCGGGAGACAACATAAGAATAGGGTTATCTAACAGGTTTAATTGTTTTTCGATAAAAGAAGCGCTGACATCATTACGATAGATGATCACTTGATGATGTTGACTGCGTAAAAGGTCGACTAAGTTATAAGTAAAAGAGTCGATATTATCGAGTAGTAAGAGCGTCGCCATTAGCAAGCCTCCTGCATATGCGTTTCAGCATGCGCCTGTAAAATGGCATTGATAACCGCTTGTGATTTATTGCGAGTTTCTTCTGCCTCCATTTTTGGATCAGAATCGAGCACAATACCAGCGCCCACTTGAATAGTTGCAATATCTTTTTCTACATAAGCAGAACGAATAACTATGCAAGTATCAAAATCACCGTTACCAGTAAAGTAGCCAATTGCACCGCCATAACTGCCTCGTTTGGTTTTTTCATATTGTGCAATCAGTTGCATAGCACTGACCTTCGGTGCTCCTGAGAGTGTCCCCATATTCATACAGGCTTGATAGGCATGAAAAATATCTAAGTCATGACGTAATGTTCCTACCACTCTTGATACTAAGTGCATAACAAAAGCGTAGCGATCTACTTTGGTTAATTCGGCGACATAACGGCTTCCAGCTTGGCAGATACGCGCTAAATCATTGCGTGCTAAATCAACCAACATAAGGTGTTCTGATAACTCTTTGGTATCTGTGCGCATTTCAAGTTCAATGCGGCTATCTAAATCAGCATTGATTGAGCCGTTGGCATTGCGACCTCTTGGGCGTGTACCTGCGATAGGATAAATTTCAATTTGGCGATCACTTGCTTGATATTTCAACGCACTTTCAGGTGACGCACCAAAAACGGTAAATAACGCATCTTGCATATAAAACAAATAGGGACTGGGGTTTTTTTGTTTCAAAACTTGATAGGCAGCCAGTGGTGAAGGGCAGTTAATTTGAAAACGACGTGATGGAACAACTTGGAAAATATCGCCACGACGAATATAGGTTTTCATCGCTTCAACAATAGCACCATACTCTTCGTCATTCATATTGCTACTTACAACCGCTTGCTGAGGTGTTAATGGTTGACGTTGTGGTTGTTTTAAAGGTTGCTGTGCGAGTGCAACTAATTGTGCCTGACGGGTATCAAGACGCTGACACTCTTGTGGATTATCCGTAAAGGCAACGGAAATTAATTGGCTATGATGATGTTGATGGTCGATCACAATTAACTGTTCAGCTAAATAAAAACAGTAGTCAGGGCAAGAAAAAACCGCTTCTAAATCAGGTAAGGATTCAAATCCGTTCACTAAATCATAGGCAAATAACCCTCCCACAAAAATAGCATTGGCTTCTTTTGCAGCGCTATTTGCTAGGAAAAAACGTAAAACATCAAATACGCTAGCCGCTTTTAACTTGCTCTCTTCATCTTGAGGGAAAGATGATGATGCAAAAGTAAATACACATTGTTCCGCTCGCTCTATGGAGAGTGTGCTTTTTTCTT
The DNA here is from genome assembly GCF_963886535.1 of Proteus sp. G2675. Classification (NCBI taxonomy): domain Bacteria; kingdom Pseudomonadati; phylum Pseudomonadota; class Gammaproteobacteria; order Enterobacterales; family Morganellaceae; genus Proteus; species Proteus sp. G2675. The sequence goes on from NZ_CAWPCB010000012.1 coordinate 49,118, forward strand.
TTAGTGCGTTTTTTAACAACGCTAAGATATGTTGGCCGTTGAGACTTAACGCATCGACAGTCACTTGATTTTTGTTTGCACTAATACGCAATGCACTATCAACGATTAACAAACTTTTTAAATTGGCTTTGGTATCAATTTGTGCGGATTCTAACAATAAGGTGTGATGACGATGTTCACACAACGTATTGAAAAGTAACGCCGGCTCGCTGTGATAAGGCAATGCCGTTACCTTAGTTGTTAATGGGAATGCAAGTGAAGTATTCATTATTATCGCTCTATTTTCTTTTTTCTGGTGCTGATAAGCACAAAATTGGCACATAAAAAAACCCGCGGTAGGCGGGTTTTAGATATCACTGATGCTAAGCAGGAGATCAAACCGCCCATAAAAGAGTTTTGCGCCACCACAGAGCAATAAGATGTTGATTGATATTCATAAGATCTCCTTACAGCGGATGATAAGTTTATATTTAATAGACTAGCTCATATTGTGTACTAGTAAACTGGATTATATTAGGTTCGTCAAGTACTTTATGGCATACTCTTAAAAATTCGTTGTATCACTGAGGATAAACAGGGAGAAGGAATGACTGAATTGCTATCTGATTTACGCGTGATTTATGATCTGCATAGCCATACTACTGCATCAGATGGCGAGCTCTCACCTGATGAATTAATCGATAGAGCCATTGAAAAACAAATTACGGTATTAGCGATAACCGATCACGATACTACCGCTGCTATCCAACCTGCCAAAAATTATATTGCAGAAAAAAGTTTACCTTTAACTTTGATATCAGGTGTCGAGATATCGACTTTGTGGGAGAATATAGAAATCCATATTGTTGGATTACAGATTGATATCGAACACCAAGCTATGACGACATGCCTAGCAAAACAGAGTCAATGCCGTGAAACTCGCGCTAAAATGATCGGCGAACGTTTAGCTAAAGCGGGTATTGCTGGGGCATGGGAAGGGGCAAGTGCCCTAGCGAAAGGCGGGCAAGTGACACGAGGACACTTTGCGCGTTTTTTGGTTAATGAAGGGCATGTGGCATCGGTCAATAAAGTATTTAAACGCTATCTAGCGAAAGGAAAAACAGGTTATGTACCGCCACAATGGTGCTCAATTGGTGACGCTGTCACGGCTATTCATCAAGCGGGTGGAGTTGCGGTATTGGCACATCCTGGTCGCTATGGTCTATCCTCTAAATGGTTAAAGCGATTAGTGCTTTATTTTAAACAACAAGGTGGTGATGCTATAGAAGTGGCACAATGCCAACAACCACCACAAGAGCGAGAACAACACGCAGCTTTAGCACAAGCTTATGATCTTAAAGCTTCGTTAGGTTCTGATTTTCATCGCCCTTGCTCGTGGATAGAGCTAGGACGTAATTTATGGTTACCCGCTAATGTTGAACCTGTATGGACATTATGGCAGGGATAACATCAAAAAGTCGTTGAGGGATATATGAGCCAACTTTTTTACATTCACCCTGATAATCCGCAGGCTCGTTTAATTGAACAAAGTGCGGATGTTTTACGCAAAGGCGGAGTGGTAATTTATCCAACAGATTCAGGCTATGCGATAGGTTGTTGTTTGGATAATAAAGATGCGATGACGCGTATTTGTCGAATTCGCCAACTCGATAAACATCATAATTTCACTCTAATGTGTCGAGATTTATCAGAAATTGCCACTTATGCCTATGTTGATAATGTTGTTTTCCGTTTAATTAAAAATAATACGCCTGGTAACTACACCTTTATTTTAAAAGCCACCAAAGATGTACCTAAGCGTTTAATGAATGATAAACGTAAAACAATTGGTTTACGTGTACCTTCTAATCCTATTGCGCTGGCATTATTAGAAAATATCGGTGAGCCATTAATGTCTACCAGCTTAATATTACCGGGTAATGATTTTGCAGAGTCAGATCCGGAAGAGATTAATGACTTATTGGGTAAACAGGTTGATTTAGTGATCCACGGCGGTTACTTGGGGCAAAAGCCAACCACGGTGATTGATTTAACAGAAGATAGCCCCGTTATTGTCCGTGAAGGAATGGGCGATATTACGCCTTTTCAATAACCTTTTAAATTTGGTAAATGCATCATAGGGGACTTATTATAGTGAGATAAAAGGTGAAGAGATTTATTGCTTGTGTTAAATTTACGCACTGCGATAAAGCCATTGGGCGCATCTTGTGGTTAGTGACATCAAGAAAGCTGTTTTGGAAGTAAACGGCATAGTAACGATGGAAGCCTTAGGCGCTATTTTATCGACACGATTTTATTTGTCATGCTCATTTTATTGTCACTTTGGCATGGCTTATCCCTGAATCAATAGACCTGTGTTTGTTAAACAGTTTAATAAACATGGGTTATTTTTTACCTGATTGATTTTAAAACTAATTTATTTTATGACGCCTGTGAAGGCGACACATGAGGTTGTTTCATGAGCGATAAATCGCAACGTACTGAAAAATTACAAAAAATTCTTGCTCGTTCTGGTCATGGTTCTCGACGTGAGATTGAAGGCTATCTTCAAGAAGGCCGTATCAGTATTGATGGCGTGAAGGCAAAATTAGGCGATCGTATTGATGCCAATTCTACAGCCAAAATCCGTTTAGATGGTCGTATATTAAGTATTCGCGAAGCACAAAAAGATGTTTGTCGAGTGTTAGCTTATTACAAGCCAGAAGGTGAGCTATGTACACGTAGTGATCCACAGGGCAGACCGACCGTATTCCAACGTCTTCCGCGTTTAAATAGTGCGCGTTGGATAGCCGTTGGTCGTCTTGATGTTAACACCAGTGGTTTATTACTCTTTACCACTGATGGTGAGTTAGCCAATCGCTTAATGCACCCAAGTCGTGAAGTTGAGCGTGAATATGCGGTACGTGTTTTTGGTGAAATTGATGATGCAAAAATTCGTCAATTGACTCGTGGGGTACAATTAGAAGATGGGCCGGCATCATTCCGTTCGGTTTCTTATCGCGGTGGTGAAGGCATTAACCAATGGTACAATGTATCGCTAACGGAAGGACGCAATCGAGAAGTCCGTCGTATGTGGGAAGCGGTAGGTGTGCAGGTTAGTCGCCTTATTCGTGTTCGTTATGGTGATATTGATTTGCCTAAAGGACTTCCACGTGGCGGATGGGTTGAGCTAGGCTTAAATCAAATTAACTATTTACGCCAGCTGGTGGAACTAAACGATGAGACAGTAACCAAAGTGGCTGTCGAAAAAGATCAGCGTCGAATTAAAGCAAATCAAATTCGTCGGGCGGTGAAACGTCATACCAAAATTTCTGCGCGTACTTCAACTTCACCGGCTAAGCGTGCTTCAAGTCGCCGCCAATCAGCGGGAAGTAAAAGCAAATAAACGAATAATTATTGATAAATTCAAATTAAATTTTCAGTTAGATACAGAAGTCTGCTAATTTTTAGCAGACTTCTTTTTTTGATAGCTTTATTTTTATAATAAATAAAACTATGATGCTTATATTAATACGATGATAAGCTGTTTCTATCATATTAATATTTTATTTGTATTTATTACGATAAGGTATACGCGATAATATGCATCGTTATATTTATTTAACAACAGTGTTGTGTATGAACTTTCTTAGTTTAGGCTGTGATGAGGCAACAACATCGACAACACAAACAGGCATTTTTTATATCAGTAACAATAACAATGTGCCGTTACAATTTAAAATTGATACTAATCATTTTTCGATTAATAAAGGTGAGGTAAAAAAAATAACATTAACCAATGGAGAGCATATATTAGAATCAAACTCAGGTGAAAAGAAAGTATTTATGGTTTACCCTGGAAATAATGGGGGGATTATTAATCCCTCTCAGGAAATATACTATAGCTTTACTTCCGTGTTTACTTCAGAAGAAAATAAAGAACACTTTTATTTAGATACGCGCTCTGTTTGGATCAATGGACAATTAATACATGGTGCCATTAATAGCACAGATGCTGTGTTTATCGACAACAATATCTTTCGTTGTGACATTCCATTAAATGAGCCTATTCCTCCTTATTTACCAGATTGGAAGAATTCTGGGGTAGGCAATGTATTGACTAAATGCTTCTCTCAAGAGGAGTTTCAAACGTTTTTAGCCAAATATCCTTATGGTATTCATTTCGAGAATAATCACGATTTATTAACCAAACAAGCTAAGAAAGAACAGTTTAGTTGGATAAATGAAAAAGATACACGTACTGAGGATTTTAATCCTACACTGAGTGAAATAAATTTTAATAATAAAGAATTAGTACAAGAAGCCAATACTATTTATGAAATAGTTTACTCGTATTTAGCGTCTCGTGATCCTGATAAGAAACAAGAGCTTTATAATATTTATCATCTGCATATCATGTCTATGGCATGGATTTATAGCCAACAAATACAAAATGATATACTGGATGATAAAGAAGCCTACTTTCAATTAATAAAAGAGACCGGAAGAATATTTGGTGCAGGTATATTAGGTGAACCTGTATTGATATAAATATATTACGGCAATCTGAACACATAATACGAGTTTATTATACGCGTTTATTTTACCAATCAATTCCTTTTTGTGCTTTGATACCACTGTCAAACGCATGCTTAATAGGACGCATTTCCGTAACGGTGTCTGCTAATTCTATTAATTGTCTATGACAGCCTCGTCCTGTAATAATAACACTTTGATGATCAGGACGAGAAGTAATAGCCGCAACCACATCTTCAAGTGGTAGATAATGAAAACTGATCATATAAGTAAGTTCATCTAAGACAACTAAATCATAGTCAGGTGAATTGAGTAATTGCAGTGCATATTGCCAAGTATTTAAACAGGCTTGTGTATCGGCAGCTTTATCTTGAGTTTCCCATGTAAAACCGGTTTCCATAACATAGAAGGGAACGCCGGCTTGTTCTAAAAGATTACGTTCTCCATTTTCCCATGTCCCTTTAATAAATTGCACAACACCGACTTTTTTATGATGACCAACCGCACGTGTAGCGGTTCCCATGGCGGCGGTGGTTTTCCCTTTACCATTACCAGTAAAAATCATCAAAATGCCTTGTTCGCGTTGCGCCTGCGCAATTCGGGCATCAACTTTTTCTTTCAAACGTTGTTGGCGCTGTTGGTGTTGTGCATCACTCATAGGATAAACCTTATATTCTCAAGTTATTCAGCAGGTCCGGCTTTACGATCGGGTTGTGCATCTAAAGATTGACCACTCACTTCAATGCTGTCATCACTCATTAGATAGAGATATAACGGCATTAGATCTTTTGGCGTTTTAAGTTTTTGTGCATTTTCATCGGGGAAAGCACTTGCTCGCATACTGGTGCGTGTTCCACCCGGATTGATGCAGTTAATACGCAAGCTACTGTCTTTATATTCTTCATGTAACACTTGCATTAAGCCTTCTGTGGCAAATTTAGAGACAGAATAAGCCCCCCAACCATAACGGCCTTGGCGACCTACACTGGAGGTTGTCAAAATAAGGCTTGCATGAGGTGCCTTAAGCATTAGGGGGATTAAGGCTTTAGTCAACATAAAGGTTGCATTAACGTTGACTTGCATCACATCATGCCAAAGTGTACTTGGTTGGTTAATTATCGGCTCAACGACACCGAGTAGGCCGGCATTTTGTAATACACCGTCCAAATGAGGAAAACGTTTTACGATAGTATCAGCAAATTCCTGATAATCGTTCTCGCTCGCGGTGAGTAGATCTAAAGGGTAAAGCATCGGTTGTTGCCCGCCTGAAGTGATAATCTCATTTTGTACATCTTCAAGCTTAGATAAGGTACGTCCTAACAAGATTAATGTCGCACCATAGCGAGCATATGTGAGAGCAGCTTCTTTACCTATGCCATCACCAGCCCCCGTTACTAGAATTATTTTATCTCTTAATACAGTATGATCGGGTTGATATTGCAACATATTAATATCCTGTTTATTGAAAAATAAATAAAGTGTAACGTCTTATGTGCTTAAGAACCAGTTTAGCGACTCATTTTTAAAGTGATTAACGGCTAGTGATACAGATAATAACTGCCAGAATGGCGCCTTTGTTACTGGCATCAGCGTAAAATTTCGTTAAACTAGGTGCTATGATTTCACTGTGTTTTATTAACCTTAAAAGAGGCCTTTGTGGAGTATATTTTACAATATGGACTGTTTTTAGCTGAGATTGCGACTGTTGTAGTCGCTATTATTGCTATTGTTTCGTTTTTTGTGGTTATCGGTAGTAAAAAGCAACATCGAAAAGGCACATTAAAGGTGACTGATCTTGCTGAGTCTTACCATGATAAACAACGTGTTATGCAACAAGCCAAAATGGATGAGGCTGAATTGAAAGTGTGGCATAAAGCGTTTAAAAAACAACAAAAGAAAGAGCAAAAACTGAGTAAAAACAATGCTAAAGAAGGGCGCAAAGGCGTTGTTAAACCTTGTTTATATGTTATTGATTTTAAAGGTAGCATGGATGCCCATGAAGTTGGTGCATTACGTGAAGAGATAAGCGCTATCCTCTCTGTGGCACAAGCGGGTGATGAAGTACTGCTTCGTCTTGAAAGCCCCGGTGGTATGGTTCACGGTTATGGCCTAGCAGCAGCCCAGTTAACTCGTTTAAAAGATAAAGGGATCAAATTAACTGCAGTGGTCGATAAAGTCGCCGCCAGTGGGGGTTATATGATGGCCTGTGTCGCTGATAAAATTGTTGCGGCACCTTTTGCGATTATCGGCTCTATCGGTGTGGTCGCTCAAATACCCAATATTCATCGTTTATTAAAGAAAAATGACATTGATGTTGAGTTACATACTGCCGGTGAATATAAACGCACGCTAACCCTATTAGGGGAAAATACGGATGAAGGTCGTGAGAAATTTAAACAAGATCTCAATGAAACTCATCTGCTATTTAAGTCTTTCGTACATAAATATCGCCCTGAATTAGATATCGATAGTGTTGCAACCGGCGAGTATTGGTATGGAACGGATGCTGTAGATAAAGGGCTGATTGATGAAGTGGGGGTCAGCGATGATTGGCTCATCAGTCGTATTAATGATTTTGAAGTATTATCCGTTCAATATATCCTGAAGAAAAAAATGGTAGAACGAGTTACTGGTGGCGCAATGGAAAGCGTGGATAAATTAATGATGCGTTGGCTACAAAGGGGTAAAAACCCACTGTTATAAGCATTATCAAATAACGAGTTGCTATCAAATTAGCGATATTCAGTAGTTAGATGTAAGCTGAGTATCGCTATTTTTTTATTATTTATTCAGCGATTTTCGAATAAAAAAAGCCAGTGAGGTACACACTGGCATAAAAATAATTGATAATTTTTAACAACAATCGGGCAATATTTCCTCTTTCTAGGAAGACTCAATATAGCGATAAAGAGAAAATAAATATAATTGATATTACATATTGAATTGATAGGCTCTGAAAATCTTCTCTATATCTTATATTGATAGTTAATAACCGATTTGTTGGCAATAAGTGCCAAAATAGTCAGCAAACATCATCACGCTAGATGGTATTTTTCAGATAACACATGTGCTAAATGTTTAAACATATTGAATGCAGCGGTACTTTTAGCCGTGGGTAAACCCTGTTCATCTAAAAAAAATTCGCCTTTAAATACCAGTACATTGCCTTTTTGTTCAACAGAATCTGCGTACATACCTTGTAAATAGTCTTCATGTTCACGTATGATTTTATTCGCTTTTTCAAGTAGCATCTCTGCGGAAATAGGTGTAGTTTGTGTCGACATCATTTATGCTCCTTAGAAAAATAATTTGTTGCGCCTCGCTTTTTATCAGGTAGAGTGTGGCATTTTTAAAAGCTTAGCTACTCTATATACATAGACATCGCTATGTTTTAGACCTGAATCAGTGATGAGGTGATTAAAATACCTCAAAAAAAGTAACGTGTTTTGCGTTTAAACAAAAGCTTTGAATAAAAACAGGTTGATATATTGCAAAACTAACGCAATATAAAAAGAGATTTCAAAAGTTTTCTGAGCTGAGGGTATTAAACAATACCGTCATGACAAAGTTTAATTAGGTAAAGGTAATTATGGGTAAAGCTCTTGTTATCGTGGAGTCCCCGGCTAAAGCCAAAACAATCAATAAATATCTTGGCAATGACTACGTAGTAAAATCTAGCGTGGGTCACATTCGTGATTTGCCAAAAAGTGGTTCTGGCAGCCAGAAGAGCGAAAACTCATCCGCCACGAAAGGCGTGAAAAAGGTTAAAAAGGATGAGAAATCAGCCTTAGTCAGCCGTATGGGTGTCGATCCTTATAATGGTTGGCATACAAACTACCAAATTCTGCCGGGTAAAGAGAAGGTAGTCGCTGAACTAAAAGCATTGGCTGAAAAAGCAGATCATATCTATCTCGCAACGGACCTTGACCGCGAAGGAGAAGCTATCGCGTGGCATTTACGCGAAGTGATCGGCGGTGAAGATGATAGATTTAGTCGTGTCGTATTTAATGAAATTACGAAAAATGCCATTACACAAGCATTCCAAACACCGGGTGAGCTGAATATTGACCGTGTTAACGCGCAACAAGCACGTCGTTTTATGGATCGTGTGGTTGGCTATATGGTTTCTCCGCTGTTATGGAAAAAAGTGGCGCGTGGTTTATCTGCGGGGCGTGTACAGTCAGTTGCGGTACGCCTACTCGTCGAGCGTGAACGTGAAATTAAAGCATTTGTGCCAGAAGAGTATTGGCAATTACACGCTTCATTGCTGACACCCGATGAACAACCCTTGCGTATGGAAGTGACGCACTATCAAGATAACGCCTTTAAACCTGTCTCCTCTGAGGAAACTCAGGTGGCGGTTAAGGCGTTACAGAATGCCACTTTCATCGTTAAAAACCGTGAAGATAGACCAACATCCAGTAAACCAAGTGCCCCTTTGATCACCTCTACATTGCAACAAGCGGCAAGTACTCGCTTAAGCTTTGGGGTGAAAAAGACCATGATGTTGGCTCAACGTCTTTATGAAGCAGGTTATATCACCTATATGCGTACTGACTCTACCAACCTGAGTCAGGATGCAATCCAAATGGCACGTGATTATATTCACGATAAATTTGGTGCAAAATATCTGCCTAAAGAGCCGAATGTTTATTCAAGTAAAGAGAACTCACAAGAAGCGCACGAAGCTATTCGTCCTTCTGATATCAATGTGACGGCCGAATCTTTAAAAGATATGGATAGCGACGCGAAGCGTTTATATCAACTGATTTGGGATCAATTTGTCGCCTGTCAAATGACACCGGCAAAATATGACTCAACCACACTTACGGTTGCATCAGGGGATTATAAACTACGCGCTAAAGGTCGCACATTACGTTTTGCGGGTTGGACAAAAGTCATGCCAGCAATGCGCAGTAAAGATGAAGATAAAACATTACCAGCGGTTGATGTCGGGGCGCAATTAGCGTTAGCTGAGTTATCGCCAACGCAACACTTTACTAAGCCACCAGCGCGTTTTAGTGAAGCGACATTAGTTAAAGAGCTAGAAAAACGAGGTATTGGTCGACCTTCAACTTATGCTTCAATTATCTCTACCATTCAAGATAGAGGTTATGTCAAAGTTGAAAACCGTCGTTTCTATGCAGAAAAAATGGGTGAGATTGTTACCGATCGCTTAGAAGAAAACTTTAGTGATTTGATGAACTACGATTTCACGGCTCAAATGGAAGATCATCTCGACCATGTTGCCAACAACCAAGAAAACTGGAAAGCGGTATTAGATGCATTCTTCACAGATTTTAGTCAGCAACTAGAAGTCGCTGAAAAAGATCCAGAAGAAGGAGGAATGCGACCTAACCCTATGGTTATTACTTCTATTGAATGTCCTACTTGTTCTCGTCATATGGGAATTAGAACAGCGACGACAGGGGTATTCTTAGGGTGCTCGGGCTATGCTTTACCACCAAAAGAGCGTTGTAAACAAACGATAAATCTTATTCCTGAAGATGAATTACTTAATATCTTGGAAGGAGATGATGCGGAAACTAATGCATTACGTGCCCGTCGTCGTTGTCCGAAATGCGGTACGGCAATGGACAGTTATCTTATTGATACTCATCGTAAATTACATGTTTGTGGTAATAATCCTGCATGTGATGGTTATGAAGTTGAAGAAGGTGAATTCCGCTTAAAAGGTTATGAAGGCCCAGTGATTGAGTGTGATAAATGTGGCGCTGAAATGCATCTAAAAATGGGGCGTTTTGGCAAGTACATGGGTTGCACCAATGAAGAGTGTAAAAATACACGTAAGATCTTAAAGAGTGGTGAAATTGCACCACCAAAAGAAGATCCGGTTCCACTACCTGAATTGCCTTGTGAAAAATCGGATGCTTACTTTGTGTTACGTGATGGCGCGGCGGGTATTTTCCTTGCGGCCAATACGTTCCCTAAATCAAGGGAAACCCGTGCACCGAAAGTCGCTGAGTTAGTACGTTTTAAAGATAGATTATCGGAAAAAATGCGCTACTTAGCACAAGCACCTGTAACCGATCCTGAAGGGAATCCAACCATAGTACGTTTTAGTCGTAAAACTAAACAGCAATATGTCTCTTCTGAAAAAGAGGGAAAAGCAACAGGTTGGTCAGCCTTTTATATTGATGGCAAATGGGTTGAAAAAAGTAAATAGTATCGATAGTTATTGATATTTTAAGATAAAAAAGCGACTTACTGACATAAGTCGCTTTTTTTGCATTAAGACGATATGCTAATTAACGTACATTGAAACAGTATTAATGGTGAGTCTCTATTTGTTGATATCGACGACTTTATGCTGAGCATAAATAATAAGAGGAAGATACTATGAAACTGATACCTTTGTTACTCTCTGGACTACTCTTTACATCGGTTGCCAGTGCGGCGAGCTTAGATGTTACGTTAAAAGAAGCCTTACCTACAGGGGCGGGTGATGATATTGGTGTTGTCACTATTACCGAAACCGATTATGGGCTGTTATTTACGCCAAAACTTACTGGGTTAACACCGGGTGTTCATGGTTTTCATATCCATGCTAATGGCTCTTGTGAGCCAGATATGAAAGATGGAAAACCTGTTCCAGCATTAAAAGCGGGTGGTCATCTTGATCCTGAAAATAAAGGTGTTCACTTAGGGCCTTATAACAAAGAAGGGCATTTAGGTGATCTACCTGGTTTGGTTGCCAATAGTAAAGGTGACGCTGATTATGCCGTTCTTGCTCCTAGACTGACTAAGCTTGATCAAATTAAAGATAAAGCCTTAATGGTTCACGTTGGGGGAGATAACTACTCAGATAACCCAGAAGCGCTTGGCGGTGGTGGTGCTAGAATGGCATGTGGTGTGATTAAATAATTCATTTATTTATAATCCAAAAGCTATCTGATGATGGCTTTTGGGTTAATGGTTATACTCACTAAAATAGTGCATAGTTTTATCCCATCGCAATGTGATGAAATCACATTTAATTTTGATTAAAAAACGACTGCTTTAAGCGGTTTTTCTTATGTGTTTTTTTGGTGTTAACTATATCATTTTTTCTTTTTCTATTTTCCTCGTCATTTTCTACTATTACTTATTTGATTAATTATTTATAAAAAATAATATATCTAACATAATATGAATCTTTATTTATTTCGTTTCTCCTTATTTATGCAATTCGAATTTTATTATTATTCATAAAATGAATATAAAAAGCCCAAAAGAAGATTAAAAAACAGACATATTATATAGGCTAAATAAAATAAACGGCTTATTTAGAATTATATTTTAATTAAACCAAGATTATTAGCTAAATATATTGATAAAATTGAGCTATTTAAAGTGGCAAGGTAATGAAATTGAATGAAATTAATTTTTAACTGTTAAAAATCAATATATTATGAACTATTTTTTGAGCTTTCCATATTGGAAGCAAAATATATTTTACTGTACCCAGTATTTACTGGGTTATGAGTGATTTGTTTGTTTATTAGTCATATTTTATATTGACAAACACTTTTTATGATTATTTATGTAGCATGATATAGTGATATTTCAATTATTTTACGCAAAGTGACTTATGCTAGAGAGATACTAAATATGGGAGCTGTTTACAGTTTATTAATAAGCTTTTATTATCCTTTATTCAAGTCTTATTGTACGCATTGGCTAAGGTAGCGGATATAACGGACGAAGTGTTTTTAGTGTAATCGTTTAGTTTAATTTGTTATTTTTGATAAAAGGATATTGTTATGCCAACACCTTGCTATATTTCCATTGAAGGGAAAACACAAGGTAACATCACGGCAGATCCTGTCAGTAATATATTACCCACATTATTTATGCCAGAAGGCATAACGGCGATGAAAAGGTTCAAATATGCTAATGACAATGATTAAATTATTTGTTCTTATTCCTTATCTATTGTTAGGTGGTTGTAGTGGGCTTATCAATTCAATATATATCTTGATAATAAATTCCCCGTCAATATGAATAATGATGGCAATAAAATCACGGTTTATTCAACTATTTCCCCTGAAACAGTAGTGCAAGTCCGAGGTACTTATACGTCAAATAAATGCCAACGTTCTCATTTTAATTCTGATTATACCGAAGTCTCTTACTCCTCTTTAACACAAAAAGTAGAGGTAGAACGTAAAATAGCAGAGGATAATAAAACTGCGACCTACACTGTGCCTATTGATGGAGGGGGATGGTGTAATTGGAAGTTAGTAAAAATAGAATTATCACCAGTTTCTACCATTCACAAAAGATATATGCGAATTAGTGAAGTTATTCCAATCACCGATGATAAGCATTCAAAAATAGAACTATTTACCACATTAGCCCCTATTATAGTAGAAGGCAAGAATGAGCAATCCATCTATTATTCACCATCAAGCACGGAAGGTGAACGAAAGTTATCCAATAAATCAGATGGAGAAATCTATTTTAATTATAAAGTTGAACCTAAACTAACCACGACTATCTCAAAAGATGAAAAAGTTATTTATCCTAATGGGAGCATTAAAGATCCAACCTTTTCTATTTATACTGGAATGATTAGTTTTAATGAAATAATCGAGAATAGTGATGAAAAAGCGTTTACTTCTTTTGTTAGATATATTGATTGA
>NZ_CAWPCB010000013.1:0-28235 GCF_963886535.1 Proteus sp. G2675
TGTCTAAAGAAAAATTTGAACGTTCAAAACCGCACGTTAACGTTGGTACTATCGGCCACGTTGACCACGGTAAAACAACTCTGACTGCTGCAATCACTACAGTTTTAGCTAAAACTTACGGTGGTGCTGCTCGTGCATTCGACCAAATCGATAATGCGCCAGAAGAAAAAGCGCGTGGTATCACCATCTCTACTTCACACGTAGAATACGATACTCCAACTCGCCACTACGCACACGTAGACTGCCCAGGTCACGCCGACTATGTTAAAAACATGATCACTGGTGCTGCGCAAATGGACGGAGCTATTCTGGTAGTAGCAGCAACTGATGGTCCAATGCCACAAACTCGTGAGCACATCCTGTTAGGTCGTCAGGTTGGTGTTCCTTACATCATCGTATTCCTGAACAAATGTGACATGGTAGATGATGAAGAGCTGTTAGAATTAGTTGAAATGGAAGTTCGTGAACTTCTGTCTCAATACGATTTCCCAGGTGATGACACTCCAGTAATCCGTGGTTCAGCGCTGAAAGCACTGGAAGGCGAAGCAGAGTGGGAAGCAAAAATTGTTGAATTAGCAGAAGCACTGGATTCTTATATCCCAGAGCCAGAGCGTGCAATTGACAAACCATTCCTGTTACCAATCGAAGATGTATTCTCAATCTCAGGTCGTGGTACAGTAGTTACTGGTCGTGTAGAGCGTGGTATCATCAAAGTAGGTGATGAAGTTGAGATTGTTGGTATCAAAGAAACCGCAAAAACAACTTGTACTGGCGTTGAAATGTTCCGTAAATTACTTGACGAAGGTCGTGCAGGTGAGAACGTAGGTGTTCTGCTGCGTGGTACAAAACGTGAAGAAATCGAACGTGGACAAGTACTGGCGAAACCAGGTTCAATCAACCCACACAACAAATTTGAATCAGAAGTTTATATTCTGAGCAAAGATGAAGGTGGTCGTCACACTCCATTCTTCAAAGGCTACCGTCCACAGTTCTACTTCCGTACAACTGACGTAACTGGTACTATCGAATTACCAGAAGGCGTAGAAATGGTAATGCCAGGCGACAACGTGAACATGATCGTTGAACTGATCCACCCAATCGCAATGGACGAAGGTTTACGCTTCGCAATCCGTGAAGGTGGCCGTACAGTAGGTGCGGGTGTTGTTGCTAAAGTATTAGGTTAATTCCTAGCTTTATTATTTTTGAAAAGGGCATCTGATGATGCCCTTTTTTAGTTTATGCCTCTATTAACGATAACTAGCTTATTGCCATTATTCATTTTTTATTATCATCAGCACAATTAGATAGATCTGTACGATAAATAGAAATTGAAATAACAATGATTATCATTTACTATCTTGATAGGTAGTTAATGAGGTCGTTATTATGTATGTCTGTCTGTGTCATGGTGTGAGTGATAAAAAAATTATCTCTACTGTTCATAAACATCAAATTCGAACAATCAATCAATTGCGTCAAATCCTACCTGTAGGCAGTTGTTGTGGTAAATGTATACGTCAAGCTCGTCAACTTATAGATGATGAACAACACCTCCTTTATCCTCAAATTTCTGAAGTTGCATAACAGTTTTTAATATTCCTTTCTCTCTACTTTGTATAAAAGGTCTACACTAAAAAGACTGGAAGCAAAGGAGCATAAAAATGAAAGGTGATAAAAAAATGATAGCCCACCTTAATAAATTATTAGGTGGTGAACTTGTTGCAATTAATCAGTATTTCTTGCATGCCCGTATGTTTAAAAATTGGGGATTTACTCGCCTTAATGCGATGGAATACCATGAGTCTATTGATGAAATGAAGCATGCTGATAAATATATTGAGCGTATTTTATTTTTAGAAGGTATCCCTAACTTACAAGATTTAGGAAAACTCAATATCGGTGAAGATGTTGAAGAGATGTTGCGTTCAGATCTTGAACTCGAATTAGGGGGAGCAAAAGACTTACGTGAAGCTATCGCTTATGCTGATTCAATTCATGATTATGTGAGCAGAGATCTGATGCTAGAAATCTTAACGGATGAAGAAGGGCATATCGATTGGATTGAAACCCAACTGGAGCTTATTGAGCGTATCGGGCTACAAAACTATCTTCAAGCGCAAATGATTGAAGAGTGATCTCATCTTTTAGCAAAAAAAAGTATTAATCTTTCTTTATTGCTATCTATCGAATTTATAAAAGCAAAGGTAACGCTATTGTTGCCTTTGCTTTTTATTTTTTAAGTTCAATTTGCTGTGACTAGATAATTTTTATCGCTGTTTTTTTATTCTTGGCTTGATTTCATCTCTCAGGCAAGTATAATGCGCAGGCTCACTGATTTAGTGGGGCTGATTTATCAGCTAATGCAGATTTTTTTATTGCATTAATATAATACTCCCGATTGGGGAGTTATATGCAGAACGATTACACTCTCTCATCAATCGAAATGGGTACGAGTAGTAATCATTTACGTTTATAAAAAATAGTTGGAGCTCTGGTCTCATGCAGAACCAAAGAATCCGTATCCGCCTGAAAGCTTTTGATCATCGTCTGATTGATCAATCAACTGCGGAAATCGTAGAGACTGCTAAGCGCACAGGTGCGCAAGTTCGTGGTCCAATCCCACTGCCGACTCGCAAAGAGCGTTTCACAGTGTTGATTTCTCCGCACGTTAATAAAGATGCGCGTGATCAGTATGAAATTCGCACTCACAAACGTCTGGTTGACATCGTTGAGCCAACCGAGAAAACCGTTGATGCTCTGATGCGTCTGGATCTGGCTGCCGGCGTAGACGTGCAGATCAGCCTAGGTTAATCAGGTCATCAAGCGATTGAGAGGTTGAAACAATGATTGGTTTAGTCGGTAAAAAAGTAGGAATGACTCGTATCTTCACTGAAGATGGCGTTTCAATCCCTGTAACCGTTATCGAAATTGAAAACAACCGTGTTACTCAGGTCAAAGATCTAGAGAAAGACGGTTATCGTGCAATTCAGGTGACTACAGGTAGCAAAAAAGCGAACCGTGTACTGAAACCTGAAGCAGGTCATTTTGCTAAAGCTGGCGTTGAAGCTGGCCGCTTACTGCGTGAATTCCGTCTGAACGAAGGCGAAGAATACACTGTAGGTCAAAGCATTAGTGTAGAAATTTTCGCTGACGTTAAAAAAGTCGACGTTACTGGAACATCTAAAGGTAAAGGTTTTGCTGGTACTGTAAAGCGCTGGAACTTCCGTACTCAAGATGCTACCCACGGTAACTCCTTGTCTCACCGCGTTCCGGGTTCTATCGGTCAGAACCAGACTCCGGGTCGTGTATTTAAAGGCAAGAAAATGGCAGGTCAACTGGGTAACGAACAAGTTACCGTTCAGAGCCTGGAAGTAGTACGTGTTGACGCTGAGCGCAACCTGCTGCTGGTCAAAGGTGCTGTCCCAGGTGCAACTGGCAGTGACCTGATCGTTAAACCAGCTGTCAAGGCGTAACGTCGAGGAGATAGGAATGGAATTGGTAATGAAAGACGCGCAAGGCGCGCTGACTGTTTCCGAAACTACCTTCGGGCGTGACTTTAACGAAGCGCTTGTGCATCAAGTAGTCGTTGCATACGCTGCTGGTGCTCGTCAAGGTACTCGTGCTCAGAAAACTCGTGCTGAAGTTTCTGGTTCAGGCAAAAAGCCATGGCGCCAGAAAGGTACAGGTCGTGCACGTTCAGGTTCAATCAAGAGCCCAATTTGGCGCTCTGGTGGTGTTAGCTTCGCAGCTAAACCACAGGACCACAGTCAAAAAGTAAACAAAAAGATGTACCGCGGTGCTCTGAAGAGCATTCTGTCAGAACTGGTACGTCAAGATCGTCTGATCGTCGTAGAGAAGTTCTCTGTTGAAGCGCCTAAAACTAAGCTTTTAGCACAGAAACTGAAAGATATGGCTCTGGAAGATGTACTGATTGTCACAGCAGAAGTTGATGAGAATCTGTATTTAGCAGCACGTAACTTATACAAAGTAGACGTTCGTGATGCAGCAACAATCGATCCAGTTAGCTTAATCGCCTTCGACAAAGTCGTCATGACTGCTGACGCTGTGAAGCAAGTTGAGGAGATGCTGGCATGATCCGTGAAGAACGTCTGCTGAAAGTACTGCGCGCGCCGCATGTATCTGAAAAAGCTTCTATCGCGATGGAAAAATCAAACACCATCGTTCTCAAAGTTGCTAAAGACGCGACCAAAGCAGAGATTAAAGCAGCTGTACAAAAACTGTTTGAAGTCGAAGTTGAAAGTGTTAACACTCTGCTGATGAAAGGCAAAGTGAAACGTCACGGTCAGCGTATTGGTCGTCGTAGCGACTGGAAAAAAGCTTACGTCACCCTGAAGGAAGGCCAGAATCTGGACTTCGTCGGCGGCGCTGAGTAAGTCGGAGGAGTAAAGAACAATGGCAATTGTTAAATGTAAACCTACGTCTCCGGGCCGTCGCCACGTAGTTAAAGTGGTAAACCCAGAGCTGCATAAAGGGAAACCTTATGCGCCATTGCTGGAAAAGAACAGCAAATCCGGTGGTCGTAACAACAATGGTCGTATCACTACCCGTCATATCGGTGGTGGTCACAAACAGGCTTACCGTATTGTTGACTTTAAACGCAACAAAGATGGTATCCCTGCGACAGTAGAACGTCTGGAATATGATCCAAACCGTTCAGCTAACATCGCTTTAGTGCTGTATGCTGATGGTGAACGCCGCTACATCCTGGCTCCAAAAGGCCTGAAAGCGGGTGATAAAGTTCAATCTGGCGTTGATGCTGCTATCAAAACGGGTAACACCTTACCAATGCGTAATATCCCGGTTGGTTCTACCGTTCATAACGTAGAAATGAAACCAGGTAAAGGTGGTCAGTTAGCTCGTTCAGCTGGTACTTACGTTCAAATCGTTGCGCGTGATGGTGCTTATGTCACTATTCGTCTGCGTTCTGGTGAAATGCGTAAGATCCCTTCTGATTGCCGTGCAACTATCGGTGAAGTAGGTAACTCTGAGCACATGTTACGCGTTCTGGGTAAAGCTGGTGCAAGTCGCTGGCGTGGTATTCGTCCTACCGTTCGCGGTACTGCGATGAACCCAGTAGACCACCCACACGGTGGTGGTGAAGGTCGTAACTTTGGTAAACACCCAGTAACACCTTGGGGCGTTCAAACCAAAGGTAAGAAGACTCGTAAAAACAAACGCACTGAACACTTTATCGTTCATCGTCGTACTAAGAAATAATTAGAGGATAAGCCATGCCACGTTCTCTCAAGAAAGGTCCATTTATTGACCTGCACTTGCTGAAGAAGGTAGAGAAAGCGGTGGAAAGCGGTGACAAAAAGCCTGTTAAGACTTGGTCCCGTCGTTCAACGATCTTTCCTAACATGATCGGTTTGACCATCGCTGTCCATAATGGTCGTCAGCATGTTCCAGTTTACGTTTCCGACGAAATGGTTGGTCACAAACTGGGTGAATTCGCGCCGACCCGTACTTATCGCGGTCATGCAGCCGATAAAAAGGCTAAGAAGAAATAAGGTAGGAGGAAGAGATGGAAACTATCGCTATACATCGCCACGCTCGTTCTTCTGCTCAGAAGGTTCGCCTGGTGGCAGACCTGATTCGCGGTAAGAAAGTGTCGCAAGCTCTGGAAACTCTGACCTATACCAACAAGAAAGCTGCTGGTTTAGTGAAGAAAGTACTCGAGTCTGCTATTGCTAATGCAGAACACAACGATGGCGCTGACATTGATGATCTGAAAGTAGCTAAGATCTTTGTTGACGAAGGTCCTTCTATGAAGCGCATTATGCCTCGTGCAAAAGGCCGTGCAGATCGTATTCTGAAGCGCACCAGCCACATCACTGTGGTTGTGTCCGATCGCTGAGACTCTGGAGACTAGCAATGGGTCAAAAAGTACATCCTAATGGTATCCGCCTTGGCATTGTCAAGCCTTGGAATTCCACATGGTATGCGGGTACCAATGAATTCGCTGACAACCTAGACAGCGATTTTAAAGTGCGCCAGTACTTAACTAAAGAACTGGCAAAAGCATCTGTATCTCGTATCGTTATCGAACGTCCTGCGAAAAGCATCCGTGTGACTATTCACACTGCTCGCCCAGGTATCGTTATCGGTAAAAAAGGTGAAGATGTAGAAAAACTGCGTAAAAACGTAGCGGATATCGCTGGCGTTCCTGCGCAAATTAATATCGCCGAAGTACGTAAACCTGAACTGGACGCAAAATTAGTTGCTGACAGCATCACTTCACAGCTGGAACGTCGTGTTATGTTCCGTCGTGCTATGAAGCGTGCGGTACAGAACGCAATGCGTTTAGGCGCTAAAGGTATTAAAGTGGAAGTAAGTGGTCGTTTAGGCGGCGCTGAAATCGCTCGTACTGAATGGTATCGTGAAGGTCGTGTACCTCTGCACACTCTGCGTGCAGATATCGACTACAATACCTCAGAAGCACATACTACTTATGGTGTGCTCGGCGTTAAGGTATGGATCTTCAAAGGTGAGATCCTGGGTGGTATGGCTGCGGTTGAACAGGCGGAAAAACCAGCCGCTCAACCTAAAAAGCAGCAGCGTAAAGGCCGCAAGTAAGGAGAGTCGCTGATGTTACAACCTAAGCGTACAAAATTCCGTAAAGTGCATAAAGGCCGCAACCGTGGCTTAGCTATAGGTACGGATGTAAGCTTCGGGACTTACGGTCTTAAAGCTGTGGGCCGTGGTCGTCTGACTGCACGTCAGATCGAAGCGGCACGTCGTGCAATGACCCGTGCAGTTAAGCGTCAGGGTAAAATCTGGATCCGTGTGTTCCCAGACAAACCAATCACTGAAAAGCCGCTCGAAGTCCGTATGGGTAAAGGTAAAGGTAACGTAGAGTATTGGGTTGCCTTGATCCAGCCAGGTAAAGTCCTATATGAAATGGATGGTGTGCCTGAAGAAGTGGCCCGTGAAGCATTTCAGCTAGCGGCAGCAAAACTGCCTATCAAAACCACCTTTGTAACTAAGACGGTGATGTAATGAAAGCAAAAGAGCTGCGCGAAAAGAGCGTTGAAGAGCTGAACACTGAATTGCTGAACTTACTGCGTGAGCAGTTCAATCTGCGTATGCAGGCAGCAAGTGGTCAGTTACAACAGTCTCATCTGTTGAAACAAGTGCGTCGTAATATCGCACGCGTTAAGACTTTACTGACTGAGAAGGCGGGTGCGTAATGACCGATAAAATCCGTACTCTGCAAGGTCGTGTGGTAAGTGACAAAATGGAAAAATCTGTTGTTGTTGCTATCGATCGTATGGTGAAACATCCATTATATGGTAAATTCATCCGTCGTACGACTAAACTGCATGTACATGACGAGAACAACGAATGTGGCATGGGTGACGTAGTAGAAATTCGTCAAACACGTCCTATCTCTAAGACTAAGTCTTGGGCGTTAGTTCGCGTTGTAGAAAAAGCTGTTCTGTAATAAAATAGCCTTTTCGTACGAAATAAACGGCTCAAAACTGAACGAGCCGTTTATTTTTTCTGTCCATATCGAGAATGTGGTGTTATAATGCCGCTCCCTCGTATTATGGGATATTGAACGGCCTCTTCTAATGTGGAAGTGGCTCAGTAGTAGTTGACATTTAGCGGAGCACTAAAATGATCCAAGAACAGACTATGCTGAACGTGGCCGACAACTCCGGTGCACGTCGCGTAATGTGTATCAAGGTTCTAGGTGGCTCGCACCGTCGCTACGCAGATGTAGGTGACATCATCAAAATTACCATTAAAGAAGCAATTCCACGTGGTAAAGTTAAGAAAGGTGATGTACTGAAAGCGGTAGTGGTGCGCACCAAGAAGGGTGTTCGTCGCCCTGACGGTTCTGTCATTCGCTTCGATAGCAACGCTTGTGTATTGTTAAACAACAACAGCGAGCAAGTTATTGGTACGCGTATTTTTGGGCCGGTTACTCGTGAACTTCGTAACGAGAAGTTTATGAAAATAATCTCTCTGGCACCTGAAGTACTCTAAGGAGCAGGCAATGGCAGCGAAAATCCGTCGTGAAGACGAAGTTATCGTGCTAACTGGTAAAGATAAAGGTAAGCGCGGTAAAGTAAAACAGGTTCTTTCTTCTGGTAAAGTTATCGTTGAAGGTATCAATCTGGTTAAAAAACATCAGAAGCCAGTACCGGCTCTGAACCAACCAGGTGGCATCGTTGAAAAAGAAGCTGCAATTCAAGTTTCTAACGTTGCAATCTTCAATGCGGCAACCGGCAAGGCTGACCGTGTAGGTTTTAGATTCGAAGACGGCAAAAAAGTTCGTTTCTTCAAATCTAATAAAGAAACTATCAAGTAATTTGGAGTATACGATGGCGAAACTGCATGATTACTACAAAGACGAGGTAGTCCAAAAACTGATGTCTCAGTTTGGTTACCATTCTGTCATGCAAGTCCCTCGGGTCGAGAAGATCACCCTGAACATGGGTGTTGGTGAAGCAATTGCTGATAAAAAACTGCTGGATAATGCAGCGGCTGATTTAGCAGCAATCTCAGGTCAAAAACCTCTGATCACCAAAGCACGCAAATCTGTTGCAGGCTTCAAAATCCGCCAGGGCTATCCGATCGGCTGTAAAGTGACCCTGCGTGGCGAACGCATGTGGGAGTTCTTTGAACGTCTGATCTCTATTGCTGTACCACGTATCCGTGACTTCCGTGGTTTGTCCGCTAAATCATTCGATGGACGTGGTAACTACAGCATGGGCGTGCGTGAACAAATCATCTTCCCTGAAATCGATTACGATAAAGTGGATCGTGTTCGTGGTTTGGATATTACCATTACTACGACTGCGAAATCTGATGATGAAGGTCGCGCATTGTTAGCAGCGTTTAACTTCCCGTTCCGCAAGTAAGGCAGGGCATTCATGGCTAAGAAATCTATGAAAGCACGTGATGTAAAACGTGCGAATTTAGCTGAGAAATTCTTCGCAAAACGCGCAGAACTGAAAGCTATCGTTTCAGATGTAAACGTATCTGATGAAGATCGTTGGAATGCTGTTCTGAAACTGCAAACACTGCCACGTGATTCAAGTCCTTCACGTCAGCGTAACCGCTGCCGTCAAACTGGACGTCCGCACGGTTTCCTGCGGAAATTTGGCCTAAGCCGTATTAAAGTCCGTGAAGCCGCTATGCGCGGTGAAATCCCGGGCCTTAGAAAGGCTAGCTGGTAATCACCCTAATTGAATCACGGGAGTAAAGACAGATGAGCATGCAAGATCCCATCGCGGATATGCTGACCCGTATCCGTAACGGTCAGGCCGCGAATAAAGTTGCGGTCACAATGCCTTCCTCCAAGCTGAAAGTGGCGATTGCCAACGTGCTTAAGGAAGAAGGTTATATCGAAGATTTTAAAATTGAAGGCGACACTAAGCCAGAACTGGAAATCACTTTAAAATATTTCCAAGGTAAGGCTGTAGTAGAAAGCATTCAGCGCGTAAGCCGTCCAAGTCTGCGCATCTATAAAAGAAAAGATGAGCTGCCACAAGTTATGGCAGGACTGGGCATCGCTGTTGTTTCTACCTCAAAAGGTGTTATGACTGATCGTGCAGCTCGCCAAGCAGGTCTTGGTGGCGAGATTATCTGCTACGTAGCTTAATTCGGGAGGAAAGAATGTCTCGTGTGGCAAAAGCACCCGTCGTCATTCCTGCCGGCGTAGAGGTTAAACTCAACGGTCAGGTAATTACGATTAAGGGTAAAAACGGCGAGCTTACTCGTACTATCCATAATGCAGTTGAAATTCAACATGCTGACAACCAACTAACTTTCGCACCACGCGATGGTTATGCTGATGCATGGGCACAAGCGGGTACTACTCGTTCACTGCTAAATGCAATGGTTGTAGGTGTTACCGAAGGCTTCACTAAGAAACTGCAACTGGTAGGTGTAGGTTATCGTGCGTCTGTTAAGGGCAACACAGTTAACTTATCAGTAGGTTATTCACATCCAGTGGAACACCAACTGCCAGCAGGCATCACTGCTGAATGTCCAACACAAACTGAAATCCTACTGAAAGGTGCGGATAAGCAAGTGATTGGTCAAGTAGCAGCTGAACTGCGTGCTTACCGTCGCCCTGAACCTTATAAAGGTAAAGGTATTCGTTACGCCGACGAAGTTGTGCGTATCAAAGAGGCTAAGAAGAAGTAAGGTAACACTATGGATAAGAAAGCAGCTCGTATCCGTCGTGCGACCCGCGCACGCCGTAAGCTCCAGGAACTGGGTGCGACTCGCCTGGTGGTACATCGTACCCCTCGCCATATTTATGCGCAGGTTATTGCACCAAACGGTTCTGAAACTTTGGTGGCCGCTTCTACTACAGAAAAAGCTATCATTGAGCAACTGAAAAACACTGGAAACAAAGAAGCAGCAGCAGTAGTTGGTAAAATTGTTGCTGAACGCGCTCTGGAAAAAGGTATCAAATCAGTATCATTTGACCGTTCCGGTTTCCAATATCATGGTCGAGTCCAGGCACTGGCAGATGCTGCCCGTGAAGCTGGCCTTCAGTTCTAAGGTAGGAGTGTAAGATGGCTCACATCGAGAAACAAGCTGGCGAACTGCAGGAAAAGCTGATCGCGGTAAACCGCGTATCGAAAACCGTTAAAGGTGGTCGTATCTTTAGCTTCACCGCTCTTACAGTAGTTGGTGATGGTAATGGCCGCGTTGGTTTTGGATATGGCAAAGCTCGCGAAGTTCCGGCAGCAATCCAGAAAGCGATGGAAAAAGCCCGTCGCAATATGAAAACCGTCGCTTTAAACAACGGTACTCTGTTCCACCCTATTAAAGGTACTCATACAGGTTCTCGCGTATTTATGCAGCCTGCTCATGAAGGTACTGGTATCATCGCAGGTGGTGCAATGCGTGCAGTTCTAGAAGTGGCTGGCGTTCGTAACGTACTGGCTAAAACCTATGGTTCCACGAATCCGATTAACGTCGTTCGTGCAACACTGGACGCTTTAGATAGCATGAAGTCTCCAGAAATGGTCGCAGCTAAGCGTGGTAAATCCGTTGAAGAAATTCTGGGGTAATGACCATGGCTAAGACTATTAAAATTACTCAAACACGCAGTTTAATCGGCCGTCTGCCTAAACATAAGGCAACTATGGCTGGTTTAGGTCTGCGTCGCATCGGTCACACTGTAGAACGCGAAGATACACCAGCAGTTCGCGGTATGATCAACTTGGTTTCCTATATGGTTAAAGTTGAGGAGTAAGAGATGCGTTTAAATACTCTGTCTCCGGCTGAAGGTGCCAAGCATGCGCCTAAACGTGTAGGTCGTGGTATCGGTTCTGGCCTGGGTAAAACTGGCGGCCGTGGTCACAAAGGTCAGAAATCTCGTTCTGGCGGTGGCGTACGTCGTGGTTTTGAAGGTGGTCAGATGCCTTTATACCGTCGTTTACCAAAATTTGGTTTTACTTCACGTAAATCATTCGTGACTGCGGAAATCCGTCTGTCTGATTTGGCTTATGTTGAAGGCGATGTAATCGATCTGAATGCACTGAAAGCCGCAAACGTTGTTGGCCCACAGATTGAATTTGCAAAATTAATTCTGTCTGGCGAGGTTAACCGTGCAGTGACTATTCGTGGTCTGCGTGTTACCAAAGGTGCCCGTGCAGCAATCGAATCAGCTGGCGGTAAAATTGAGGAATAAGTGACAGATGGCTAAACAACCAGGGTTAGATTTTCAGAGTGCTAAAGGTGGTATAGGTGAACTAAAACGCAGATTACTGTTTGTTCTTGGTGCACTAATTGTCTTTAGGATTGGCTCTTTTATTCCTATCCCTGGTATTGATGCCACTGTGCTTGCCAAATTGCTCGATCAGCAAAAAGGCACCATCATTGAAATGTTTAACATGTTCTCTGGTGGTGCTCTTAGCCGTGCTTCTATCTTTGCGCTGGGTATCATGCCTTATATTTCGGCATCGATTATTATCCAACTATTATCAGTGGTTAACCCTCGGTTAGCGGAGATTAAGAAGGAAGGGGAGGCCGGTCGTCGTAAGATCAGCCAATATACCCGTTATGGTACTTTGGTGCTGGCGATATTCCAATCTATTGGTATCGCAACAGGCTTACCGAATATGCCAGGAATGCAAGGTCTGGTTATTAATCCAGGCTTACCATTCTATATTACGGCTGTTGTGAGCTTAGTCACAGGGACAATGTTCCTGATGTGGTTAGGTGAGCAAATCACTGAACGTGGTATTGGTAACGGTATCTCAATCATTATCTTTGCAGGTATCGTTGCAGGTCTTCCACCTGCCATTGGTCAAACCATCGAGCAGGCGCGGCAAGGCGAACTGCACTTCCTCCTGTTATTGTTGGTTGCAGTATTGGTGTTCGCGGTAACTTTCTTTGTTGTTTTTGTAGAAAGAGGACAACGTCGTATCGTTGTTAACTATGCAAAACGTCAACAAGGGCGTAGAATATACGCGGCACAAAGTACACATCTACCACTTAAGGTAAATATGGCGGGTGTAATACCGGCAATTTTTGCTTCAAGTATTATTCTGTTTCCTGGTACAATAACCTCTTGGTTTGGCGATGGTACAGGATGGGGTTGGCTGACGACAATTTCTTTAAATTTACAGCCTGGTCAACCTATTTATGTGTTACTATACGCTGCTGCAATCATCTTCTTCTGTTTCTTCTATACGGCGTTGGTTTTCAACCCAAGAGAAACGGCAGATAACCTGAAGAAGTCCGGTGCATTTGTACCAGGAATTCGCCCGGGAGAGCAGACGGCTAAATATATAGATAAAGTGATGACACGTTTAACCTTAATCGGTGCCCTGTACATTACCTTTATCTGTCTCATCCCGGAGTTCATGCGTGACGCAATGAAAGTACCTTTCTATTTTGGTGGTACTTCCCTCTTAATCGTGGTTGTGGTCATCATGGATTTTATGGCTCAAGTGCAAACTCTCCTGATGTCAAGTCAGTATGAGTCTGCATTGAAAAAAGCAAACCTTAAAGGCTAATTACCGATAAGATGGGTTTGTTTTAGAAGTTACGGAGAGTAAAAATGAAAGTTCGTGCTTCCGTCAAGAAAATGTGCCGTAACTGCAAAATCGTTAGACGTCACGGCCACGTGCGTGTAATTTGCAGTGTTGACCCTAAGCATAAACAGCGTCAAGGCTAAATTATTGCATTTTTTTCTTGCAAAGTTCGGTTGAGCTGGCTAAATTAGCCAGCCCAATCATTTATAATCATACAGTATTGTTTGAGTATCCTGAAAACGGGCTTTTCAGAATAGTACTGTATAAAGTTAATTTAGGAGTGCATAGTGGCCCGTATAGCAGGCATTAACATTCCTGATCATAAACATACCGTAATCGCTTTAACATCGATTTACGGCATTGGTAAAACTCGTTCACAGGCTATCTGTGAAGCAACGGGTATTGCTGAAAATGTTAAGATCAGTGAGCTGTCTGAAGAGCAAATCGACAAGCTGCGTGACGAAGTTGCCAAATACGTTGTAGAAGGTGATCTACGTCGTGAAGTTACCCTGAGCATCAAACGTCTGATGGATCTTGGTACTTACCGTGGTTTACGTCATCGTCGTGGTCTACCAGTTCGCGGTCAGCGTACTAAGACTAACGCACGTACCCGTAAGGGTCCGCGTAAGCCGATCAAGAAATAATCGGGGTATTTGAACAATGGCAAAAGCACCTATTCGTGCACGTAAGCGTGTAAGAAAACAAGTCTCTGACGGTGTGGCTCATATCCATGCTTCTTTCAACAACACAATCGTTACTATTACAGACCGTCAAGGTAACGCGTTGGGTTGGGCTACTGCCGGTGGTTCCGGTTTCCGTGGTTCTCGTAAATCTACTCCGTTTGCGGCTCAGGTTGCAGCAGAACGTTGCGCTGAAGCTGTTAAAGAGTACGGAATTAAGAACTTGGAAGTTATGGTAAAAGGACCTGGTCCTGGTCGTGAGTCAACTATCCGTGCATTAAACGCGGCTGGTTTCCGCATCACTAATATTACTGATGTGACTCCGATTCCTCATAACGGTTGTCGTCCACCGAAAAAACGTCGCGTTTAATAACGGTTTCGTTTTTAGGATAGTTGGAGAAAGAAAATGGCAAGATATTTGGGTCCTAAGCTCAAGCTGAGCCGTCGCGAAGGTACAGATTTATTTCTGAAATCTGGCGTTCGGGCGATTGACACCAAGTGTAAACTGGAACAAGCACCAGGTCAGCACGGCGCACGTAAACCGCGTCTGTCTGATTACGGTGTTCAGTTACGTGAAAAACAAAAAGTACGTCGTATTTACGGTGTTCTAGAGCGTCAATTCCGTAACTACTACAAAGAAGCAACACGTCTGAAAGGCAACACAGGTGAGAACTTACTTACTCTGTTAGAAGGTCGTCTGGATAACGTTGTTTATCGTATGGGCTTTGGCGCAACTCGCGCAGAAGCACGTCAGATGGTTAGCCACAAAGCAATCATGGTAAATGGTCGCGTGGTTAATATTGCTTCTTATCAGGTTTCCCCGAATGACGTAGTCAGCGTTCGTGAAAAATCGAAAAAACAGTCTCGTATTAAGGCTGCTTTAGAGCTGGCTGAACAGCGTGAAAAGCCAACATGGCTGGAAGTTGATGCTGCTAAGATGGAAGGTGTGTTCAAACGTATTCCTGAACGTACTGACTTGTCTGCGGACATTAACGAGCACCTGATCGTCGAGCTTTACTCCAAGTAAGGCTTAGCACCAAAGAGAGGACACAATGCAGGGTTCTGTGACAGAGTTTCTAAAACCGCGCCTGGTTGATATCGAGCAAGTGAGTTCGACGCACGCCAAGGTGACCCTTGAGCCATTAGAGCGAGGCTTCGGCCACACTCTAGGTAACGCACTGCGCCGTATTCTGCTTTCGTCTATGCCGGGTTGTGCGGTAACAGAGGTTGAGATTGATGGTGTACTGCATGAGTACAGCACCAAAGAAGGTGTTCAGGAAGATATCCTAGAAATACTGCTCAACCTTAAGGGGTTGGCGGTAAAAGTTCATGGTAAAGATGAAGTAATTCTTACTTTGAGCAAATCTGGCATTGGCCCTGTTATTGCAGCCGATATCATCCATGACGGTGATGTCGAAATCGTCAAGCCGCAGCACGTTATCTGCCACCTTACAGACGAAAACGCATCTATTAATATGCGTATCAAAGTTCAGCGTGGTCGTGGTTATGTGCCGGCTTCTGCCCGAATTCATTCGGAAGAAGATGAGCGCCCTATCGGTCGTTTACTAGTAGATGCGTGTTATAGCCCAGTTGAGCGAATCGCTTATACTGTGGAAGCAGCGCGTGTTGAACAACGTACCGACTTGGATAAGCTGGTAATCGAGATGGAGACTAACGGTACTATCGATCCAGAAGAATCGATTCGCCGTGCAGCGACTATCCTGGCTGAACAGCTTGAAGCTTTTGTTGACTTACGTGATGTTCGTCAGCCTGAAGTTAAAGAAGAGAAGCCAGAGTTCGATCCGATCCTGCTGCGCCCAGTTGACGATCTTGAATTGACTGTCCGCTCTGCTAACTGTCTGAAGGCAGAAGCAATCCACTACATCGGTGATCTGGTACAGCGTACTGAAGTTGAATTACTTAAGACGCCTAACCTTGGTAAGAAATCTCTTACTGAGATTAAAGACGTACTGGCGTCGCGTGGTTTATCTCTGGGCATGCGCCTTGAGAATTGGCCACCTGCAAGTATCGCTGATGAATAAGATCACAGGTTAAGGTTTTACTGAGAAGGATAAGGTCATGCGCCATCGTAAGAGTGGTCGTCAATTGAACCGCAACAGCAGCCATCGTCAGGCTATGTTTCGCAACATGGCAGGTTCTTTAGTTCGTCATGAAATCATCAAGACAACTTTGCCTAAAGCGAAAGAACTGCGTCGCGTCGTTGAGCCGCTGATTACTCTTGCCAAGACCGACAGCGTAGCTAATCGTCGTCTGGCATTCGCCCGTACTCGTGACAACGAAGTCGTGGCAAAACTGTTTACAGTATTAGGTCCGCGTTTTGCGAGCCGTGCAGGTGGTTACACTCGTATTCTGAAGTGTGGCTTCCGTGCAGGTGACAATGCTCCAATGGCTTACATTGAGCTTGTTGACCGTGCTGATTCTGAAACAGAAGCAGCTGCTGAATAATAAATTATTATTTAGCGAAGCGAATAAAAAGACCGGATTTTTTAATCCGGTTTTTTTATTGCTATAGATTAGCAATAAATTTAAATTTATTGGTTCCTCCCTTTAATGACTCGCTACTTCTTTATTTATGTGGGTGCTATATATTTACTTTTGAATATGCTGCTATTGTGCGAAAGTAAGTATTAAGTATCGCACTATATTTCAATTCTATTTTTTTGGTTATTTGTTATGCTTACTTATCATTAGTTTGAGGAGTGATCAATGTATCGCATCGGCCAAATTGCAAAATTAGCGAATGTTACAACAGATACTATCCGTTTTTATGAAAAACAAGGATTGATGGAACATGATAGACGGACAGAAGGTGGCTATCGTCTGTATACAGAACAAGATTTGCAAAGATTACGCTTTATTCGTTATGCCAAAGAGTTAGGCTTTACTCTGGATGCTATTACTGAGTTACTTTCAATTAGAGTCGATCCTGCGCATCATACTTGTGTAGAATCAAAACATATTGTTGATGCTAGGCTAGCAGAAGTTGAGGCTCGTCTAAAAGAAATGGAAAAGATGCGTGATTCTTTAAAAATGTTAAGCAATGCTTGCTGTGGAACCGCTCATGAAAGTACATATTGTTCAATTCTAGAAATACTTGAATCTGGAGCGACAAAGCAATAATATCTGCACTGAAGATTGTTGTTCTATGCTTTATGTTCTTTAATAATTTAAGAGGTTTTTATGTCTAGCAAATATCAGCACCAAAAAGGTGTGATCAAAGATAATGCGTTAGCTGCACTTGTTCATGATCCTTTATTTAGACAACGGGTAGAAAAAAATAAGAAAGGCAAAGGCAGCTATATGAGAAAGGCAAAACATAATAAGAAAGGTAACTGGGAGGCCAGTGATAACAAATATTTTCAATTGTTATCACTGGCCTTTTAGTTTTTATTTTTGCTGATTTTTTAATAGATCACGGATTTCTGTTAATAAAGTTTCTTCTGCTGAAGGTGCAGGTGGTGCTTTAGGTTGCTCTTCTTCTTGTCTGCGCATCTTATTAATTAATTTAATCGCACAGAAAATAGCAAACGCGACAATGGCAAAATCAAAAACAGTTTGTATAAAGGCACCATAGTTTAAGATAACGGCAGGTATATCCCCATGAGCCTCTCTTAGTACTAAACTAAATTGTTTAAAATCGATCCCTCCAATGAGTAAGCCTAATGGAGGCATAATCACATCAGCTACTAAGGATGAAACAATTTTTCCGAATGCGGCACCAATGATGACACCGACTGCCATGTCAACAACATTGCCTTTCATTGCAAATTCACGAAACTCTTTGAAAAAAGCCATAACCACCCCTTATTAGTATGGATCTAGATATAAAAATATGTGTTTAGATAATAATAATAGATCAGTATCAGTAACAATCACTACTATTCTTATTTCTACACTAGAGTTATAAGAAAAATGGACTAGGTTGGAACAGTTTTTCTACTTCAGGAACATATTTTTTATCTGTAATAAACATGATCACATGGTCACCTTGTTCTATTGAGTGACTTGCATTGGCAATAATGACATCTTCATTGCGGACAATGGCGCCGATAATTGTGCCTGGCGGAAGTTTGATATCTTGAATACGTCTACCGACAACTTTTGAGGTATTTTCATCACCATGTGCAATGGCTTCAATAGCTTCAGCAACACCGCGACGTAATGAGGAGACACTGACAATATCTGCTTTGCGAACATGACCTAATAGTGCTGAAATAGTGGCTTGTTGCGGAGAGATGGCAATATCAATGACTCCACCTTGGACTAAATCAACATAAGCACTGCGTTGAATAAGTACCATGGCTTTTTTTGCCCCCATACGTTTTGCGAGCATTGCGGACATGATATTTGCTTCATCATCATTAGTGAGTGCAATAAAGACATCGATTTGCTCAATATGCTCTTCAGCGAGTAGCTCTTGATCAGATGCATCACCATAAAACACGATAGTATCATGGAGGAGCTCTGCTAACTCGGTAGCACGTTGTTGATTATGCTCAATCAGCTTAACGCTATAATCTTTTTCTAATCTTGCCGCTAATCCTGCTCCAACGTTTCCGCCACCAACAATCATAATGCGTTTATAAGGTTTTTCTAATCGTTGTAGCTCACTCATTACTGCGCGAATATGTTGTGATGCCACCACGAAAAAGACCTCATCACCCGCTTCAATAATGGTCGATCCTTGAGGGCGAATAGGTCTATCTTGGCGAAAGATAGCCGCAACACGAGTATCAATATGTGGCATATGATCACGTAGAGTGGATAGTGCATTACCCACAAGTGATCCACCATAGTAGGCTTTTACTGCCACGATACTGACTTGACCTTCAGCAAAGTTTACTACCTGTAGGGCACCGGGGTATTGAATTAGTTTATAGATATAATCTATAACGAGGTGTTCAGGGGAGATGAGGTAATCAATAGGAATTGCTTCTGGTAAAAAAAGTTTATCTGCTTCACGAACAAATTCAGAGGCTCGGATACGAGCAACTTTATTGGGAGTATTAAATAAAGTATAAGCGACTTGGCATGCTATCATATTTGTTTCGTCAGAATTTGTGACGGCAACTAGCATATCCGCATCTTCAGCCCCCGCTTCTCTTAAGACTCTCGGATGAGATCCATGACCATTTACAACTCTTAAATCAAATTTATCTTGAAGTTGACGTAAACGGGTAGCATCAGTATCGACAACAGTAATATCGTTATTCTCACCGACAAGATTTTCAGCGAGAGTGCCACCCACTTGACCTGCGCCTAAGATAATAATTTTCATCGTCAGTTCTCAGAATATTCGATTAACAAATACAAGATCAATGTCTGTTCACATCGAGCTTGTGTTGGAATAGTAGCTTCTTTTAGATCTGATATCATCTTTTATCAGAAGATCATTTTTTGTTGATCAGCGCATAAAAGAAGCCATCACCGCTATATTGCTCCGGTAAGCATTGATGCTGATAGTCACATTGAGCATCTTGCATTGACGATAAGAAGGCTGCAATTTGTTGGCTATTTTCTTCCGGTAAAATAGAACAAGTAGCATAAACTAATGTGCCGCCTGATTTTAGGTATGGCCATATAGCATGTAATATTTCTTTTTGAATTTGCGCTAACTGAGCTATGTCTTCATTACGACGTAGCCATTTGATATCTGGATGGCGACGTATAACGCCAGTTGCTGAGCAAGGAGCATCAAGTAAGATCCTGTCAAATTGCATATTTGCACACCATTGCTCTGGATAACGTCCATCACCACTTTTGACTGTGGCATGTAGTTTTAAGCGGTTTAGATTTTCTTTAACTCTGGCTAAACGTTGCTCATCGATATCAATGGCGAGAACATGCGCTTTAGGGGCTATTTCTAAGATATGGGTTGTTTTTCCCCCAGGGGCTGCACATAAATCAAGAATTTGTTCGTTATTTTGTGGCGCTAATAATTCTGCACAACGCTGAGCGCTGCGGTCTTGAACAGTGACCCAGCCCTCATTAAACCCTGGTAACAGGTGAACATTACAAGGTGTTTCTAAACGAATAGCATTGGGATGGTGGTCATCGGAGAACGCGCTGATCCCTTCTTTTTCAAGCAGCGCTAAGTACTGTTCACGTGAATGATGTATTTGATTTACCCGTAACCACATTGGTGGCTTTTGGTTATTTCCTTCAATAATACTTTCCCATAGCTCAGGGTAGGCGTTTTTTATTCGTGTAAGTAACCAAGAAGGGTGCAAATAGCGGCTATCATTATTTTGGAAACGTTCCATTAATACATCTTGTTGACGCTGAAATTGGCGTAATACACCGTTAATTAACCCTTTTAATTGTGGTTTTTTCAGTGCGATAGCACCATTAACAGTTTCAGCGAGTGCTGCATGGGCAGGAACTCGAGTATAAAGGAGCTGATATAAACCGACCATAATGAGGTAATGTAAAATTCGTTGTTTACCTTTCAGTGGTTTATCCATTAGTTGTTGGATGATCCATTCTAGCTGGGGTAAGGTACGTAAGGTACCAAAGCAGAGCTCTTGCAAGAGCGCTTTGTCTTTATCTGAAATGTTTTTTTGTAATTCAGGGATCACCGAACTTAATGATAAGCCTTGATCTAAAACTTGAGCTATTGCCTTTGCTGCAATACTGCGTAAGTTGTATGACGTTTTCATAGTGAATTAGCGTTTATATATTGGCCGCCAGAGAAGAATAATATTGGCGTAAAAAAAAGATCCCCCTGAAATATTGTTATTTCAAGGGGTAGTATCATTATTGAATGATTTTCCCAGGGGTAAACCAATCTCTTTTGGAATTTAGGAAATCGGCTGATGCCATAGGTTTTTTACCTGATGGTTGAAGCTTGGTGATATTTAAAATGCCTTCACCTGTTACGATATAAATGCCTGTTTTATCTGCTTTCAATAATGTACCTGGTATTTGATTGGTATTATCCGACGCGATAACTTGTGCTTCCCATACTTTCACCGGCTGATCATCGAGCATAAAAAAGCTCATAGGCCATGGATTAAACGCTCTAATACAACGTTCTATCTGTTGTGCAGATAACGACCAATTAATTTTTGCTTCTTCCTTTGATAGCTTTTCTGCGTAATTCGCTAGGCTATCATCTTGTTTTTCCGCTTTTAACTCACCGCTAATGATAAGATCTAATGTATTAATTAGTGCTTTAGGCCCCAGCTCTGCTAATTTAGCATAAAGAGAAGCACTCGTGTCTTGATGAGTAATTGGGCATGATGCTTTATAAAGCATATCGCCAGTATCTAAACCAACATCCATTTGCATAATGGTGACGCCAGTTTCTGTATCGCCCGCCCATAAGGCACGTTGGATAGGTGCAGCACCTCGCCATTTAGGTAGAAGAGAGCCATGGACGTTTAAGCAACCTAAACGAGGGATATCAAGTACTGCTTTGGGTAAAATCATACCATAAGCAACAACAATCATAACGTCAGGTTGTAGTGCTTTGATCCACTCATGATTCTCTTCTGGTTTTAACGATGTCGGTTGATAAACAGGAATGTTATTAGTTAATGCCAGTTCTTTCACTGGATTAATCGTCAGCTTCTTACCTCTTCCTGCGGGTTTATCTGGTGGCGTTAATACCCCAACAATATGATGTTGAGTTGATAACAGAGCAGCTAAATGTCGGGCTGCAAAGTCGGGTGTTCCCGCAAAGATAATACGTAATGAATCAGACACGTTTTTTTCCTGTTACAAGTAAATCACTATTGTCCCGCTTTTGCTCTTCTCTTATCGAGCTTTTCAACTTTTTGGCGGATACGTTGGCGTTTTAATGGAGATAAATAATCCACAAATAATTTGCCAACTAAATGATCCATCTCATGTTGAATACAAATAGCGAGTAAGTCATCAGCTTCTAATTCAAAAGGTTGTCCGTTGTAATCAAGCGCTCTTACTTTTACGCGCTCTGCACGAGGCACAAATGCGCGTTGTTCAGGTATTGATAAACAACCTTCCTCTATTCCGGTATCACCTTCCTGATCAAGAAGTTCTGGATTAATGAGTACCAGTTTTTGATCTCGTGTTTCAGAGATATCAATGACGATGATGCGCTGGTGGATATCCACCTGTGTCGCAGCTAAACCGATACCTTCTTCCAAATACATTGTTTCAAACATATCATCGACAATTTTTTGAATTTCGGCATCAACTTTTTCGACTGGCTTTGCAATGGTGCGAAGGCGCTCGTCTGGATAATGTAATACGTGTAATACTGCCATAATTTATTTGGACTGTTTCTAAAATGTGAATGAGAATTAACGTCTATTCTAGACATTTATTGTCTGGATTGACAGTATTTGCTGAGTTTAGCACTCACCTTGTATGTTAAAAAATAACACTAGGATAATGCATGGATGCCAGAGAAATATGGATAAGACTTAATGTTGTTTCAAGATTGCCAGTAAATAAAGCGATTAAGGTGGTGGAATACTTACAATCATTGACGCAACTAAATCGTAAAGTGTTACTAGAATGTGGCCTATCAGAACAACAAAGTCACCAATTTATGAGGCTTCAGGCAAATTGTGTCAAAAGTACATTAAAGTGGCTAGATAAAAATGAATCATCACTCTTAACAATTTCTGATTCAGATTATCCTTTGCTATTAAAACAAATATCTTCTCCACCTCTTTTGCTTTTTGTTGCAGGTAATAAAGAGCATTTAAAAAGCACACAAATTGCATTAATTGGTAGTAGAGATGCTACACAGTATGGGACTAAGTGGGCGACTTATTTTGCACAACAGCTCGTGAAAAATAAATTCACAATTACAAGCGGGTTGGCGCAAGGGATTGATGGTGTTGGACATCGTAGTGCTTTAAAACATCATGGCGTCACTATTGCTGTATTAGGGAGTGGTTTAGAACAAATTTACCCATCATTTCATCGTCGACTAGCAGAGCAAATCAAAGAGTCGGGTGTTCTTGTTTCAGAACATCTCCCGATGGCACCACCTTTAGCTCGTCATTTCCCGCAAAGGAATAGAATTATTAGTGGATTGAGTTCAGCTCTCTTAATTGTAGAAGCTGGCATAAAAAGTGGATCTTTAATCACTGCCAATTATGCTCTACAACAAGGCAAAGAATTGTTTGTGTTACCCGGATTACTCGGTGATTCACACTTTGAAGGAAATCATCAGTTGCTAAAACAGGGGGCGAATTTAGCCTCTTCGCCAGATGATATTATGGAATATTTAAATAGCTCTTGGCAGTGGTTAATCTTTAATCATAATGATGATTTACAGGACGAGCATATCGCAGAGGTTGGCTCAGCAGCCAATAAAAAAGAGTCCAGCAATATGCCATTAGAAATTGAAAAACTTACACCCACTCAACAGCAATCAATAAATTTGATATTGCCTTTGTTAGGTTTTGATAAAGCTATCCCGATTGATATTATTGCGAATAAGAGCGGTTTATCCACATCAGATTTAGCTCCTCTTTTATTAGAGCTTGAGCTTATCGAAAAAGTCGCTATTGTGGCGGGTGGCTATATTCGATTGGAATAAGTGTTATGAGGTAAGACAATGGCAAAAATAATGCCGTTTACGCATCCATCTGAGCAAGAAAAATGTCCTGAATGTGGCAGTGATTTAATTATAAGAAATGGTGGCCATGGCCCTTTTCTAGGATGTTCTGCTTATCCTAATTGCCATTATATTAAGGCGTTGAAATCTCAAGGCGATGGACAGGTTATTAAAGTATTAGAAGGACAGCCTTGCCAATGTTGTGGCGCAGATTTAGTTTTACGACAAGGTAAGTTTGGCATGTTTATAGGCTGTAGCAATTATCCTGCTTGTGAGCATATAGAACAAATTGATAAACCTGATGAGACTGTGATTCATTGTCCTCAGTGCGAGAAGGGCAAATTATTACAGCGTAAGTCTCGGTTTGGTAAAATATTTTATGCTTGTAACCAATATCCTGAATGTCAATTTGTACTAAATAATAAACCGATTAATGGTGAGTGCGAATATTGTCATTATCCATTATTGATGGAAAAGAGGTCTTCTCAAGGAGTAAGATTAGTGTGCGCCAGCAAATTGTGTGGCAAGCAACAAACAAAAAGAGAAGAACATGAATAACGAAGTATCACCTGTAAATAATACAATTATAGAAGCACTGCAAAATAATCAAGTTATTGCCTATCCAACAGAAGCTGTGTTTGGTGTCGGTTGTGATCCTGATAGTGAAAGCGCGGTAATGGCATTACTTGAGTTAAAACAGAGAGCCATTGAGAAAGGGCTTATTTTAATTGCTGATAACTATGAACAATTAAAACCTTATATTGATGATAACGCATTGACTCAAGAACAGCGGGAGCGGATGTTTGCCTCTTGGCCAGGCCCAATCACTTGGGTTATTCCAGCTAAGTCAACAACGCCAAAATGGCTAACAGGGCGGTTTTCTTCCTTAGCTGTAAGGGTTACGGATCACCCTATTGTGAAAGCATTATGTGTGGCTTATGGCAAACCATTAGTATCAACCAGCGCAAATTTAAGCGGACTTCC
This sequence comes from Proteus sp. G2675, assembly GCF_963886535.1. Taxonomy (NCBI): domain Bacteria; kingdom Pseudomonadati; phylum Pseudomonadota; class Gammaproteobacteria; order Enterobacterales; family Morganellaceae; genus Proteus; species Proteus sp. G2675. The sequence continues at coordinate 24,273 of NZ_CAWPCB010000013.1, forward strand.
TCCATGCCGTAGTGTTGAAGAAGTACAAGAGCAGTTTCGTAACCGAATTGCTATTGTAAATGGCGAGGTTGGTGGCAGAAAAAATCCTTCTGAAATTAGAGATGCACTCACAGGTGAGCTATATCGACAAGGATAATGATGCTATGGAAAAATATGTAGTGATGGGCAATCCCATTGAACATAGTCAATCTCCTTTTATTCATCAGCTTTTTTCGAAACAGTCAGGGATTGATTATGAATATGGGCGTTTACTGGTTCCATTAGGCGAATTTGATAAAGTAGCAACGCAATTTTTTTCTCAAGGTGGACGTGGAGCTAATGTTACCGTTCCTTTTAAGGAAGATGCTTTTCGCTTTGTGGATAAATTAACACAAAGAGCACAAGCCTGTGGTGCTGTTAATACTATTTTAAAATTAGATGACGGCACGTTATTAGGTGATAATACTGATGGTCAGGGCTTAATTCTTGATTTAGCTAGGTTGGATTTTATTATCCCCGGAAAAATATTATCGGTTCTTGTTATTGGGGCTGGTGGTGCTACACGAGGGATATTATTACCATTATTAAATTATAATTGTGATATTACTTTGACTAATCGCACTGTTGAAAAAGCACAACAATTAGCACAAGAATTTAGCCAATTTGGTACAATTAGAGCTAGTGCTCCACAAAATGTTACAGATAAACATTATGATCTAATTATTAACGCCTCTTCATCTAGTATGACGGACGATATTCCTCCTATACCTGATAGTGCTTATGGTTTTAAAACTGCTTGTTATGATTTGTATTATAAGGCAGGTATGACTTCTTTTTTATACTATGCATTAAAAAATGGTAGTACACGCTTATCTGATGGCCTAGGTATGCTGGTAGGGCAAGCCGCTTATGCCGTTGAGTTATGGTATGAGCGAGTACCTGATATTAATCCAACAATAAATATTTTAAGAGAAAATTTGAATAAATGAATCAATCCATTCAATTTCCTGATCGTGAGCAGTGGCTTGAAGATCAAAATTGCGTTCTTTTCCCTATCATGGTCAATGGAATGTTATTTGATTGCCAAATCACCGAACAAGAGCTAAAGGCACGCTTTGGTGATAATAGTAATGGTCTTTGTTTGTTTAAACAGCATCGATGGGAAATTGAAGAAGAATTTGAAGAGTTGGCTAAGCTGTATGAAGTGTCAACTCTTCATCCATTTTACTGTTTATCAATGGCGGAATGAGCCGTTGATAAATAGTCGTTCTTCCACTTTACGTAATTATTAGCAGAGTAGATAAAGTGTTGTATTTCTGCGGGCGTGAGTGGGCGGATCTTTTTTACTGGGCTACCTAAATAAAGAAAACCACTTTCTAGTCGTTTACCAGGTGGTACTAGGCTTCCTGCGCCGATCAAAACATTATCTTCAATAATTGCACCATCAAGTAAGATTGATCCCATGCCGACTAATACTCGGTTTCCGATTGTACACCCATGTAACATTGCTTTGTGTCCAACAGTCACATCATCACCGATGATGAGAGGAAAACCATTAGGGGTATTTTCTGATGCATGTGTAACATGTAGCACTGAGCCATCTTGAATATTAGTCCTTGCTCCTACACTGACATAGTTAACATCACCGCGGATCACAACCATTGGCCAAATGCTGACATCTTCACTAAGGCGTACATCACCAATAACAGTGGCTGTCACGTCAATATAAACATCTTTAGCAATGGAAGGTGATAAGTGTAAGTAACTTCTAATAGTGGAATGGCTCATGATTGACCTCATACGAATATTGTGGCGGTACTTTGCTGTAATTGTAATATAGAAAAGCATAGCAGTGAGCAGGTATATCTGACGAGAGAATAATCCAGAGTATTATTTTTAACTGAAATAAATAGCGATGATAATAAAAGTAAGTGGATCGATGATGATCGATAGAAGATAACGAATAGACAAAACGGTTATTGGTAGTATAATTTTTGTGCTACTAGCGGGGTTTTAGTGTCAAAAATAGACGTGTAGCTTAAAAATAGAGCGAACAGAAAAAAAATTGAAATAAATACTTGCGCTAATCTGAGAAGCCCCTATAATGCGCACCCACTGACCGACGATGAGCTGACAACAGCAACGACGGAAAGGGAAGAGAAAAGAAAAAAGTTTGAAAAAACTCTTGACTCTTCAGAGGAATAGCGTAATATACGCATCCTTGCAACAACGCAGAAGACCGGAAACGGCAGCGATAGTTGCACTGCTCTTTAACAAATTATCAGACAATCTGTGTGGGCACTCGCAGAGACGATATCTTCTAAAAAATTAGATGTATCAAGTCTTGAAGAGTGACTAACAAGTTAATTCATATAATGAATAAGCTAAGTTTTCGATTTCTTTGAGCATCAAACACTTTTAATTGAAGAGTTTGATCATGGCTCAGATTGAACGCTGGCGGCAGGCCTAACACATGCAAGTCGAGCGGTAACAGGAGAAAGCTTGCTTTCTTGCTGACGAGCGGCGGACGGGTGAGTAATGTATGGGGATCTGCCCGATAGAGGGGGATAACTACTGGAAACGGTGGCTAATACCGCATAATGTCTACGGACCAAAGCAGGGGCTCTTCGGACCTTGCACTATCGGATGAACCCATATGGGATTAGCTAGTAGGTGGGGTAAAGGCTCACCTAGGCGACGATCTCTAGCTGGTCTGAGAGGATGATCAGCCACACTGGGACTGAGACACGGCCCAGACTCCTACGGGAGGCAGCAGTGGGGAATATTGCACAATGGGCGCAAGCCTGATGCAGCCATGCCGCGTGTATGAAGAAGGCCTTAGGGTTGTAAAGTACTTTCAGCGGGGAGGAAGGTGATAAGGTTAATACCCTTGTCAATTGACGTTACCCGCAGAAGAAGCACCGGCTAACTCCGTGCCAGCAGCCGCGGTAATACGGAGGGTGCAAGCGTTAATCGGAATTACTGGGCGTAAAGCGCACGCAGGCGGTCAATTAAGTCAGATGTGAAAGCCCCGAGCTTAACTTGGGAATTGCATCTGAAACTGGTTGGCTAGAGTCTTGTAGAGGGGGGTAGAATTCCATGTGTAGCGGTGAAATGCGTAGAGATGTGGAGGAATACCGGTGGCGAAGGCGGCCCCCTGGACAAAGACTGACGCTCAGGTGCGAAAGCGTGGGGAGCAAACAGGATTAGATACCCTGGTAGTCCACGCTGTAAACGATGTCGATTTAGAGGTTGTGGTCTTGAACCGTGGCTTCTGGAGCTAACGCGTTAAATCGACCGCCTGGGGAGTACGGCCGCAAGGTTAAAACTCAAATGAATTGACGGGGGCCCGCACAAGCGGTGGAGCATGTGGTTTAATTCGATGCAACGCGAAGAACCTTACCTACTCTTGACATCCAGCGAATCCTTTAGAGATAGAGGAGTGCCTTCGGGAACGCTGAGACAGGTGCTGCATGGCTGTCGTCAGCTCGTGTTGTGAAATGTTGGGTTAAGTCCCGCAACGAGCGCAACCCTTATCCTTTGTTGCCAGCACGTAATGGTGGGAACTCAAAGGAGACTGCCGGTGATAAACCGGAGGAAGGTGGGGATGACGTCAAGTCATCATGGCCCTTACGAGTAGGGCTACACACGTGCTACAATGGCAGATACAAAGAGAAGCGACCTCGCGAGAGCAAGCGGAACTCATAAAGTCTGTCGTAGTCCGGATTGGAGTCTGCAACTCGACTCCATGAAGTCGGAATCGCTAGTAATCGTAGATCAGAATGCTACGGTGAATACGTTCCCGGGCCTTGTACACACCGCCCGTCACACCATGGGAGTGGGTTGCAAAAGAAGTAGGTAGCTTAACCTTCGGGAGGGCGCTTACCACTTTGTGATTCATGACTGGGGTGAAGTCGTAACAAGGTAACCGTAGGGGAACCTGCGGTTGGATCACCTCCTTACCTAAGAGATACGTGTTATGTG
>NZ_CAWPCB010000014.1:0-215784 GCF_963886535.1 Proteus sp. G2675
CAACGTCAAGCGCAACTTGAAGCTGAACAAGCACGCCAAGAAGCTGAAGCTGAAGAAAAAGAGCGTATTGCACAAGCACAAGCCAAAGCGGAAGATATTGTCGCGTTACGCGAAGAGGTATTAGTCGATAAACCCGTAGAGCAAGAGAGACCGAAAAAAGAAGGCTTTTTCTCTCGCTTGAAAAAGGGATTATTAAAAACACGACAAAATTTAGGCTCCGGTTTTATGGGGCTATTCCGCGGTAAGAAAATTGATGACGAGCTTTTCGAAGAGTTAGAAGAGCAGTTGTTAATTGCCGATGTGGGAATGGATACCACTAGCAAGATCATTAACAGTTTGACTCAGCATGCTAGTCGTAAAGATCTCAAAGATGCTGAATCTCTTTATGGTAAGTTGCGTGAAGAGATGGGCGATATTTTAAATAAAGTGGATAAGCCATTAAATATTGAAGGTAAAAAACCTTTTGTCATTTTAATGGTCGGAGTTAATGGGGTCGGTAAAACGACCACTATCGGTAAGTTAGCCCGCCAATACCAAGCTGAAGGTAAATCGGTGATGTTAGCTGCAGGAGATACCTTCCGTGCAGCGGCGGTTGAGCAACTACAAGTTTGGGGTGAGCGTAATCATATCCCTGTTATTGCTCAGCATACGGGGGCTGATCCAGCATCGGTTATTTTTGATGCTATTCAATCGGCGCAAGCAAAAGGTGTCGATGTTCTGATTGCGGATACCGCGGGACGATTGCAAAATAAATCTCATTTAATGGAAGAGCTGAAAAAAATCGTCCGTGTAATGAAAAAATTAGACGAGGAAGCACCACATGAAGTGATGCTGACACTCGATGCCAGTACAGGGCAAAATGCTGTTAGCCAAGCAAAATTGTTTAATGAAACGGTTGGGCTGACAGGATTAACCTTGACGAAACTGGATGGTACTGCAAAAGGGGGCGTTATCTTCTCTATCGCTGATCAGTTTGGTATTCCTATTCGCTATATCGGCGTCGGTGAAGGTATTGAAGATTTACGTCCGTTTAAGGCCGACGATTTTATTGAGGCTCTGTTTGCCCGCGAGGAGTAGTTGTAATGATCCGCTTCGAACACGTCAGCAAGGCTTATTTAGGTGGAAGACAAGCATTACAGGGGGTTGATTTTCATCTTCGCCCTGGTGAGATGGCTTTTTTAACCGGACATTCTGGTGCTGGTAAAAGTACATTGCTTAAATTAATTTGTGGCATAGAACGTCCAAGTGATGGCGCTATTTGGTTTGCTGGTCATGATATCAGTAGGCTAAAAAATAGTGAGATCCCTTTTTTGCGTCGTCAAATAGGGATGATCTTCCAAGATCACCATTTGCTGATGGACAGAACGGTTTATGACAATGTCTCTCTACCTTTGATTATTGCAGGCGCAAGTGAAGAGGATATTCGACGCCGAGTTTCAGCCGCCTTGGATAAAGTCGGACTACTTGATAAAGCGAAAAATTACCCTATCCAGCTTTCAGGGGGGGAACAGCAACGAGTGGGAATAGCTCGTGCTGTTGTGAATAAACCCACGGTGTTATTGGCTGATGAGCCAACAGGGAATCTTGATGGTGAACTTTCAGAAGGCATTATGCGTCTGTTTGAAGAGTTTAATCGCGTGGGGGTTACCGTGTTAATGGCAACGCATGATATGACACTTGTAGAGCGCAGGAATTACCGTATTCTAACCTTAGGTCAAGGGCGTATGGTGGGAGGACAAAATGGCTAAAGGAAAACACTCCCGTAAGGCAATGCCAACACCAAAAGCGAAAACAAAAGCATTACGTGGTGGACGCCGTGAGCAGTGGCGTTATGCATGGCGTAATACCATGGCCGACTTTTTACGCCAACCCCTCTCTTCTTTCTTAACGGTGATGGTAGTAGCGATTTCATTAACACTACCTAGTATCTGTTACATTGTCTGGAAAAATGTATCAACAGCCGCAGAGCAGTGGTATCCCACTCCGCAACTGACGGTCTATCTTGATAAATCTCTAGATGACAGCTTAGCGCAGGCAACGATAAAAAATATCGAGGCATTAGATAAAGTCGAAGAGGTTAATTATCTTTCTCGTCAAGATTCATTAGTGGAGTTTCGCTCATGGTCTGGATTTAGTAGCGCATTAGATATGCTAGAAGAAAATCCATTACCCGCTGTCGCGATTGTGACTCCTGTTATGGATCCTAATGACGAGCAATTAATGGTTAATTTGCGTGATGCAGTGGCAAATATTGCCGGTGTTGACGAAGTGAGAATGGACGATAGCTGGTTTACTCGGTTATCTACTTTAACCTCATTAGTTGGACAAATCGCAATGGTGATCGGTAGCTTAATGATTGTGGCACTGCTATTGGTTATTGGTAATAGTGTTCGTCTTAATATTTTCAGTCGTCGTGATACCATTAATGTGATGAAATTAATTGGTGCTACTGATGGCTTTATCATGCGTCCCTTTTTAAATTGGGGTTTAGTACTCGGCTTTATCGGGGCTATTTTTGCGATTATTTTCTCTGCATTATTGGTATGGAAGTTATCTGATGTCGTTACGCAAGCGGCGACCGTATTTGGAACAACTTTCTCAATATCTGGATTAGGTTTTGATGAATCGGTTATTTTGATCCTCGTTTCGATGACCATTGGCTGGTTTGCTGCTTGGTTGACCACCATGCAACATTTACGTCAATTCACACCAGAATAGCCATATTAGTCCCTTTTTCCCTTTTTATTATGGCGGGTTGCATTATTATGGCAACCTTGCCATTTTATCAAACCCCTATCTTTGGCATAATAATGTTCTACACTTAACCTAGATGAATTGAGTACTATTTTTAATAGATGAATTTGCGGTTTGCTTGGTAAAGTACAAAGATATGTAAACATAGATGCGATATGAACCTTTAGTCTTTATGCTGGTCAATAATGTTGTAAAAACATAATATCTACCACCAACGATGACCTGTTAAGTACTATTAGAAGGTTCTTCCTGCTCACCATACAGTATTAATATTAATTATCTATTTGATTTTCATGAGGATTTGAATGACAAAAGAAATGCAATCCTTAGCATTGGTTCCGCAAGGCAGCATTGAAGCGTATATCCGTGCAGCCAATTCCTATCCGATGTTAACGGCAGAGGAAGAAAAGGAACTGGCTGAACGGCTGCATTACGAGGGCGATTTGGAAGCAGCGAAAACGCTGATCCTTTCTCATTTACGCTTCGTTATTCATGTTGCTCGCAGTTATTCAGGATATGGTTTACCTCAGGCGGATCTTATCCAAGAAGGTAATATTGGTTTGATGAAAGCGGTGCGTCGCTTTAACCCTGAAGTTGGGGTTAGACTGGTTTCTTTCGCCGTGCATTGGATCAAAGCCGAAATTCATGAATATGTGTTACGTAATTGGCGTATCGTGAAAGTCGCGACAACGAAATCACAGCGTAAACTGTTCTTTAATTTAAGAAAAAACAAAAAACGCTTAGGGTGGTTTAACCAAGATGAAGTCGAGCTAGTTGCGAAAGAGCTTGGGGTTTCTGAGAGCGATGTGCGTGAAATGGAATCTCGCATGTCGGCACAAGATATGGCATTTGACATGAGTGCTGATGATAGTGATGACTCACATCCTGTAGCTCCGGTGCTATTCTTAGAAGATAAATCTTCTGACTTTGCTGATGGTATTGAAGAAGATAACTGGGATAACCATGCAGCTGACCGACTGACTTTAGCGATAAAAACACTGGATGAACGTAGCCAAGACATTATCCGCGCTCGCTGGTTAGAAGATGATAATAAATCAACTTTACAGGAGCTTGCAGATAAATATGGTGTTTCTGCTGAGCGAGTTCGCCAGTTAGAAAAAAATGCGATGAAAAAATTGCGTTTAGCGATTGAAGATTAATCACATTTTAAAGCCAATCCAACCTCTCTGATTGTAGAGTATGATATAAAAGCGATATTGATATATCGCTTTTTTTATACGCGGAGAATATGACGTGAAAGAGATAAAAATAGTTATCGCCCCAGATCCTTTTAAAGAGAGCTTAAGTGCCAAAGAGGTGGCAGAGGCGATTAAACAAGGCTTCTCACGTTATTTACCTGATGCTGATTATTGTTGTATTCCTATGGCCGACGGCGGTGAAGGTACAGTAACGTCATTAGTTGATGCTACCCATGGTCGTTTTATCACAACGCCAGTTTGTGATCCATTAGGTAAACAGGTAACAGCCACTTGGGGAGTGTTAGGCGATAATACTACTGCCGTGATTGAAATGGCACAGGCATCAGGTCTTCATCTTATCCCTTCATCTCAACGCAATCCCAATTTAACGACGAGTTATGGTACCGGTGAGTTAATTTGTGCCGCACTAGATTTGGGGGTTAAAAAGATCATTTTAGGCTTAGGAGGAAGTGCCACAAATGACGGCGGTGCAGGTATGATGCAAGCGCTCGGTCTTGGTCTTAAAGATAAGTCTGGAACATCTCTGCCTTTTGGTGGACATGCATTAAGTCAACTTCATTCTATAGATATCAATCAACTACATCCAAAACTTGCCTCTGTTGATATAGAGATCGCCTGTGATGTAACTAATCCATTATGTGGCGAATTGGGGGCTTCAAAAGTCTTTGGCCCACAAAAAGGGGCGACAGAACAAGATATTGCGCAACTGGATAGCGCACTACACCATTTTGGTACTTATCTTGAGAAAATGACACAACGCACTCTTATCAATATTGCAGGAAGTGGTGCAGCAGGAGGATTGGCTCTGCCTTTGCTGGCATTTACGCAAGCAACACTTTCACCAGGTATTGATTTGGTTGCTAACGCTGTTGAATTAGAAAAACAGTTAATCGATGCAGATTTGGTCATAACTGGCGAAGGGCGAATGGACAGCCAATCGGCGCAAGGTAAAACCCCGATAGGTGTTGCTAAATTAGCTAAAAAATACCATCGCCCAGTGATTGCATTAGTTGGTGGTTATTTACCAGATTATGATGTGGTTCATCAGCAGGGTATTGATGCGGTTTTCTCTATCATGCCTGGTGTTGCCACTTTACAACAAGCCTTTGATAATGCTGAGCAAAATTTACAGGAAACCGCTTATAATGTAGCGAGGCTTTATGCTTTATCATTGCAGAAATAATCATAAGTATCAGCCTGTAATGAAGTAGCAAAATGATGATGCGCTAAAAAAGCCTGTGCTACAGGATCGTTGATTTGCCCTGTTTTCAATAAAGCTTGCCAATGTGTAATGGTTGGATTTTTTTCAAGGCATTGTGTTAGTAAGTAATGCCCAACACCACGACGACGAGTCACTTCTCTTACCATAAAATCACTGATAAGCGCTGTTTTTGCTTGGTATTTTATACGACAAGCCGCTAGTAATCGCCCGTTAAAACGGGCGACAAAAAGAGCATGCTCTGTGGTGATTGGTGCAGTGAGTGCCATTTGGTACTCACTATCTTGCCAAATTTTCCCTAAATCTATTTTATCTTGTGCTGAAAGCTGCGGCAGATTTTCAATGGTTAGTTTCATCAAATGTCCTGTTAGTCGATGGTTTGTCGTTGTTGTTTTAATGTGGAAAGTAGCGTTTTGATGGCAAAACACAATGCCAAACTTGTTAAGATCACACAAGAATAAAAGACATATTGATAATGATTATCGGTGACAAAATAGCTTGCGACCATAGGCCCTGCTGCCATACCACAGTAGCGGATAAAATTATAAATACCCATTGCCGTTGCTCTTACTGAACTAAAGTGGCTGGTTAATAAGGTTGTGTGTGTAGGCATAGTTAATCCTAAAGAGAGACCATATAACACCGTTAATATTAACATTATTGGTAATGAGATTTGCCAAAATAGGGCAAATAACGACAACATGGCAAGGTTTATACATGAAGTTATGATCACACCATATTCAGCGCTAAACAAATGACAAACCTTACGGTAAAGGTAACTGCCTAACACCAGTGCAATGGACATAGGAACATAAAGCCCACCAATTTCACTGCTATTTAAGTGATAAAGGTGAAAAGCAATTAAGGGTAAAAATACTAATAGGCAGAAGTAGTTATAAAACACCATAAAACTTATCACAAAAACAGATTTACCCTCTGGGGCGGCGAGCACTTGTCGCATAGCAGATAAGCTTTTAACGGACTGTTTTTGTTCTGGGCGAGTTTCAGGTAAATAAAATAGATGGGCAATCAGCAAAACAAGTCCCACCATACTTAAGAAAACAAAAATACTTTGGTAGTGATAATGTTGTGCTAAATAGCCGCCTAATAAAGGACCACTCGCTGGTGCTAATGCTAGTAACATTTGGTAACTTCCCATTGCTTTAGCACGCTCATTCCCTTGATAGAGATCGCCTAAAATAGTTGCTGCGACAACAGGGATGGCAGCGATACCTATGGCTTGGATCACTCGTCCAAAAATTAATAGATTAATAGAATTAGCCCATATACAAATAAGTGCGCCGATAATTGAAATCGTTAACCCACTGAGCAAAATAGGTTTTCTGCCCCATTTATCAATCAATGAACCATAACATAACTGCATAACAGCCATAGCAAAAGTGAAAGCTGATACCGTAAGGTTAACCAGTGATAATGTGGTATTAAATTGCTGCTGGATCAATGGCAGCACAGGAGTATAAATATTTTGTGCTAGAGAGCCTAATAAAGCGCTAAAGCAAACAAGGTAAAACAGACTACGGATTGATAATTTCATTATATTGCCTCTTAATTTTGTTTCCGTGGAAACAAAATAGATAATAGCGATATTTTGATTGTTGTAAATAGTTTTGGTATTATTTTTTAAAATATTTTTTCCAAGGAAACAAAATGACAAAACAGCAAGTAACCACACAGGAATTGCTTAATGGTTTAAGTGAATTGTTGCACTTAAAAGAAGCGAATAATGATGAAGGTCATAAGAAAGTATTAGCAGAGAAGGGGTTAGAAAATTATTCACTCACAGAGCTTCATGTGATCCATTGTATTGGTGAAGAGAGTATGCGCAACCTCACAACGATCAGTGATTATATGGCAATGACACGTGGGGCAGTCTCAAAAATTTGTCGTCGCTTACAGAGTAAAGGCGCTATTGAGAAAATAAAATTAGCGGATAACCAAAAAGAGATATTTTTTATTTTAACTACTGAAGGGGAAAAGCTGTTTCACACTCATGAATTGTTACATCAACAATCTCAGGCAAAATGGATAACCTTATTTGAACAGTATGATCAAAATGAAAGGCTGGCAATTAAACGCTTTTTAGCTGATGTTGCAAATCGTTTTCGCCACAAGGAAAAAGCATAAAGAAAACCCCCATATGGTTAAATATAGGGGCGATAAAGTTTATTTTTTATCTTCGGCAATGCGGTTACGAATATTGTCAGCACGCTCTTTTGATGGTGGGTGAGAATCAAACATGCTTGAATCACTACCACCTAATTTAGCTAATTTTTCAAAGCCAGTCACTAAGCCTGAAGTATTGACACCGCGTTTTTTCAGCAGATCGTAAGAGAAGTTATCAGCTTGTGTTTCTTGGTGTTGAGAGAACTGGGCATTAACCAGTTTTTCACCCATTTCTGCTAACTGGGAACTACTTAATTGTGCTGCTACTCCCCCCGCTGAAGAGGCTGCGGTACGTGCCGCAACGGTGGCATGTGCTACTTGGATTGCTTTACGTGTATGGCCTAATGCCACGTGTCCCATTTCATGGCCCAATACACCTTCCACTTCGTTGTCAGTCATGATGTCCATTAAACCGCTATAAACGCGCACACAGCCGTTTGCCATCGCCCATGCATTGACATCTTTAGTGAGGTAAACTTTATAGTTTACTGGAGTACCATTAACTTCATTACCTAACGCTTTCGCGATATTATTTAAGCGTTTAGTGTAGTTACTATTTGCAGGTGCAATTTTGTTTTTAGCATCCATTTCTTTACATGCATCATTAGTTAGCGCTTTGACATCGTCATCACTTAATGTTGCCGCTTGGAAAAGTTGTGTACCTGATTGTGCTAACATAGAAGTATCAAGATTTTTACAGCCAGAGAGTAATGCCGCGGATACCATCACTGTCGCAAGTAGTTTTATTTTCATTATCAATTAAGTCCTTTTCTGCTTAGCAGTTTAATATTATTAGTTGCACATTAAATGCGAGCAAAAGAATAGCAGTGCTTATCTAGTGGTGCAATATGCGGATATTCTAATGATATTATTCTACTGCTATAAAAAATTATTTTTATTATTTTAAACGCGTATTTTTCTATTTTTTAAACTTATTATATAAAATATTAAAATCCTTAATAAGTGTACTTTTATTAATGTAACTAATCATGGTTTTTAAAATGGATTTAAAGGTATTTATTGTAAAATTTTTATTAAATTTTAATATGTTGTAAATTTTTTATCATCTCTCTTTTAGCAAAGATTAATCGCAATGGATAGCATCAAAATAATCTACTTTATACATTTTAAGTGTTAAGTATATTGATGTTATGTGTGTTTTCTCATCGATGAAAAAATAATAGCAATGCTAAAAACATTGCTATTAAGATTAAACTGAAAATGAATCACAGTGAGAATAAATTAAGAGACTAATCGTTCACTTAACAACATGGTAGGACGTTCAATCCGTTTTTGGGTTTGTCGATCAAAAAAATGTAGATTTTCTGGATAAATAGCAACACCTATTCTATTACCCACATTAACACCATGATCGTTTGCGGCTCGAATAACAATAGATTGTTGGTCACAAGTGGTGGCGTAAATTAAAACATCAGCCCCTAAAGCTTCAATAAAATCGACATTAGCATGAAACAGTGGATTTTGTTGATTTATGAGCAAATGTTCAGGACGTAATCCTAGTTGGATCTCACCATTAGGTAATGAGTGGGCAGAAATAGCAAGATGACCATCCGCAATTTCAATAATACCGCGATTGATATGAGTGGTTAAAATATTCATCGCCGGTGATCCCATAAATGTTGCCACAAATACAGAAGCAGGGCTTTCATAAATCTCTAAGGGGGAGCCAACTTGTTCTATATGACCTTGGTTTAGTACCACTAATTTATCCGCCAAGGTCATGGCTTCCACTTGATCATGAGTGACATAAACAGAAGTAGTGGCTAATTTTTGCTGCAGCTTTTTGATTTCAAGACGCATTTGTACGCGTAGTTTGGCATCAAGGTTAGAGAGCGGTTCATCAAATAAGAAGACTTTGGGATCACGGACAATCGCTCTGCCCATGGCAACGCGTTGGCGTTGTCCACCAGAAAGCTCTTTAGGTTTTCTATCCAGTAAATGGCTTATTTCTAGCATATGAGCAGCGCGATCGACTCGGGCTATGATTTCAGCTTTGGGGACTTTTCGATTACGCAAACCATACGCCATATTGTCATAGACAGACATATGCGGGTAGAGGGCATAATTTTGAAAAACCATTGCAATATCTCGCTCACTAGGCTCATGTTCATTTACGCGTCGATTATCAATCAGTAAATCGCCATCTGTGATGGTTTCTAATCCCGCTATCATGCGCAGTAGTGTTGATTTTCCACAACCACTAGGCCCTACTAAAACCACCATTTCGCCTTGCTCAATAGAGAGATTGAGCGTGGAAATTGCTTGATAACCATTAGGATAACGTTTTTCTAAATTAGTCAGTGTTACGGTAGTCATATTATTTCTCCGTATCAACAAAGCCTTTAACAAAGGCTCTTTGCATCAAAATGACGATAAAGACAGGTGGCAACATTGCAATTAAAGTGGTTGCCATAATTTTGTTCCACTCAATCACGCCATCAGATACGGCCACCATCTGTTTGATGCCCATGACAATGGTGTAGTACTGAGTATCTGTGGTGATAAGCATTGGCCAAAGATATTGATTCCAGCCATAGATAAAGGTGATAACAAAAAGCGCGGCAATATTGGTACGGGATAAAGGCAATAAAATGGTAAAGAAAAATTTTATTGGCCCTGCACCATCAATTTTGGCCGCTTCAATCAGCTCTGGGGTGATGGTAAGAAAAAATTGGCGAAACAAAAATGTAGCCGTTGCACTCGCAATCAGTGGAATGGTCAGTCCTGCATAGGAGTTCAACATATTAAGATTTGTCACTACCTCAAAGGTCGGCATGATCCGCACTTCGACGGGGAGCATCAAGGTAAAGAAGATTGTCCAAAAAGCCAGCATTCTGCCAGGAAAACGAAAGAACACCACGGCGTAAGCGGAGGCAATAGAGATAACCAATTTACCAATAGTGATCACTAACGCCATAACTAAAGAGTTCAATAGCATACCATTAATGGTAATTGCACTATTTTGAGTCGTTCCCGCTGATGAAAAGAGCGTTTTAAAAACCTCGATACCCTCCTGACCAAACCAAAGAGGCGAGCCTGTGGCAAATTCGGTATTTTGGTGGGTAGTCGCAACAACAGCGATCCATACCGGAAATGCTACAGAAAGAATGCCAACAATCAGAATAAGATGGCAAAAAGCGTGGAAGAGAGGTCTACGTTCAACCATTAGTAAGCCACCTTTTTCTCAACATAACGAAATTGAATAATGGTCAATATGGCAACAATCAACATTAAAATAACTGATTGTGCCGCTGATGAGCCTAAATCTAATCCAACAAATCCATCGTTATACACTTTATAAACTAATGTTGAGGTGCTATTACCGGGGCCACCTTGGGTCATGGCATGAATGATGGGAAAGGTGTCAAAAAAGGCGTAGGCAAAATTAACCACCAATAAGAAAAAAGTTGTCGGCGAAATTAATGGCAAACCAATGGTAATAAAACGTTTAATTGGACCACTGCCATCAATGGCTGCTGCTTCTAGCAACGATTTAGGCACAGATTGTAACGCGGCAAGAAAAAACAGAAAGTTATAGCTTATCTGTTTCCATGTGGCGGTTAAAATCACCATCCACATTGCATGAGATGTATTTAAGACCGGATCCCAATTGATACCGATTTTGTTTAATACTCGGCTTAATACACCAATGGTAGGATCGAGCATAAACAACCAGAGAAAACCTGCGATAACAGGAGCAATAGCATAAGGAGCGATAAGTATTGTGCGGTAAAACAATTTACCCCGTAATATTTGCTCAGCAATACCCGCTAAAATAACCGCAGATAACATTGAAAGTAATACAACACTGGTACTAAAAATAAGCGTGGTGATTAAGCTGTCAAAATAATAATTATCATTAAATAAGCGCTGAAAATTTTCTAAACCAACAAATTCACTACTAAGGCCAAAAGCATCTTCTAACTGAAAAGATTGCAACAATGCTTGTCCAGCCGGCCAAATAAAGAAAACTAAAGTAATGGCTAATTGAGGGAAGATCAGCGCGATAGGTAACCATTTTTGTTTAAAGTAAACGGATTGGGAAGCCATACTGTATCCAGAGATCTGACAAAATAACAGGCGAACACTTATTGATGTTCGCCGAATACCAAATACCTTACTGAGTGCGTTCAAATCGGCGTAGTTGTTCATTTCCCCGTTTAACCGCATTATCCAAGGCGGCTTGAGCGCTCTGTTTGCCTGACCACACTTTTTCTAATTCTTCATCGACGATTTCTCGCGTTTGTAAAAAGTTACCAAAGCGCAAGCCTTTTGAGTTTGCTGTAGAGTCAGAGGTGGTCATTTGTAAAATAGCCGTATCAGCACCAGGATTTTGCTGATAGAACCCCTGTTGTTGTGTTAATGCATAAGCTGCTTTCGTCACAGGTAAATAACCGGTTGCTTGATGCCAATCTGCTTGTACTTCAGGGCTAGAAAGATAGGTAAAGAATTTAGCGACACCGTTATATTCAGCATCAGGGCGACCTGCCATTACCCATAATGAGGCACCTCCGATAATGCTATTAGCAGGTTTATCAACTAAAGTATCGTCATAAGGCAATTGGCTAACACCAATATCAATGCCTTTCATATTCTCTTTAATACCCGCAAAGCCTGCAGATGACTCCATCACCATGGCGCATTCTTGAGTATAAAATAGCGGCATAGCATCAGATTGGCGGCCACCATATTTAAAAATACCGGATTTAGACCAATCCGCCATGCGTTGGATATGAGCAACAAACGGTGCCTGATTAAATAAAAATGAGGTATCAGTCCCATCAAAGCCGTTATTTTTGGTGGCGATAGGTAAGTTATTACGAGCGCCAAAATTCTCTATTTGGGTCCATGATTGCCAAGTGGTGGTAAAACCACATTTCACGCCAGCATCAAGTAGTTTCTGAGAGACAGCCCCCATCTCTTTCCATGTTTTAGGAGGTTGCTCTATGCCTGCTTGTTTAAATAGTGCTTTGTTGTAATAAAGCACAGGCGTTGAGCTATTAAAAGGTAGAGATATCATCTTACCATCGCTGGTGGTGTAATAAGCGGTAACTGTCGAGAGGTAGCTATTAGGATCAAATGGCTCGTTGGTTTTTTCCATTAATTGGTAAACAGGAAAAATGGCTTTTTTAGCTCCCATCATACTTGCTGTTCCCACCTCAAACACTTGAACAATCGCAGGTTGGTTTTTGGCTCGAAATGCAGCAACAGCGCTGGTCATCGTTTCTGGATAAGTCCCTTTATAGACAGGTTTTATCACATATTCTGATTGGCTGGCATTAAAGTCTGAGGCAATTTGATTGACTTTTTGACCTAGGGCGCCCCCCATAGCGTGCCACCACTCTATTTCGGTTTTTGCGTAGGTTGGTGAAGTAAATAATGCTATTGCTATGGCAAGCGTACTGAAGGATTTAATCGACATGCAAAATTTCCTTTTTATTTAAATACGAAAGGCGCAATCTAATTTAAGAAATACCCTAAGCGTTCTTTATGACAAATGGGTGACAATTAAATGAAGATATGTTGATGGTGTGACTGTCAAATTGCTGTCATAAATGGTTGTCATGATGGCGATATCAACGAATAAGGAGAGAAAGATGAAAATAGCCGCTCATAGAGGATTTTCTGGAAAGGCACCTGAAAACACATTAGCCGCATTTAAAATGGCGATTGATTTTGGGTGTGAATGGATTGAAACCGATGTGCAATTAACGGCAGATCATGTACCTGTACTGATCCATGACAAGACGGTTAATCGTTGCACGAATGGACAAGGTGCGGTGCGCTTTCATAGTTTGGATGATTTACACCGTCTTGATGCAGGCAGTTGGTTTAGTTCACTTTATCAAGGGGAAAAAATTCCCACACTAAGACAAGGTTTGCAGTTGATAAAGCGCTCAGGCACTAAGCTCAATATCGAACTTAAAACATGGCCTGATGATGATGTAGAGCGCTTATGTTTAGCGGTATCTGAAATGATAAAAAGCGCAGATATCCCTAACGAACAAATCCTGTTTTCCTCTTTCGATACTCACGCATTAATGGTGATGAAACGTTATCTGCCCGCCATTCGTCGAGGACAGCTATGGGATGATATTCCTGATAATGCACTAGAAACTTTACAAGCTATAGAGGGGTTTAGCGTGCATTGTAATTATCAATATTTAACGCAGCAACAAGCGGCTATGTTGAAACAAGCAGGCTATGAAATTTATTGCTATACCCCCAATGATCCTAAAGAAGTGAAAGATTTTGAAGCATGGGGAGTCGATATGTTGATCACTGATGTCCCAGATATTTATCAACAGAATTAATGTGCTTTTTATAAGGTATCTGAGTGAATGACACAGATGCCTTATAATGCTTATTTTTATCACTAATCTGTCAATATATGGCTAGTAGGATAGGCCTTATTATAATTATGAGGATTTAACCGTGCAAATAATCCCATAGTTAATATCACTAAGACAGCATGAAAAGCCCAAGCATAGGTAAAACTACCATCATCTTGTTGTAGCCATACTGCGATCAGCGGCCCAAAAGAGGCAATAATAAATCCGCCACCTTGCATCAAGGCTGATAGTGCTCCTGCGTGTAATGGATGAGGAACATGATCTAATGCGGCAATCATCATCATTGAGAAACAACCACCCAACCCACAGCCTAAAAAGATACTCCATAGATAAGGGGCGCTCATTGGCATTGTCATCAGCGCTAAAAATCCAATAAGTTGGCTTGTCAGTGTTAAAAGTAGCCAAAAACGGCGATCATGATTTTTGGCAGCAAGAAATGGAATAATTAATGCTGCTGATGCTTGAAAGAGTGACAAAATAGCAACTAATGAGCCACTTTGTGCACTTGGCATACCTAATGATTGATAGAAGGGAGCTAACCATGCCACCATCGAAGCGTAACCGGCATTAACAAAGCCAAATCCAACAATTAATAAGGCTGTTCTTGGTCGCCAAATCAATGTATTAAGTGGCAGTTTATTGGTTTCGGAAATATTCTTTTTAATTGATAGCGTAATAGCAACTAATGCGACGCTCGCGGGTAACGCAAACCAAGCAAGAGCCTGTTGCCAATTGCCATCAGATGCCGTAAGAACAGGGGATAACTGAGCACCTAATGCACCTCCTCCCATTAGCATGGCTGAGTAGAGACCCATCATAATGGGAGTTTTCTGTCCAAACCACGCTTTGATGATGCCAGGGAAAACCGCTTGGATATAAGCGACACTTAAACCACAAAATAGAGCAGTAATAAGTAACTGATCACCATCAGAAACATAGGCACGAGAAAACGATGCTAATAATAAGATAAGCATCGCAACTTGTAGCCCTCTACGAGCTTGAATATAAGGTTGTAAAAAGGGCACAACCAAAGCACCGACTCCCATTAAAATCATGGGTAATAACGTGAGTAATGAGACTTGGCTATAGCTCATACCTGTTGAAGCAATAATATTGTCAATAACAGGACCAGGCCCGGTTAAAAAAGGGCGTAAATTTATTCCTACTAAAATGATAGTAAGGACAATCTGCCACATATTTTTTCGTGGTAAGGCTGTCATAGTAATTCCCTGATAAACATCAACTTTGTCTATTGTATAGGCAAAGTTTGTCTAAAAAAATGCTAATAGTAAAGATAAAGTATCATTGTTTTCAGTTGAGGTTAGCATTATTGACAGAATATAGAACTCTAATCTGAAGATGATATTTTCCCGAATTTGATCTATCAGTTATTTCCTAAGTAAATTTATCTAAATGATATTTGGTTTCTTTTATATTAATATTAGCAGGAAGGTGTAAACTGGTTTATTATTTTATACCGAAAAATATAAATAACTAAGGTAAGTTAATGTTGAGTATGGAAAAAATTAAGCAACCCTATTGGCCAGCATTAAAATTGATATTAAGTTCACTTATTGTTTTTAGTTTCTATTTGAAACAAAGCCATACCCCTGACTTTTCATTACTGATTAATATATTTGATTTAACATTAATTCCTATGTTTGTTTTTATTATCGGGTTTATTACTAAAAATGGGACATGGAAAAGTTGGCGTGATAATTTATTGGCTGCCTTAGTGATTTATGCGACTTTCCAAACTATTGATATGATCCCTCTTTATTATTCAGGGCAATTTGACCTTAATACTTACCTTCTTTTTCCTCAAAATGGTGTTTGGTTTTTTCTTGCTACACCTATTTGGCAAGCTTTTTTCCTATTGTTACCTTCATATATCAGACATCATAAACCAATATTATTCTCTCTTCTGCTTGTCAGTATTTTGCTATCGTTGTTAACTAAAGGCTATGAATCTAAACTATCTACTTTCTTGGCTATAATACAATATTTTCCATTTTTTATTATCGCTTATTTAGTAGACCAACAAACAATTGCTAAATTGAGAAGTCAATCTTTGGTGGTTATTGCTTTAATAAGTTTATTATCAATATTTATACTTTATTATCAATCTAATATCAATTATATTATAATAACAAAATTAGAAGGGAGTCTATTTTTTGCAAAATTAATTATATATATTATCTCTTTATTGATAAGTTTTATTTTAAGCGCAGGGATTATTTACCTTGCACCAACCACTCAAAAATACGCTTCTCTTGCCAATAATGCGTTAGGTGTTTATCTAATTCATCCAATTATTTGTTTTATCCTTTTACAAGGCATAATCTTTTTTCATTTATCCCTTACGTTACCGATGGTTTTTGCACTCACTGTTATCACCATTAGCCTAGCACTATTATTGGCATCAATTAAGCTTATTCATTGGTTTATTAGCCCAACTTTTAATATCCGATAGCTTAGTCAACATGAGTGGAGAAAAATGTCATTAATTTTTCTCCACTAAGAATAAAATCGTATGTTCACTATTAATTTGTTTTATTTGTATAAATAAATTGTCTTTACGCCAGGATTCATTTCCATCTGTATTCCTATATGCATTTATATCTTTTACATAACCTAGATTTTCAATATAATTTATCAATTCTATTTTACGGTTTGGATTTACATTTGAAAATAGAATTGAATTAGTCATTGGTGCTACACCATCAGGTGAGTCGTAAAATATAATGTAATTGCTTGAAATAATAGGAGCGTTTTTGATTTCATCAAAGGTAAATAAATTATACCTAATGAAATCATGTTTTGTGTATGAAAAATGATTATCTACAAATAAAATGGGTATATTCAGAATAGACCCTACAAGTAATAGAACAATAAAAATAAATTTAATAACCTTATTCAAATTTGATCTCCATATCTCTACGAAATTGATATTATATCTTGTTTTATCTTCAATGTGATGGCATTGTCAAGGGTGCTAAATTCTGTCTAATTTTTTCATTTGCTTATAAAGGATTGGAATGGGCATTTAAGGATCAATATTATTTAGCCGATTTTTTGGGAAATGTAACGGTTGATATGGCAAAAACAGCTTTGGCTGCTGCTGGAGCTTGGGCTGTAGGCACAGTATTATTATCAAGCGCTGTGGTAGGAGGCAGTGTAGTAGCTGTTGGGTTAATTGTCTTTCTTGTAGGGGTTGGTATCACGATGACTTTAGATTATATAGATAAGCAATATGGCTTAAGTGAAAAAGTCATTTAATACTTGAGAGAGGAGTCAAAAAGAAAACCAAGAACACCTGAGGTTGATGTTAATAAAATATTTCACTCATGGCCAAGGTTTTGATTATGCCAAGATGGGATAAAATAATAGTTTCCATATTCTTTCTTATTTTATTTATCGTAATTGGAATACTTGTTTATGGTTACACTATTTCGTTATTTCTGATGGAAGATATTATTATATTTTCAGAGCCTATTGTTATGTTAACACTGGGGGTACCACTTGTCATATATACTTGTTTCGCAATGACAATTGAGTTTTTTCTTGGTGTAAAATCAATTGTTTTTATATCTTTAATGACATTTAATAAATTAATAATGCGATATTTAGTCTATTTAGGACTTGCCGGTGTATTGCTCAGTTTTCCTATCTCATTTGTAGTAAATATCTTTCTTCTTGATGAAGGATATAAAACGTGTGATAAAATTTCGTGGCTATCACCCACTACATATGTAAAAGAATTATCGTTTTGCAATAACAAAAAAGCCCTTAACAAATAATGAAAAGGGCTTTTTAATTCAATGTATTATACGACTTCTATTAATTCATGCCGTATTTTTTCAGTTTCTTACGCAGTGTGCCACGGTTAATGCCCATCATTTGCGCAGCACGTGTTTGGTTACCACGGGTGTATTGCATCACCATGTCCAACAATGGCTGTTCAACTTCAGCCAATACCAGCTCATATAAGTCATTAACATCTTGACCGTTTAATTGAGCAAAATAGTTCTTCAGTGCTTGTTTAACTGAGTCACGTAAAGGTTTTTGGGTTACCTGATCTTGTGAATTTACAGTGGCAACGGTTAGTACGTCTGAATTTACGCGTTGTTCGAACATAGTTCTGTCAGCTCTTTTATTTATTTACGCAAAAAATTTTCGAAATATGCTTCCAACGCCTCCAGCTGTTCGCTGGCATCCTCTATGGCGTTGAAGGAGCGCCGAAACTGGTCATCAGGGGCATGTTCCTTGAGATACCAAGAGACATGCTTGCGTGCAATGCGAGTTCCTTTGCCTTGACCGTAAAAGTCGTGCAATTCACGCACATGCTTTTGCATTATTTGTTGCACCTTTGCAATCGGCAGAGGAGGCAACAGTTCACCTGTGTCCAGATAGTGCTGGATTTCCCGAAAGATCCAGGGTCTTCCCTGAGCAGCGCGACCGATCATTAAAGCATCGGCTCCAGTGTAGTCAAGCACTGCTCTGGCTTTTAGCGGGTCAGTTATGTCTCCATTCGCAATAATGGGAATAGAGACACTCTGCTTAACTGTCCGAATACTGTCGTATTCAGCTTCACCTTTGAACAAACACTCGCGTGTACGTCCATGAATGGTGAGAGCCGCAATACCACAATCTTCAGCCAATTTGGCAATCTCTACACAGTTTCGTTCATCAGGTGACCATCCTGTACGGATCTTGAGTGTAACAGGTACATCAACCGCATTGACCACCGCAGAAAGGATCTCTGCGACTAAATCCGGATAACGCAGCAATGCCGAGCCTGCTAACTTTTTATTCACCTTTTTTGCCGGACAACCCATATTAATGTCGATAATCTGAGCGCCACTTTCTACGTTTATTTTCGCAGCTGTAGCCATATCAACAGGGTCACTTCCCGCAATTTGTACGGAGCGGATCCCCAATTCATCGCTATGTACCATCCGTAACCGAGACTTGTCTGTCTTCCAAACCTGAGGATTAGAAGAAAGCATTTCAGAAACTGTCATCCCCGCACCCATGTCATAGCAAAGTGACCGAAAAGGTCGGTCTGTAACGCCAGCCATTGGAGCTGCAATGAGGCAATTTTTTAACTGATACTGTCCGATTCGCATAGATGAAAAGAGGGCCAAACTGTGACTGCAAGGGCGCGTATATTACGCATTTTTTACCAGATATGAAAGGACAAAGTTTAACCAAATCGCGAAAAAAAGTTACTTTTTTATACTTGATTTTTTATAAATAGATTATTTAGTCAATAAAAACAAAAGGTTACTGTTTTTCTAAAATTTTAAATTTAAATATAGAGAAGTAACAAACTCAAGCAACAAGGTGATATTTATCAGGCAAAATTGTGATTAATGCCTGATAAATAATTATTAAGTGAAACTTTAACTGTTTAATATTATCGCAAATTGTTTAGTATTTAACCTGTGTTATTTTTTCACTCCGGTAATACGACACCACTCTTCTTTTTCAGCCACAGGATCTAAAGTAAATTGTTCTTGATAAGCTTGTGCAACACTGTCAGCTTGTGTGGCAAGAACACCGGAAAGACCTAAATGACCCCCTTGACGTGGCAGTGTGCTGATAATAGGTGCTAATTCACGTAATGGGCCAGCTAAGATATTTGCTACCACTACATCGGCACTGAGATTGTCTGGTTGGTCTTTAGCAAGGTATAGCGTCAGTGCATCAGCGACACCGTTACGTTGCGCATTGTCGCGACTTGCTTGGATAGCTTGTGGGTCGATATCGATACCTATCGCTTTCGCAGCCCCCAGTTTTAATGCTGCAATGGCTAAAATACCAGAGCCACAACCAAAGTCGATAACGGTTTTACCTGCGAGATCTAAACCATCGAGCCATTGTAGACATAAAGAGGTGGTTGGGTGAGTACCAGTACCAAATGCCAGACCTGGATCGAGCATGACATTTACAGCGTTAGGATCAGGCACTTCACGCCAGCTTGGGCAAATCCATAAACGTTCGCCAAAGCGCATAGGGTGGAAGTTATCCATCCATTCGCGCTCCCAATCTTTATCTTCTAACTGTTCGATTTTATGTACAAATCCTTTACCCAGCACCGCCGTGTTTTCTAACATAGCCACGATGATACTCATATCGGTTTCTGCATCATATAAGCCAATAACATCGGTATCACCCCAGAGGCGAGTTTCTCCCGGTAATGGCTCAAAAATAGGGGTATCGTGGCTATCTTGAAAGGTTACTGATACCGCGCCACTTTCAACCAACTCATCACCAATGGCTTCGGCGTTTTCTGAGGTGGCATTTAGTCTTAATTGTATCCAAGGCATAATTAATCTCTTTTAAAAACAAGTTCACTGTAATGGAGCAGATTGAGGCAAGGTTTGTTCTCCAAACCTATTTGCGACAAGAAAGGCCACTAAGCTCAATAACAGCGCAGGAATAATAGGATGAAATCCAGCAATCTGGATATTAAATGTTGCCAGTGTAGCATAGAGTGTGGCACCGGTTATCATGCCCGCAATCGCGCCATAACGGTTTGCTTTGTTCCAGTAAAGGCCAAGTACTAGAGGCCATAAGAAAACCGCTTGTAGTCCACCAAAGGCAAGTAAATTGAGCCAAATTATCATTGATGGCGGGTTCCATGCAGCAAATAGCAATAAGATCCCTAAAATCAAAGTAGATAGGCTAGATAAACGCGCAATGCGTTTTTCATTGTTTATGGCATGAGGCGCGAGATTGAGATAGAGATCTTTGACCAATGTCGCTGATGATTGTAGCAGTTGTGCGTTAATCGTTGACATGATGGCTGCCATCGGTGCCGCTAAAAATATACCGGCAGCAAAAGGCGGTAATACATCAACCATTAAGGTTGGAATAACTTGATCTGGCACGGTGAGATCAGGAATGATTGCCCGACCTAATGCGCCCGCAAAGTGCATACCAAACATTAATAACGCCATCACGACGGTGCCGATGATGATCCCTCTGTGCATGGCTTTGCTGTCTTTATAAGAGATACAGCGCACTGCAGTATGGGGAAGGCCGATAACCCCAAAACAGACCAATACCCAAAATGACGCCATAAAGGGGCCAGTTAAAATGCCGTCAGCACCATGAGGAGAGGTAAGGGCAGGATCGATAGCATTTAGTTTTTGTATTGCAATATCTAAGCCACCCGCCTTGTAGATAATGGCAAAAAGCAAAATAAAGGTGCCCAATAACATCACAAGGCCTTGTAAGGCATCATTTAATACACTAGCTCTAAATCCACCTATCGCTGTATATAATGCGATTGAGATACCAAATATCAGCAAACCAAATTCATAGGGAATACCCGCAGCGGTTTCTAATAAGCGAGCACCACCAATAAATTGTACGGTCATGGCACCGACAAAAGCTACCAGTAGACTTAAGCTGGCAAACCAGACTAAAAAGCGACTTTGGTAGCGAGCATAGAGCATATCATTTAGGGTGACGGCGTTATAACGACGCGCCAAAATAGCAAATTTTTTACCTAGTACCCCGAGGGAGAGCCAAATCGCGGGGAGCTGGATCATCGAAAGAAGTACCCAACCAATGCCGTATTTGTAAGCCGCTCCTGGTCCACCAATAAAAGAGCTAGCACTGACATAGGTTGCCGTGATGGTCATTGCAAGGACAAATCCACCCATAGAGCGGTTACCAAGAAAATACTCGTTAAGAAATTGTCCTTTTTCACGTTTACGATATGCGTATGCGGATAATAGGAAGACCAATAAGAGATAGCCAACCAGTGGCACGATAACCTCAGTTTGCATTGTCATGCTCATCTCCTAACGGCATATCTTTGAAAAAATAGCGTACCATCAGATAACACAGTAAAAAAAATAGCACAGGCAAAAATAGGCATGAAAGCTCAAACCAAACCGGTAGGCCGGTTAGCCCCACACTATTATCGGGTAAATAGGCAGTAAGTAACCAACCCAATAAGTAGATAAAAGTAAGCACTAAGGCCAAGAGGGCTTCTTTGTGGGCCTGAACAAAACGCTTGTCCATCTGTTCTCCCAATCTTTATAGGATTAAAACGAATGGGAAGGATTGTACGGGAAAGTGAGAGGTGATTCAGTGAAAATTGATCATAAACTTATTGGTGGCATTAAATGATGAGGAATTGATTGGCGGTTAAGTGTGCTGCAGGAACTTATTTGGGGTATTTAATAGACTATTTAGTCGAATAAAAAAGGCATAGTCGATAAACTATGCCTTTTACTGATAAGCTAAAAAGATTAATTTTCAGTTAAACCTAGGCGTTTTTCTAGGTAGTGAATATTAGTACCACCTTTTTGGAATTGCTCATCATTCATAATGAATTGGTGTAGCTCAATATTGGTTTTAATGCCGTCAATAATAAGTTCTGCCAACGCATTTTTCATACGAGAAATCGCAATTTCACGTGTTTCACCGTAAGTGATCAATTTACCAATCATTGAATCATAGTGTGGTGGAACGGTGTAACCTGCGTAAATATGTGATTCCCAACGTACACCAAATCCGCCTGGTGAGTGGAAACGAGTGATGGTTCCCGGGCTTGGCAAGAAGGTTTTTGGATCTTCTGCGTTGATACGGCACTCAATAGCATGTCCATGAACGTGAATTTGATCTTGCGTGACCGATAATGGTAAGCCTGATGCAATACGCAGTTGCTCTTTGATAAGGTCAACACCGGTGATCATCTCAGTAACAGGGTGCTCAACCTGAATACGGGTATTCATTTCGATAAAGTAGAATTCGCCATTTTCATAGAGGAATTCAAACGTACCCGCACCGCGGTAGCCAATTTCAATACACGCATTTGCACAGCGTTCACCGATATTTTTACGGATCTCAGGGGTAATACCTGGTGCTGGTGCTTCTTCAACCACTTTTTGGTGGCGACGTTGCATTGAGCAGTCACGTTCAGCTAAATAGATAGCATTACCTTGTCCATCGGCCATCACCTGAATTTCGACGTGGCGTGGATTTTCAAGGTATTTTTCCATATAGACCATATCGTTGCTAAATGCCGCTTTGGCTTCCGCACGGGTCATGGAGATTGCTTGCGCTAAGTCTTTTTCTGAGCGAACAACACGCATACCGCGACCACCGCCACCACCTGATGCTTTGATGATAACAGGGTAACCAATGCGTTTGGCGATTTCGATATTTTTGGCTGTATCGTTACCTAATGGGCCATCTGAGCCTGGTACACAAGGAACACCGGCTTTTTTCATCGCTTCAATAGCGGAAACTTTATCACCCATTAGGCGAATGGTTTCCGCTTTAGGGCCAATAAAAATAAAGCCTGAGCGTTCAACTTGTTCGGCAAAATCGGCATTTTCAGACAGGAAGCCATATCCTGGGTGAATGGCTTGCGCGCCACTTATCTCTGCCGCGGCAATAATTGCCGGAATATTTAAGTAACTTTTTGCTGAAGCAGCGGGACCAATACAGATAGTCTCGTCTGCCAGCAGAACGTGTTTTAAATCACGGTCTGCCGTGGAGTGAACGGCGACTGCTTTGATCCCAAGTTCCTTACAAGCTCTTAGGATACGCAGTGCAATTTCACCACGGTTGGCAATGAGGATTTTTTCTAGCATGGGCCTGCCTCGTTATTCGATGACAAAGAGTGGATCGTCAAACTCAATAGTATCGCCATCTTGGCAAAGGATAGATTTAACAACGCCCGCTTTATCAGATTCGATTTGGTTCATCATTTTCATTGCTTCAACGATACACAGTGTATCGCCAACATTGACTTGCTGACCCACTTCAACAAAGACTTTTGCTTCTGGGCTTGGTGAACGATAGAAGGTACCTACCATTGGTGAGCGAACAACATGGCCGCTAATTTCTTGCGTTGCTGTAGCCGCTGGTGTTTCTGGTGCTACAGGTGCCACAGCAGCTGCTAATGCAGGTTGAGGTGCTGCTGGTGCCGCAAAATATTGCTGAGGAGCCATTTGACCCTGAACGCCAGAGTTGCGACTGATGCGTACTGACTCTTCACCTTCAGAAATTTCCAGTTCAGAAATGCCAGACTCTTCGACTAGCTCGATCAGTTTTTTAATTTTACGAATATCCATGAGTTGATTCCGTACTCTTTTGATGTTTTTTATTAAGACAAGCGGTTGACCGCTGCCTGTAAAGCAAATCGATACCCTTCAGCACCTAATCCACAGATTACGCCAGTTGCGATATCAGAAAGATAAGAGTGGTGACGGAAAGGTTCCCGACTGTAGACATTGGATAGGTGAATTTCAATAAATGGAATATTCACCCCTAATAATGCATCACGCAGTGCAACACTGGTGTGCGTAAATGCTGCAGGGTTGATAAGAATATAATCAACATTTCCCCGCGCCGCATGAATTTTATTTATTAGCTCATGTTCAGCATTTGATTGAAAATGAGTCAGTTTCACATTTAATGCTTGAGCATCCGCTGACAAACTTTGAACAATATCATTCAGAGTTAGGTGTCCGTAAGTTTCCGGCTCTCTAGTGCCAAGCAGGTTTAAGTTCGGACCATTCAGGAGCAAAATATGAAAATTTTCCGACATTATGCTTCTATCTCCGTCAATTCGTCAACGAAATGACAAAATAACCTGTGCTTTTCGTTTTGTCATCTTTTATTGTATCGAATGTTACGATACAAATCACAAAGTCCGACATTATAGACATTTCACAGAAGATAACAGCAAAATACTGGTCTAATCAGGGAAAGATGGGATTATTTTGATGAAAAGTTAAAAGTTTTTACAAGATTGTAAAACCAAGAAAGTAAAATAAACAGAAGTTTAAAAAATAATCATAACATGACGTTATTTATTGATGTGACAGGAAATCTACGCTTCTTTGAGCTAGATCGATAATATATGTTATAAATGTGATCTAGATCACATTACTAACCAGGCTTAATATTAAAAACGCAATAATCTGGCATTAAATTAATCTGTTTAATGCCAGAAATTAGCTCAAAATCATGATAAATAATTACAACTTAACTAAGGTTCTACCTGTTACTTGATTATCCATTATCATCTGAGCATAGCGTGGCACCTCATCGAGTGTAATTTCGGTTACTGTTTGCTGATAAAATGTATCAGGCAATAGCTGCAGTAAACGTTGCCATACTTGAGCGCGTTTTTCTGCTGGATAATAGACGGAATCGATACCTTGCAGACGAACATTGCGTAAAATAAATGGCATGACTGTAGTAGGTAACGTATATCCTCCTGCTAATCCACAGGCGGCAACGGTGCCATTGTAATGTGTTTGTGACAAGATATTGGCAAGGATTTGTCCACCTACGGTATCAATAGCGCCTGCCCAACGCTGTTTATCTAACGCTTTACCTGCAGCCTCAAATGCTTCACGGGTGATAATATGCTCGGCCCCCAGTTTACGTAAATAATCGTGATTGCTGGCTCTGCCACTGAGAGCGGTAACCTGATAGCCAAGTGCGGTTAATAAACTAATTGCGGTGCTACCGACACCACCGCTGGCACCTGTAACCAAAATCTCACCACTATCGGGTGTTATGCCACCTTGTTCTAACGCCATCACACAAAGCATGGCAGTAAAACCAGCTGTACCAATGATCATGGCATTTTTTAACGACAGTCCTTCGGGCAGCGCCGTTAACCAATCACCTTTAACGCCCGCTTTTTGTGCTAAACCGCCCCAGTGGTTTTCACCTACACCCCAACCGGTTAGTAACACATGTTGTCCAATATGAAAACGGGGATCTTCTGTATGGTGAACCACCCCTGAAAAATCGATACCGGGGACCATCGGAAATTGGCGTAGAATTTTTCCTTTACCTGTTATGGCTAAGCCATCTTTGTAGTTTAGTGTCGAGTAGTGGACATCAACAATGACCTCATGAATAGGAAGTTGTGATTCATCGATATGTTGGACGCCGGCGCTAAGTTTATCGCTGTGTTGTTCGACTAATAATGCTTTCATGATGACCTCTTATTGCTATCCGTTTCTGTCATGATAGGTGATTTTTTAGCAAGCGTTGTGATTGTGCACAATATCTCGTGTAATAATGAGACAAATTAACGCTTTTTAGTGTATAAACGATGGGTTCTATGTTCATTTAAGCAGAGATTATTCTGAGTTTTACATTTTTGTTGTGAGTTGATACTTAAAATATTTTACGATTGGGCCAAAAATAACATTTATCTTCGTTTATTGAAATTAAGCTAATAGGTTGTTTTGGCCACCATCAAGATGAGTATGATGATCGCTATCTTCATCAAATGATGGGGTAAATGTTATCGAAAATAGATATTGCTGATGTGAATAATTAAATGAATAAATTTTATTTGAACTTGAACCCTTACTTTTGTGTCACAGTGTGGCAACCAAGTAAGATTTTTCTTTGTCGATATCTACGTGATTTGTATTGTGATTAAGTCAAATAAATCTTACGTAGGATCGAATTTATGCGTTAATCGTTTTAATTAGCCCATTTTTATGCAGTTTTTTTCTGCTCCAATTGGGAAAAGTAACGTAGAATATTGTGCCTTTATGATTATTCACGTGTCCACTTTTAACTAAGTAGCGGATCGCGCCTTGTCGCTGCTTATTGTGGTTGGTAGAGTAGACGGATTTTTCCGTCCCGGCTTGCAGGATTATCCTTTCGTATGTTTAAAAAATTTCGTGGCATGTTTTCCAACGATCTGTCTATTGACTTGGGTACCGCCAATACCCTGATTTATGTCAAAGGACAAGGTATTGTTCTCGATGAACCTTCTGTAGTTGCGATCCGCCAAGATCGCGCAGGTACATCAAAAAGTGTTGCAGCCGTCGGGCATGAAGCCAAACAGATGCTAGGGCGTACACCTGGGAATATCGCAGCTATTCGTCCAATGAAAGACGGTGTTATCGCTGATTTTTATGTAACCGAAAAAATGCTTCAACACTTCATAAAACAGGTTCATAACAACAGCTTTATGCGTCCAAGCCCTCGTGTATTAGTGTGTGTACCTGTTGGTGCGACACAAGTTGAGCGTAGGGCTATCCGCGAGTCGGCACTTAGTGCGGGTGCTCGCGAAGTCTTTTTAATTGAAGAACCTATGTCTGCTGCAATTGGTGCAGGTTTACCGGTATCTGAAGCGACGGGTTCAATGGTCGTTGATATTGGTGGTGGGACTACAGAAGTTGCGGTTATCTCATTAAATGGTGTGGTTTATTCCTCTTCTGTACGTATTGGGGGAGACCGTTTTGATGAAGCTATCATTAATTATGTACGTCGTAACTACGGTTCATTGATCGGTGAAGCAACCGCTGAGCGTATTAAGCATGATATTGGCTCTGCTTATCCTTCAGACGAATTAAATGAGATTGAAGTACGTGGACGTAATTTAGCGGAAGGGGTACCACGTAGCTTTACTTTAAATTCCAATGAGATCCTTGAAGCCTTACAAGAGCCATTAACAGGTATTGTAAGTGCTGTGATGGTTGCCTTAGAACAGTGTCCGCCAGAGCTTGCTTCTGATATTTCAGAACGAGGTATGGTCTTAACGGGTGGTGGGGCACTGTTACGTAACCTAGACCGTTTATTAATGGAAGAAACAGGTATTCCTGTTATTGTGGCTGAAGATCCGCTTACCTGTGTGGCTCGTGGTGGTGGTAAAGCATTAGAAATGATCGATATGCACGGTGGCGATCTATTTAGCGAAGATTAATATTATTGTGCGTGTAAGGGAGAAAGGATTCCCCCTTAATCACAATATAACAATATTAACACCTGTTCTTTTACTTCTCCGTGTGAGTGATCTTAGAGTTTATGAAGCCTATTTTTAGTCGGGGGCCTTCCCTGCAACTAAGATTAATAATCGCTGTGATTATCGCGATATCGTTGTTAATTGCTGATAATCGCATAGGTGCTTTTTCAAAAGTCCGTCAGTATTTGGATACTGCTGTGAGTCCTTTCTATTTTCTTGCAAATGGGCCTCGTCGTTTCCTTGATCAACTCTCTGAAACCTTTGCAACTCGCGAACGTTTACAATTTGAAAATCAAGCGCTAAGAAAAGAGCTTCTTGTTCGCAGTGGTGAAAGTCAGCTACTGGAACAATTTAAACAAGAAAATGCCCGCTTACGAGAATTACTTGGTTCACCTTTACGTCAAAATGAACAAATGACGGTAACACAAGTGTTGTCTGGTAATAGTACGCCTTATCGAGATCAAGTGGTGATAGACAAAGGCACTAATGATGGGGTGTATGAAGGTCAGCCTGTTATTAGTGATAAAGGCGTTGTTGGACAAGTTATTGCCGTAAGTGAGTTAACCAGCCGAGTACTGTTAATTTGTGATACCTCTCATGCATTACCGGTACAAGTATTACGTAATGATATTCGCGTTATTGCCTCAGGGGCTGGGTGTGCGGATGATCTACTGTTAGAGGCACTACCTGCGAATATCGATATTCGTGTAGGGGATGTGTTAGTCACCTCAGGATTAGGGGGACGCTTTCCTGAAGGTTATCCTGTTGGGGTTGTTTCTTCGGTAAAAGTCGATAATCAACGTGCTTATTCGGTGATTAATGTGCGACCTTCTGCTGAATTACAACGTTTACGTTATCTGTTGCTATTATGGAACGCCTCAGAGAAGAAACAAGCGCCACCGTTACCTTCAGAGGTTTACCGTGCTGCCAATGAACGTTTGATGCAATTAATGCCACAGGTACTGCCTAACTATGAACAAGCGGGGCCACCATTGCCTCGTTCTATGTCACAAGAGCCAACGGAAAATAGCGCCACCCCAAGTGATATAGCACCAGTACCACCAACGGAAAACAATAAACCTCAACCTAATACGAATCGAGGTAGATAGTGACAATCAATCCTTATCGTAGCCGTGGGCGTTGGATTATTTGGCTCTCGTTTCTAATAGCTTTGGTGTTACAAATTATGCCTTGGCCTGAGCAACTAGAAGTTTATCGCCCTATTTGGCCAGTGTTGTTTCTGATTTATTGGATAACGTCATTACCTCATCGTATTAGCGTTGGAACAGCATTTGTTCTTGGGATGAGCATGGATTTAGTGCAAGGGACAACATTAGGCGTAAATGCGTTGGCTTATACCCTAGTAAGTTATGTTATCGCCTTTAAATATCAATTATTTTGTAACTTAGCGTTATGGCAACAGGCATTAGTGGTAATGTTAGCGATTGGTGTGGTTGATCTTACTGTATTTTGGGCAGAATTTTTGCTTTCTCCCGTGACTTTTCACCCACAAGTATTCTGGAATAGTCCAGTCAGTGGTATTCTTTGGCCATGGCTTTATTTTTTGCTTCGCAAAGTCCGTCACCAGTTTTCAGTTCATTAACCTCTCTGGATCATGACGGTATTTTTGTGTCACCGTCATGAGGATATTATTGTGATCACTCTTTACCTTGCATCGAGTTCCCCCAGAAGGCGAGAGCTTCTGTCACTGTTGGATGTTCAATTTAGCACCATTACACCGGCAATTGATGAAATTTGGCAACAAGGTGAAGCACCAGAAGATTATGTTATCCGTTTGGCGAGAGAGAAATCTCAAGAGGGGGTACGTCAAGCGACAAATGACTATCCGGTATTAGGCTCTGATACTATCGTAGTTCAAGCAGGTCGTATTCTGGAAAAACCTCGAGATAAAGCACATGCAGCACAAATGCTAAGTAATCTTTCAGGTGCAACCCACCAAGTGATGACGGCGATTGCTATTTCAGATAAAACCCGAACAATAAGCCAATTAGTTGTCACGGATGTGACTTTTAGAAAGATGACAGAAAGTGAAATTAGTGCGTATATTGAAACGGGAGAGCCAATGGATAAAGCTGGCGCTTACGGTATTCAGGGAAAAGGAGGCCGTTTTGTACAACGGATTGAGGGTAGCTATCATGCTGTTGTCGGCTTACCGCTTGTTGAAACCGAAGCATTGATAGCTCAATTTTTGTCTCTAGCGAATGATAAGGAGATTTCATGACAGCAGAGCTATTAGTGAATGTGACTCCCTCTGAAACCCGAGTGGCCTATATCAGCGGGGGCATACTACAAGAGATCCACGTTGAAAGAGAAGCCAAACGAGGTCTTGTCGGAAACATCTACAAAGGTCGGGTAAGTCGTGTATTACCTGGGATGCAAGCTGCATTTATTGACATTGGGCTTGAGAAAGCCGCTTTTTTACATGCTTCTGATATTATGCCTCACACGGAATGTATCGCGGGTGAAGAGCAGAAAAAATTTAATGTTCGTGATATTGCGCAACTTGTACATCAAGGTCAGGACTTGATTGTACAAGTAGTGAAAGATCCTCTAGGTACAAAAGGGGCACGTCTTACAACAGATATCACATTACCATCACGTTACTTGGTGTTTATGCCGGGGGCTTCTCATGTGGGTGTTTCACAACGTATTGAAAGTGAAGAAGAACGTGAGCGCTTAAAACGCTTGGTAGAAGAGTATTGTGATGAAAATGGTGGGTTTATTATTCGCACTGCCGCTGAAGGTGTCGGCGAACATGAAATAAAACAAGATGCTGCTTTTTTAAAGCGCCTATGGAATAAAATCATTGAGCGTAAAAAAAGAAATAAAACGCGCATTCAAATTTATGGTGAGCTTGCTTTAGCACAACGTATTTTACGTGATTTTGCAGGGGCTGAATTAGATAGCATTCGGGTTGACTCTAAATTAACTTATCATCAATTACAGGAGTTTATTGGTGAATATATTCCTGAATTAACCGCTAAACTTGAATTACACCAAGGTAATCAACCTATTTTCGATCTTTACGGGGTTGAAAGTGAAATTCAGCGCGCGTTAGAGCGAAAGGTCGAGTTAAAATCAGGAGGCTATCTGATTATCGACCAAACCGAAGCAATGACAACGATTGATATCAATACGGGCGCTTTTGTTGGTCATCGTAATTTAGAAGAGACGATTTTTAATACCAATGTTGAGGCGAGTCAGGCGATAGCGCGGCAACTGAGATTACGTAATTTAGGCGGCATTATCATTATTGATTTTATTGATATGAGTAATGAAGATCATCGCCGTAGAGTATTAGCTTCCTTAGAACAAGCATTGAGCAAAGATCGCGTGAAAACGACCATCAATGGTTTTTCACAATTAGGTTTGGTTGAGATGACACGTAAACGAACCCGTGAAAGTCTCGAGCATGTACTTTGTGATGACTGTCCTACTTGCCAAGGCCGTGGTACAGTAAAATCAGTTGAAACGGTATGTTATGAAATATTACGAGAAATTGTTCGTGTTCATAAAACCATAGACGCAGATCGCTTTTTGGTTTATGCCGCCCCCGCTGTTGTGGAAGCACTAAAAGGTGATGAATCACATGCTTTAGCCGAAGTGGAAATTTTTGTTGGGAAGCAAGTCAAAGTGCAAACTGAGTTACTCTATAGTCAGGAGCAGTTTGATGTGGTGATGATGTAATGGATTCGCCTTGCTAATAAATATGATGGCAGAAAGGAGACTAAATGAAGCGGCTGTCTAAATCTTTATTATTGATAACCCTTTTTTGCCTGATTATTTTCGCCGTAGTATTAAGTGGATTTCGTTATTTTCTGCCTCGTTTAGATAATTATCGCCCTGAAATTGAAACCTATTTATCTAAACAGTTCAATAGCCCAGTCACCATGACACAGGTGAAAGGAGAATGGCAAAACTTTGGCCCTGATATCCAAATTACTGGGCTGTATATTGATAATAACAGTGTTGAAGTGAGTGCTGAACAGATCACTTTCTCTTTTGATATTTGGCGTTCACTGCTTCATTTTCAACTCTATTTTCGTGAATTAACCTTTGAACAGTTAGCTGTAAATTATAAAAAACCTATTTTTACTGGGCAAAATGGTGATATTACCTTCACTGAACCCGATGATATCTCTTCCATTTTCTTACAACAATTTGACCGATTTAAATTGGTTGATAGCCGTTTCGTGTTTTTATCACCTTCTGGTGATACTAGCACGCTCCATATTCCCGAATTAATGTGGCTAAATCAGAAAAACCGCCATCGTGCGCAAGGGGAAGTTACTTTAGATACCCCAATAAATCACTATGGTGGACTAAAAGTACGTCTTGATCTCTATACGAAAAAGCAGGGGGCACTCGATAAAGGACAGGTGTTTGTCACCGCTGATGAGGTTGATATTTCCCCTTGGTTAAGCCAATGGGTTAAAAGTAACAGTGGCCTTGGTGAAGCGAAAGCCAGCCTATCTAATTGGATAGAGATCAGCAATGGGCGGATCACGGGTAGCCAGTTACAAATCCATCAAGGTGAAATGGATTGGCGTAATGAAGGGCGCACACATGTATTAAAGGTAGAAGATTTAATTCTACGTATGAGACGCCAAGAAAATGGCTGGCTTGCTGATATCCCTTATACCCGAAAAATAACGATGGATGGCGATGAATGGCCAGATGGTTATTTAGCGGTACTTTATCAACCTAAAGAAAAACAACAAGATGAAGCTTGGCGTATCCGTGCTAAAAATATTGAATTAGAACGGTTATCTGCGTTATTGCCTTTGTTCTCCTTTTTAACGCCTGATGTCGTGCGCCAATGGCAGTATCGTCAATTTTCTGGCATGGTCGACTCATTTGCTCTTGATTTAGCCCCCGATGATTTTAAACGTAGTGCCATTGATATCAGTTGGCAAAATGTTGCTTGGAAACGCTGGCAAGAAATCCCTTCTGTGGCACATTTTAATGGTCATTTAAAGGGCACATTACAGCAAGGAGCGCTTAATTTTGCGCTTAATAACAGTGAAATTGATACTGCTGGGCTTTTTAAAGCGCCACTTAATATAGAAAAAGGCACTGGTACGGTTTACTGGCAGCATCAGGGAGATTCTCTGTCGTTATGGAGTCAAGGGATTGATATAAAAGCCACCTTCGCTTGGGTTGCCGGTGATTTTCGTTATCAAAAACAAGGAGAGCATCAACAACTGTCTATTCTTTCGGGAGTGAATGTGACCGATGCCGGTGAGACATGGCGCTATTTACCTGAAAAATATGTCGGTAAAGATTTAACACAATATCTCTCTGACGCGATTATTGCTGGAAACGTTAAAAACGGTACGTTTATTTTTCATGGTGATCCGCGGGATTTCCCTTTTGAACAACATAATGGTTGGTTTCAAGTCTATGCCCCAGTAAAACAGGCGACCTTCAAATATGATAGTGAATGGCCGGCACTGTTTGATCTTAATGTTAATCTTAATTTTAAGAATAACGGCTTATGGATGTCCTCTGATAATGTTCAGGTTGGTAAAGCCACCGCTAAAAACTTGACGGCGATTATTGAGGACTATAACAAAGAAAAAATTGTTATTGATGCAGATATTGAAGCCACGGGTGATGATTTAAAAGAGTATTTTCTAGCTTCGCAAATGGCAACGATTGGTCATACACTTGAAATACTAAAAGTGGCTGGAAAAATTAACGGGAGTTTGCATCTCGACATTCCTTTTGATGGCGAGCAGGTGGTCGCTTCTGGTCAGGTAAACTTAAACAATAATGATGTCACATTAGCCTTTATGGATACCACCCTAGAAGGTGTTACGGGACAATTTCGTTACCATAATGATAAATTAGAGAGCGATACTTTAACCGCGAATTGGTTTGGTCAACCTCTGACATTTTCTTTTGCTGGTGGTGATCAACGGGATGCTTATCAAGTTGGTGTTGATCTAAAAGGACAATGGGATATCGCGAAAATTAAGGGATTACCTAATGATATACAACATAAATTAAGCGGTTTTTTACCTTGGCATGGCGTGGTGAGTGTTAATATTCCAGAAACAGCGGATGTTAATTATCAAGTGGATCTGACCGGACAAGTGAATGCGCTACAAAGTCAGTTAGCTGCGCCAAGTACCAATGATTTTAAAAACGCTTCCCCCATTGTGATTTCAGCAAAAGGGAATAGTGAAAAACTTAACGTTAGTGCCGATGCACAAGATCAGTGGTCATTAAATAGTGAATGGGCGTTAGGTGAACCATTACGTCTATTACAAGGTAATTTAGTCTCTTCCTCGCTCACACTACCTCAATTAAATGATCAATCACGATTGACTATTGCTTTGCAGGGATTGCAAGGCGATAAATGGCTACCTACTTTAATGGCTTTTTCATCATTAGCCCCTTCTGAAAACGCGATACGTTTCCCTACCAATATTCATATTAGTCTGCCTGAACTTAATTTTGCTGGTCAGCAATGGATTGCGCCACAAACAGAAATTATGCGTGCTGATGATGGTGTAAAATTATCCTTCTCAGGGAGTGAGTTACGAGGTGACTTATTTGTACCCAATACGGCACAACCTTGGCAGGTGAATATTACCTATCTCTATTTTAATGGCGCTAGCCCAACAGAAGAAAATAAATCCTTAAAAATGGCAAATGTGCCTGATGCCAAAAAAGCAGTTCAATTTTCACTTAAAGATATTCCTGCTATCAATTTCGCCTGCCAAGAGTGTTGGGTGAATGGATTATTACTAGGGAATATTGAAGGTGCAATACAGCCTCGTGACGGAGCATTATTGTTAACTGTAGGTAAGCTTAAAAATAGCAGTGGCGAGCTATCTGTGAGTGGTGTGTGGTCAGAAGATAGTTTAGGCAACAGT
The DNA here is from genome assembly GCF_963886535.1 of Proteus sp. G2675. Lineage (NCBI taxonomy): Bacteria > Pseudomonadati > Pseudomonadota > Gammaproteobacteria > Enterobacterales > Morganellaceae > Proteus > Proteus sp. G2675. The sequence goes on from NZ_CAWPCB010000014.1 coordinate 34,413, forward strand.
ATCACTAAGCTAGCAGGTAAACTAATGGCACCGGAAGTCGATGAAATGGCGGCTTACTTTGGTTATATCATTCCGATTGTTCAGTCACCACTTACGGCAGATTTCTCACTGCAGTGGCACAATACCCCTTGGAATTTTGATCTAAAAACACTCAATGGTGAAGTGAATGCTTCTCTTGGAAAAGGGCGTATTGAAAAGGTGGATGTTGGGCAAGCGGGAAAATTATTACGTCTAGTCAGTTTTGATGCTCTGCTACGTAAGTTGCAATTCGACTTTAGAGATACTTTTAGTGATAATTTTGAGTATGATTCCATTAAAGGTGATCTGACGGTTAAACAAGGTGTTTTAAACGCGAAAAGTGTTGCTGTAGATGGTGTTATTGCCGATATTGCTATAAAAGGTCAAGTGGATCTGTTGGCGCGTAAAATGGACTTACAAGTAGTGGTAACTCCTGAAATATCAGCTACAGTAGGCGTTGCTACCGCATTTGCTATTAACCCCATCGCTGGTGCTGCTGTATTTGCAGCTTCAAAAGTACTGGGGCCACTTTGGAGTAAGATTTCAGTTATACGTTATCATGTTACCGGAACGGTAGAACAACCCAAGATTGACGAAGTACTGCGTCAACTTAAGGAGGATCAGGCGTTATGAAAAAAGTTAATGTCGCACTTTTGCAGCTTTGTAGCGGAAAAAATATAAAAAATAATCTGGCGCAAATAGAGCAACAGATTAAGCAACTCCCCGATTCAGTCAAGCTTGTATTAACGCCTGAAAATGCATTACTTTTCTCCAGCGCAAAAGATTATCATAAACATGCTGAAATTCAGGGGAAAGGGCCATTACAAGATGCGATTGCTAATATGGCGCAGCGCTATAAGGTGTGGATCTTAGTGGGTTCAATGCCATTGATTAGCCGAGATTCTCCTGAGCAGATCACCAGTAGTAGTTTAGTTTTTGATGATGAAGGGGTGATCCGCGCTCGTTATGACAAAATTCATATGTTTGATGTGAACATTGATGATGAACAAGGCGAATATAATGAATCAGCCATTTATCAACGTGGTGAACGCTTGACTGTAGTGGATACACCTGTGGGGAAATTAGGTTTAACGATTTGTTATGATTTACGTTTTCCCGGTCTTTTCCAAGCATTAAGAGAAAAAGGTGCTGAAATTATTTCTGTACCGGCAGCCTTTACTCGTTTAACGGGTAAAGCGCACTGGGAGCCATTGTTACGCGCGCGGGCTATTGAAAATCAGTGTATTATTTTGGCACCGGCTCAAGTCGGTACCCATGATGCTCGTCGCACATGGGGTCATACAATGGCTGTGGATGGTTGGGGGAAAGTATTGAAAAAGAACCCTGATGCGGTCAGTGCCCTAACGCTCAATATTCGAGTCGATAGTTTAGAAGGTATGCGTGAACAGATACGGGTTGTGAAACATAATCGCTTTCGCCCGAAACTGACACACTTAATAAAAAAAGTTAAGGATAAAAAAGAATTATGAGTTTAGCTGTTGTCAGCGAAAGTCTGTTGGAAGCGAACAACCTGAGTTTAGATGATTTAGCATCGACACTAGAGCAGCTTGCACAGCGTCAAATTGATTATGGTGATCTTTATTTTCAATCAAGCTACCACGAAGCATGGATATTAGATGATCAGATAATTAAAGATGGCTCTTACAATATTGACCAAGGGGTTGGCGTTAGAGCGATTTATGGTGAAAAAACAGGTTTTGCTTATGCAGACCAATTAACACTCAACGCACTTAACCAAAGTGCTCATGCTGCGCGTAGTATTGTGCAAGCACAAGGCAATGGGCAGATCCATACACTGGGTGCTATTCAACATACTCCGTTATACAACCTAAATGATCCATTACAAAGTTTGTCTCGTGAAGAAAAAATAGCACTATTACATGACGTTGATCGTGTGGCACGGGCTGAAGATAAACGTGTTAAACAAGTCAATGCCTCATTAACGGGAGTGTATGAGCATGTGTTAGTTGCTGCAACGGATGGTACTTTAGCGGCGGATGTGCGTCCTCTTGTACGTCTTTCAGTAAGCGTACTGGTCGAAGATGACGGTAAACGTGAACGTGGTTCGAGTGGTGGCGGTGGTCGTTTTGGTTATGATTATTTTCTGACTAAAGAAAATGGCGAAACCCATGCAGCGACTTATGCCCGTGAAGCGGTACGCATGGCATTAGTTAATTTATCGGCTATTGCTGCACCGGCAGGTACAATGCCTGTGGTTTTAGGCGCCGGATGGCCCGGTGTTTTATTACATGAAGCTGTTGGACATGGTTTAGAAGGTGATTTTAATCGTCGTCAAACATCGGTATTCTCTGGGCGTATTGGCGATAAGGTAACTTCTGAGTTATGTACTATCGTGGATGATGGTTCAATTGAAGGCCGACGAGGCTCCGTGGCGATTGATGATGAAGGCGTACCAGGTCAATACAACGTATTAATCGAAAATGGCATCTTAAAAGGCTATATGCAAGATAAGATGAATGCGCGTTTAATGGGGGTAAAACCGACGGGCAATGGGCGTCGTGAATCCTATGCACATTTGCCAATGCCACGTATGACCAACACCTATATGCTTGCGGGTAAATCTTCTCCTGAAGAGATCATCGCCAGTGTCGATCGCGGTATTTATGCGCCAAACTTTGGTGGTGGGCAAGTTGATATTACCTCCGGTAAGTTTGTTTTCTCAACTTCAGAAGCCTATTTAATTGAAAAGGGTAAAATTACTAAACCAATTAAAGGCGCAACCTTGATAGGTTCAGGTATTGAAGCGATGCAACAAGTTTCTATGGTGGGTAATGATCTCGCATTAGATAAAGGTGTCGGGGTGTGTGGCAAAGAGGGGCAAAGCTTACCAGTAGGGGTTGGGCAACCGACACTGAAATTGGATAAGTTAACCGTTGGTGGTACTGCTTAACAGTTGTTATTGTTATCTATTTATACAAATTACCCCAATAAAACTCCATCGCTATGATGGAGTTTCTATTTAAGTGAGTAAATGGAGCTATTTATGGGCAAACGTCTATTCCCTGTTCTTATTGTTGTGGCTGTTTTATTTTTTGTTCTGTATAAAGGATTAGTACCTGAAACGCAGATACCAGCAACAGCGCCTCCTACATCGACAACATCTACATCGTCAAAGAGTTCAATCAGTCAGCCTGAGCCTCAACGTCCTTTAGCAATTGATGAAAAGACCCAAGCCAATAAAGTGGCTGATTATTTGCAACAACACGCCCGCTTACCTGATTTTTATATCAGCAAAAAAGAGGCTCGTGCTAAAGGTTGGAATGCGAAAGCGGGCAATTTATGTGAAGTTTTACCAGGACGGGCGATTGGTGGTGATCGCTTTATGAACCGTGAAAAACAGTTACCTGAAGAAGCGGGGCGCCAATGGTTTGAAGCAGATGTCAATTATCAATGTGGACATCGTGGTAGCGATCGCCTGCTATATTCTAATGACGGATTAATTTATTTAACCACCGATCATTACCGTACCATGCAAAGAGTTGCACCTTAATGAAACAGATTATTTTTGATTTCAGCACATTGGCGGATCGAGATGCTTTTTATCATCAGTTTGCTCAGCAATTTCAATTGGATGAAGCATTTGGTAATAATCTTGATGCGTTATGGGATGTATTAACAGGAGAAATTGAATTGCCTGTTAATATTGTTTTCAGACATGCACCGCATCATTCCCGCACCTTCCAGCCCATTATTGAGATAATGCAAGAAGCGCAAGAGACGCTGGGTAAAGAGCTATTTCGCTTTCATTGTGAACATAAAAAAGCTAAGTAGAGCTAGCTGAAAGCCCATAAGTATTACAAGGTATCCTGAAAACCGCAGTGGTATCATGATTTAGCACTGCGTTTTCAGGAGCATCAGTCGTTAAGCTGACTCTGAGAGATCTTTTAGATATTGAAACAATAAGCGGAATGATTTTGGCGGTTTATTGGCTTCTTTCTCTTTTTTAGCATTACGAATAAGTGTGCGTAATTGCTGGCGATCGGCCATAGGATAAAGCGCTACCACTTCCTCAATCACTTCATTACCACCGTCAATCAGACGTGTACGCAGATCTTCTAGTTTATGTAACACTAAAATTTGCTGATTATGGCGATTTTTTAGTTTATCTAGTGCTTGGCGGATCGGCTCTTCATCAACATTACGGAGTAACTTACCGATATATTGAATTTGGCGACGACGCGCTTCGCGTTGTACCTTTTGCGCCAATTTAATTGAAGCGAGTAGTTTTTCATCAAGAGGAACACGTTCAAGCTCTTGAGCACTTAACTCAACAAGTTCGGTGCCTAATTTCTTTAACGCTTCAGCATCACGTTTAATTTCACTTTTGCTGACCCAAATGATCTCTTCCTCTTCTTCCTCTTCTAACGGTGTATTGTCAAATTCAGGATTGAGGTAGTGCCACTCTTCTGGCTGCTTTGCCATAATAAAAATTCCTGTTGCAGAGTAAGCCGGGAGTGTGATTTGGTGAATGACCAAAAGCCCGACGGGTGATAACATTCATATATCTTCTATTGTAACTGGGAAAATCGCTTGTTGACCACCTGTCAATTGATTTACTTTAGCAAAAATAAGTAAAAAGTGATGTTCTCCTTAGGAAAATGGTTCTCAATGAATAATACAGATCAGGTAAAACAGCTGGAAGAGGCAGTTTCTCTTGCACTGGAGATCGCCTCAAAACAGTGTGACGGTGCAGAAGTTGCAATTAATAAATCAACAGGCATAAGCGTTAGTACACGCTATGGTGAAGTAGAAAATGTTGAATTTAATAGCGATGGTGCATTAGGGATCACCGTTTATCAGCAACAACGTAAAGGGAGTGCATCTTCTACAGATTTAAGTCCTGATGCGATTAAACGTGCAGTACAAGCGGCAGTAGATATTGCGCGCTACACTTCTGTTGATCCTTATGCAGGGCCTGCTGATAAAGCCCTGTTAGCCTTCGATGCCCCTTTTCTTGATCTCTACCACCCAACAGACATAACAGCAGATAAAGCGATTGAGCTAGCGTCTCGTGCGGAGCAAGCTGCATTAGACAGTGATAGCCGTATCGTCAATACCGAAGGGGGAAGCTTTAATAGTCATAGTGGAACTCGTGTCTTTGGTAACAGCCTTGGTTTATTAAAAAGCTACTCTTCATCTCGTTATTCAATGTCGAGTTGCGTTATCGCTCGTGAGGGTGAGGATATGGAGCGCGATTATGCCTATACCATTAGTCGCCGTTTTGAGGCGTTACAATCTCCTGAATGGGTAGGACAAGAGTGTGCACGCCGTACCTTATCTCGTCTAGCTCCCCGTAAATTATCCACCATGAAAGCGCCTGTTCTCTTCTCAGCGGAAGTAGCAACGGGGATCTTCGGTCATTTAGTGGCAGCCATCAGTGGTAGCATGATCTACCGTGAGTCATCTTGTTTGTTAGATAGCTTAGGAAAACAGATTTTCCCTCAATGGTTAAATATTCAAGAGCGTCCACATATTGTGGGGGGATTAGCATCAACGCCTTTTGATAGTGAAGGGGTACGCACATCAGATGCAGATATTATTAAAGATGGGGTACTGCAAGAGTGGCTCCTTACTAGCTATTCCGCAAGAAAATTAGGGTTAAAAAGCAATGGACATGCGGGGGGCATTCATAACTGGCGTATCCCAGGGCAAGGTCTCTCCTTTGATGAGTTGTTAAAAGAGATGGGCACAGGGCTTGTGGTCACTGAGTTAATGGGACAAGGGGTTAGCACGGTGACAGGGGATTATTCCCGTGGTGCGAGCGGTTTCTGGGTCGAAAATGGTGAAATTCAGTATCCAGTGAGTGAAGTGACTATTGCCGGTAACTTGAAAGAGATGTGGGCGAATATTGCCACAATAGGTGATGATATTGAAACACGCAGTAATATTCAGTGTGGATCACTACTATTACCAGAAATGAGTATCGCAGGTCAGTAGCACCTTACCTTTAATCTCAGCCCATAAGTGGGCTGAGATATCGCGCTTACTTGTATTTTATTGCGTTAATAAGATAAAAAATAACACGCGAACCTTCAGCATTGCTTAACGGTGTAATTCACCAGCAGCTTCAGGTTGGTAGAGAATTTCTAATACTTTGACCTTAGTTTCAAGGCCATTAGGAAGCTGCCAACTGATCTCATCATTGATAGCTAAACCTAATAGTGCCGCACCCATTGGCGCCATGACTGATAATTCAGTCGCACTATCTTTTAATGAAGCAGGGTAAACTAAAGTACGAATACGCTCTTCATTATTTTTTAAGTCCATAAAGCGGACTTTGCTGTTCATGGTGACGATGTTAGCAGGGATATCAGCTGGTGTAACAATGTCAGCACGATCTAACTCTTCATTTAAAGCTTCTGCAATTGGGCTGTCTGCAAAGGCAGGTTGCTCTAGTAATGAATCTAAACGTTCTGCATCAAGTTCATTGATGATAATTGTTGGCTTTGTCATACCACACTCCAATTTGTTCCAATGCAAAACAACACCCCCACGGATTAGGTGGGGGTGTTGTTAAACTCTATGTAAGATAATAGGCGGTTCTGTAGCAAAAAGAAAGAGGCAGTGATCACAGTCTCTTTCTGGGATTTTTGTTAAGAAATGCTAATCTATTGTTTTTAATTAGAATTAATCTTCATCAAACCCTGATTCAAATAATGCAATAATCGCATTAATCGCTTCTTTTTCATCACAGCCACTGGCTTCTATATCGATGTGACTGCCTTGTTCGGAATCTAACATCAACATCGCAATCACACTATCTGCTTGCGCCTCAACGCCTTCATGGTTACGTAACGTCACCGTTGATTGAAATGTATTGACCAAATCAAACAATTTCATGGCAGGCCTTGCATGCATGCCTAAACGGTTTTTTATCGCTACGCGTCGATATTGGGTCATTTGCGCTTTTCAAGTGTTCTGTGGCGTGATTGTACGTTTTTCCCTCTAGAGCGGAAATAGTCAGCCAGTTGTTCAGCCACGTAAACAGAACGATGTTTGCCGCCAGTACAACCAATAGCAACAGTTAGGTAACTACGATTATTCGTCTCTAACATCGGTAGCCAAAGTTCTAGATAACTTCTTGTTTGATAAATAAAGTTATGCACTTCAGTATGGCGATCGAGGAAGGCTGCGACTGGACGATCTAACCCCGTCATTGGGCGTAATTTGGGATCCCAGTGGGGATTAGGTAAAAATCGTACATCAAAGACATAATCAGCATCGATAGGAATACCATGTTTAAAACCGAAAGACTCAAATACCATGGTCAATTCGCGTTCACGTTTACCGAGTAAGCGTGTACGTAGCATTTCGGCTAATTCATGCACTGACATCTCTGAGGTATCAATAATCAGGTCAGCCCGTGATCGTAAAGGTTCGAGCAGATCACTCTCTGTATCAATCGCCATTTCTAGCGAGAGGTTTTTCGTTGAAAGAGGGTGTAAGCGTCGAGTATCACTATAACGGCGGATCAGCGTATTTCTATCAGCATCTAAAAATAACAGTTGTGGAGAATATTCCGCGGGTAAACTTTCCAGCGCCTTTTCGAAAATCTCCGGTGATTCTGGCATATTACGTACGTCAATACTGACTGCGGCAGCGGCAGCATCACGCTCAGCCAGTGTTTTCGCAAGCTCCGGTAACAGATCGACAGGTAAGTTATCAACGCAATAAAATCCCATGTCCTCAAGCGCACGCAAAGCGACTGACTTACCTGAACCAGAGCGTCCGCTGACTATCATCAGCACCATGAGGTAGCTCCCCTTAATTTCCCAGTGATGAATATCATTCCACTGTATGCTATTCGCGTCCTGATAAACCCAAACCCATTAGGTTTATTCTGTGATAATCTGATAAAGCTCTTCATCACTTTGTGCGGAGCGTAGTCGGCGACATAAATTTTTGTCAGCCAACTGTTTTGCAATCAAAGACAGTGTGTGTAAATGTTCCTTACATTGTGTTGCAGGAACGAGTAATGCAAACAACAAATCGACAGGTTGATTATCAATAGCGTCGAAGGCAATAGGCTCGCTTAGGTGAAGAAACACACCAACAACTTTTTCAGTTTCATCACTTTCAATACGCCCATGAGGGATAGCCAATCCACCCCCAATCCCTGTTGTACCGACTTTTTCACGCGTTAATAAAGCCTCAAAAATCAGTGTCTCTGGTAAATTCAGTGCTTGAGCTGCATTCTCACTGATAATTTCTAACGCGCGTTTTTTACTTGTGCAATGCACATTGTTATGTGTACATGCCAGAGTAAGTACGTCGCTAATATTCATCTTTGTATCGTTGTTCATTGTCTTATTCACTTAGACCAGCAAACCAGATGCCACAGAGTGACATCTGGTTTTTGTTAGCGGATTATTTAGGCGCTGTTTTTAATTGAACAAACGCGACATCAATAACACTCTAACATCGCCGATTGTATTCCCATTTTACAATGGGAAATGAATTAATGTTGTCTCAGTTTATCTTTGTGTTTGGTTAATTGACGAGCCAGTTTATCCATTAATCCATCAATTGCTGCGTACATATCTTCTGCTTCCGCAGAGGCATGTAATTCACCGCCATTTACTTGAATCGTCGCTTCCGCAATTTTAGTCACTTTTTCGACTTTGAGGATAACTTGGACGTTATTAATTTTGTCAAAGAACTGAGGTAATTTAGCGCTTTTTGCTTTGACGGTATCACGCAGAGCATCAGTTAATTCAATATTATGACCAGTGATTTGAAGTTCCATAGTGTCTTCCTTCTCAATTATGCTCAAACCAACTCTTTACGTTGATTTGAAGGCGGGATGGATAATGACTCTCTATATTTCGCAACAGTTCGTCGAGCAACCTGTATACCAAGCTCGGCGAGCATATTTGCCAGTTTACTATCACTTAGTGGTTTCGCTGGGTTTTCTGCTGCGATTAGTTTCTTCACTAAAGCCCGAATTGCTGTTGAAGAGGCTTCACCTCCGTTATCAGTATTTACGTGGCTTGAGAAAAAATACTTCAATTCGAAAATTCCCCGAGGACAATGCAAATATTTTTGCGTTGTAACGCGAGAAATGGTGGACTCGTGCATCTCAACCTGTTCTGCAATATCGGCCAAAACAAGGGGTTTCATATGCTCTTCACCGAATTCGAAAAACGCCTGCTGTGTGTCAACAATGCAATGAGCGACTTTTAATAATGTCTCATTACGGCTTTCTAAGCTTTTTATCAGCCATTTAGCCTCTTGTAAATTGTCACGAATAAATTTCCCATCGTTTTCGTTTTGAGCTGATTGCCCAAGCGCTGCATAAGTCTCATTTATGCGTAGGCGGGGAATGCTATCCGTATTTAACTCAACTTGCCAGTGTTCTCCTGATTTTTTTACCAGTACATCAGGAATAACATACTGTGATTCCTCTGTATCAATACTTAAACCCGGTTTTGGATCAAGAGATTGAATGGTCTCAATTACTACTTTTAATGTCTCTTCACGTAGCTTAGTGTGACGCATTAATTGGCGAAAATCACGATTACCTAATAACGCTAAATAGTGCTCAATAACAAGTTGAGTCTCTTTCAAATAAGGTGTATTAGTTGGAAATGTCGACAATTGAATTAACAGACACTCTTTTAAGTCTCTGGCAGCGACACCTACGGGATCAAAGCGTTGAATACGCTTTAATACCGCTTCAATCTCATCAAGCTCTAACTCATCATCACCCATTCCGGCAAGAATGTCATCTGTTGAAACTGTTAAATATCCTGTTTCATCGACAGCATCAATAATGCTTGTCGCGATAGCACGATCAGTATCAGTAAAAGGTGTTAGGTCAGCTTGCCAAGTAAGGTAATCTTGCAGTGAAGCCGTGGTTTCACCTTGATAGAGTGGTAATTCATCAGCCGCATAATCATTACTGGTGCCTGAAGGGGTGCCTGCGGTGTAAATTTCTTCCCATTGGGTATCGAGAGGAAGATCGTCAGGCATCTCCTTTTGCTCTAGTGCATCTAGGGTATCTAATACCTCATTATCACGCTCATTGTCTGGTGTACTATCATCACTCTCTTGTGTTGATGAGCTATCAGAATGCGTTACATCCGCTTGATCGTCTTCTTGTTCAAGCAATGGGTTAGATTCAAGGGCTTGTTGAATTTCTTGTTGTAATTCAAGCGTAGAAAGTTGCAACAAACGAATAGCCTGTTGGAGCTGTGGCGTCATGGCCAATTGCTGACTAAGACGAAGTTGCAGACTTTGTTTCATAGTGATGCGATGGATCCTCTTATGTTGTCATCCGTGACGAAATAAAAGTGTCACTCAGATCACAGGCGGAAGCCTTCACCTAAGTAAACACGTTTAACTTGCTCATTTGCCAAAATTTCTTCTGGTGAACCATGGGCAATAAGGTGTCCTTGACTGACGATATAAGCACGTTCACACACATCTAAGGTTTCGCGTACATTATGGTCGGTAATTAATACGCCCAAGCCATAATCGCGTAGATGTTGGATAATTTTCTTAATATCTAAAACGGAAATAGGGTCAACACCGGCAAAAGGCTCATCCAATAAAATAAATTTAGGATTTGCCGCTAGCGCCCGTGCTATCTCTACACGACGGCGTTCACCCCCTGATAAAGATTGCCCTAAACTATTACGTAAGTGACTGACATTAAACTCTTCAAGTAGCTCTTCTGCACGATCTTTTCGTTGTTCGGCCGTTAAATCATGGCGTATTTCTAAAATTCCCATGATATTGTCATAAACGCTTAAGCGTCTAAAAATAGAGGCTTCTTGTGGCAAATAACCAATACCCTTACGCGCACGCTCATGTAACGGGAGTAAGGTAATATCTTCATCGTCGATAGTAATGCTACCCGCATCACGGGCGACAATACCTACCACCATATAAAAGGTGGTGGTTTTTCCCGCACCGTTAGGACCAAGTAAGCCAACAATCTCACCGGAGTTAACATTGAGGCTCACATCACCGACAACGGTGCGCCCTTTGTATGCTTTTGCTAAATTTTCAGCTTTTAACAGCGCCATAAAGTGTTACTTACCTTTGTTGTTAACACCGGGACCTTTCTCTTGTAACTGAGAAGGGAGTAAAACGGTGGTGACTTGTTTTCCCTTACCGCTAAATGCTTCCATTTGTTGTGTCGGTACGAGATAAGTGATTTTATCACCGGTGATATTACTGTCTAATTGTTCAAGATAAGCCTTACCTGTTAAGGTCACCAGCTCTTTGTCCATCTCATAGGTCATTTTATCACCACGACCTTTGATTGGTTTACCATCATCTTGTAACTGATAGAATGTCACAGGGTTACCAAAAGCTTCAATCACGATTTTTTTAGAATCGCCACCAGGACGTGTAACCACTACTTTATCAGCTCTTATATCAATAGAGCCTTGTTTTACCACAACATTTTGTGTGAAAGTGGTAATGTTTTTTTCTAAATTAAGTGACTGTTTCTCGGAATTAACAACAATAGGTTGTTGTGTATCATCTTTAAGTGCCATAACTGGGACACTTATTGAGAATAACGTACTGATAATTAGTGTATTACGGATTTTTCGATTCATTAGGGATCTCATAATAGGTGTTCACCTGTTCAATCAGCTCTGCACGTTTTTCACGCAGATTGCCTCGCATTTTTAAGCCGACTGATTTCAGTCCGACGCCGATAATAGTCACTTCATCATCAGAGGAAACATCTTGTGTATCCAGATCTGCGATAGCATTTTCTGTGCTGATCCGCTGAAGTTGGGAGTCATCAGTTAAACTATCAATTTGAACGTCGCCATAAAGATAGAGCATTTTACTGTTTGTCAGTTTGGCTTTATTTGCACGCACTGTCCATGTTGCATCTCCTGTCGGCGAATAAGTCGTTAAGACAGGATTAGTAAACCATGTAAACTTTTGCTGAGCATAGTTTTTGACATCATCAGCAACTAGTTTATATCCCAGTATACCTGTTGGTTCATAAACAAAGGATATTGATGATTTAGATTGGTAGGTGGGTTGACCATCTTCAACAATCTTTCCATCATCAAGCTCAGTATTGTTAGTATAGTTCCAGCCAATTAGCCCAAGAGCAATAATGGCTAAAATCAGGGTAAACCAGGATTTTAATTTATTCATTCTGTGTCGTTATACGTTTAAATCGATAAACCTTTAGCTTCTTCAAGTCGACCTTGGGCTAATAGGATCAAATCACATAATTCTCGTACTGCACCGCGTCCACCTAAAATATGGGTAACATAGTCGGCACGAGGTGTGAGTAATGGATGGGCATCAGCAACGGCAACTGACAGTCCTACTTTTTCCATTACCGGTAAATCAATCAGATCATCGCCAATATAGGCTGTCTGTTCTGGTTTAAGGTTTAGTGTATCTAACAGTTGTTGATACGCCAAAAGCTTATTATGCTGTCCTTGGTAAAGATATGTAATGCCAAGTGTTTTGGCTCTATCTTCTAAAAGCTTAGATTGACGACCCGTAATGATAGCGACCTCAATACCCGATGTAAGTAAACAACGAATGCCATAGCCATCACGGACATTAAACGCTTTCAACTCTTCACCGTTATTGCCCATATAAATAAGTCCGTCAGACATCACACCATCAACATCGCAAATCAGCAATTGGACTTTTTCTGCTTTTTGCATTATTTGCTTACTTACTGCACCGTAGCAGGTCTCTATCATTGTATTCATCTTTATCCTTATGAACGCATAACAAGCTTAAACAACCCCAGCTTGCAATAAATCGTGCATATGTAAAACACCTAATAAAATATCACTATCTGGTTCAGTGACTAACAGTGAAGTGATATGTTTTGCTTGCATTAAATTAAGCGCTTCTACCGCTAAGCTATCTGGGGAAATGCGAATTCCGCCTTTCGTCATTACATCTGATATTTTGGCATTATTAAGATCAATACCTAAATCAAAGATACGACGCAAATCACCATCAGTAAAAATACCGTTAATCAACATATTATCATCACAGATAACGGTCATACCTAATTTTTTACGGGTGATCTCTACCAGTGCTTCGCGTAATGTCGCTTCTTTGCTGACGCGTGGAATATCATCATCTTTATTCATTAAATCACTGACATGAAGCAATAATTTACGCCCCAATGCACCACCGGGATGCGATAGTGCAAAGTCTTCCGCCGTAAAACCTCGAGCGCGCAATAAAGCGATAGCTAAGGCATCTCCCATCACCAGTGTTGCCGTAGTGCTGGTGGTAGGGGCTAAACCTAACGGACAAGCTTCTTTAGGGACTTTTATACAAAGATGAATATCAGCAGCTTTCCCCATTGTACTTTGAGGTGAGCGTGTCATACAAATTAAAAGGATCTGTTTACGCTTGAGGACAGGGATAAGGGCGAGAATTTCACTGGCTTCACCTGAATTTGAAATTGCCAGCACAATGTCTTTTTCTGTCACCATACCTAAATCGCCATGACTGGCTTCACCGGGGTGAACAAAAAAAGAAGGGGTGCCGGTACTGGCAAAGGTGGCGGCAATTTTATGCCCAATATGACCTGATTTTCCCATGCCCATAACAATCACTCTTCCCTGACAGTGAAAGATTTTTTCACAGGCAAGAGAAAAATCGTCATTGATATATTGTGCTAACTCAGCTAATCCTTCTTGTTCAATTTGAAGAACCTTTTTACCTGCTTGCTGAAAATCAAATCCGGTCATTTTTTTGTACCATTTATTTTAGGTTAAGAGAGAATGTGCAACGCACAACACCGTAATATAAACAATAAAACAAACTAATAAGAAAATCCCCTTTCCACGGTTTAGCCGCTGTTTGCGCCCCAATGAAAAGAGTGAGAAAAGTAGGCCCGCGACCACCAGCACAGTAAAACTAAAATAGAATGCTTGCATATTAAATGTGCTAGGAGAGAGTAATGCGGGCATGCCTAGCACAAAGGTGAGATTAAAAATATTAGCGCCAATAATATTGCCTAGAGCCAGTTCATTTTCACGTCTTAAGGCTGCCACAACGGTCGTTGCTAATTCAGGTAAACTGGTGCCAATAGATAGCAAGGTTAGTCCAACTAAAAAACTGCTGAGATGATACTGTTGCATGATGATAAAAACATTATCAATGATCATTCTTGTTGCAACAGGGATTATCAGTAATGCAATTACCACCCAAAATAGGGCAACAGAATTACGTGGATTAGTTTGTAATTCAAAACGTGAAAGTGTCTCTAGCGGTAACACATGGCGCACTTGTGTTAGGGTTTTATGGAGCATTTTTATCATTAGAAAAAGAGAGGCGAAGCCGATGAAAAAAAGTAAACAGCCTTCTCTCAACCCTAGATGACCATTAGAAACCACCAGTCCTGCTAATAAGATGACTATAATCATCAAAGGAAGTTCTTTTTTTAGTACCGCAGATTGGATATTCATGGGATAAATCATTGCTCCAATCCCAGCAATCAGTAGCAGATTCGTTAATGAAGATCCTATTGCTGTACCTATCGCTATCTCGGGTAAATTGTGGATGGCCGCGTCGGTTGCAACAAAAAGCTCTGGCAATGAAGTGCCCATTCCCACAATAACAATACCGATAACGGCAGGAGGGAGCTTTAATGATTGAGCAAACACACTTGCACCATACACCAGTCGGTCTGATGCATAGACTAATAACATCAACCCAACAATGAGAAGAGACAAAGTAATCAACATGCCATCAGTTTTCCAACAATGAGTGAAAAATAAAGAAAAAACCAATAAGACAGGGCTGATAAAAAACATTATTGTCAAAAGGTTTTGCTAATTCACCATATTTTGACTAGCCAAGCACGAAAAGTAAAATCAACCGTGCAATAAATTGCTAAATAGTGGTGATTTCTTTGTAACATTGACAATGACCTGCCAAAATAGCGTATAAATTTTGTTTATGCAGACAGGCTTAAGGACGTTTTATTCATGAACGCACAACCAGACAATTTAATTGAAGTGCGCAATATGAACTTTACTCGCGGTAGCAGAAAGATTTTTTCGCAAATCAATCTGGATGTGCCTAGAGGAAAAGTGACTGCAATAATGGGGCCTTCAGGGATAGGTAAAACCACCTTATTACGCTTGATGGGGGGACAAATTCTGCCTGATAGTGGTGATATTTGGTTTGATGGTGACAATATTCCTAAGTTATCACGCTCTGCTTTATATCAGTCAAGAAAAAAAATGAGTATGCTTTTTCAATCAGGCGCCCTTTTTACTGATATGAATGTATTTGAAAATGTCGCCTTCCCATTAAGAGAGCATACTAATTTACCCGAGGCGTTAATTCACACTACCGTGATGATGAAGTTAGAAGCGGTAGGGTTAAGAGGGGCTGCTAATTTAATGCCATCTGAATTATCGGGGGGAATGGCGCGCAGAGCCGCTTTAGCAAGAGCGATAGCCCTTGATCCAGATTTAATCATGTTTGACGAGCCATTCGTTGGACAAGATCCCATTACCATGGGGGTATTAGTAAAACTGATTGATGAATTAAACCATGCATTAGGGGTCACTTGTGTGGTGGTGTCTCATGATGTCCCTGAAGTACTGAGTATTGCCGATTATGCATATATTATTGCAGAACAGAAAATCATTGCTCAGGGAAGTGCAAAAGAGCTACAGGAAAATCCAGACAGACAAGTAAGACAGTTTTTAGATGGTATTGCTGATGGACCTGTACCTTTCCGTTTTCCTGCGGGGAACTATCAGGATGATCTATTAGGACGAGGTAATTAGTACGTGGTTAATTTACTAGCGCGGTTAGGCGCGCGATCACTGTCGATTTTTGCGACTTTTGGTAGAGCCGGCATCATGCTATTTCGAGCATTGATCGGTAAGCCTGAGTTTCGTAAGCAGTGGCCATTATTAATGAAGCAACTGTACAGTGTTGGTGTTCAGTCGCTACTGATCATTATGGTTTCTGGACTTTTTATTGGCATGGTTCTTGGTTTACAGGGCTATCTAGTACTGACGACATTTAGTGCGGAAGCGAGCCTAGGTATGATGGTGGCGTTTTCTTTGTTACGAGAGTTAGGCCCTGTGGTGACAGCACTATTATTTGCTGGACGCGCAGGCTCAGCACTGACCGCAGAAATAGGTTTAATGAAAGCAACAGAGCAGATATCCAGTTTAGAAATGATGGCTGTCGACCCTCTTAGACGAGTGGTTGCGCCACGTTTTTGGGCTGGGTTTATTAGTATGCCATTACTTTCACTGATCTTTGTTGCGGTGGGGATCTGGGGTGGTGCTATTGTCGGCGTGGATTGGAAAGGCATTGATGAAGGCTTTTTCTGGGCATCAATGCAAGGTGCGGTTGAATGGCAAAAAGACTTAGTGAATTGTTTTATTAAGAGTGTCGTGTTTGCCATTACCGTGACTTGGATAGCGCTGTTTAACGGATATGACGCAATCCCAACATCGGAAGGGATTAGCAGAGCAACAACGCGTACCGTTGTTCATTCATCGTTAGCCGTATTAGGTTTAGATTTTGTGCTAACTGCACTGATGTTTGGGAATTAAGTCATGCAAAGTAAAAAAATTGAAGTTTGGGTTGGTTTATTTGTTGTTATTGCACTGATAGCGGTTGTCTTTTTAAGCTTAAAAGTGGCTGATATTAAAGAGGTGGGTAATCAACCTACTTATCGTGTCTACGCAAGTTTTGGTAATATTGGTGGTTTAAAAGAGCGTTCACCGGTTAAAATCGGTGGGGTGGTTATTGGTCGCGTTGCCTCTATTACCTTAAAAGAAGAGATGGAAGGTAACTATCGTCCTGAAGTTGCTCTCGATATTTTAAACATTTATGACCATATTCCTGACAGCAGTTCTCTTTCTATTCGCACATCAGGTTTATTAGGTGAACAATTTTTGGCCTTAAATCTCGGCTTTTATGATGAAGATTTAGGTTCTGATTTTCTAAAGGATGGTGGCAGAATTACCAATACCCATTCAGCCATGGTGCTTGAAGATTTGATTGGTCAGTTCCTTTATAAAACCGGTGACGGAGATGGAAAAACAACCTCTGACTCAAAAACGCAAACTGAACAACCAGCATTACCTTAATGATCATTCGCTTACGGTGTGGCTTATTTAATACATCGTATTTACTGAAATATAATCCCAAGAGGAAGCGAGAGTATGTTTAAACGCTTATTAATGGTCGCATTATTGGTGATAACACCTTTTGCGATGGCGGTCGATAAAACCAATCCTTATGCTTTGATGGAAGATGCCGCGCAAAAAACCTTTGATAAATTAAAAACCGAGCAACCAGAAATCCGTAAAAATCCAGAACTGTTACGTGAGATTGTTCAACAAGAGTTGTTACCTTATGTACATATCAAATATGCCGGAGCATTAGTGTTAGGGCCTTATTATCGTAATGCAACGCCGGCTCAGCGTGATGCTTACTTTGCCGCTTTTAAAGATTATCTTGCACAAGTGTATGGCCAAGCATTAGCAATGTATGAAGGGCAAGAATATCGCATTGAACCTGCCAAACCTTTTGCGGATAAATCAAACCTGACTATTCGTGTCACTATTATTGATAAAAATGGTCGACCACCAGTACGCCTTGATTTTCAATGGCGCAAGAACAGTAAAACGGGTGAATGGCAAGCCTATGATATGATTGCCGAAGGCGTTAGCATGATCACCACCAAACAAAATGAGTGGTCTGATATTTTAAGTGCGAAAGGGGTTGATGGTTTAACTAAGCAATTAGAAATTAGTGCCAAAACACCGATTACATTAGATGAGAAAAAATAGTATGTCAGCTTCGTTAAATTGGCAAAAAGAGGGTGAAATACTCTCTTTCCAAGGAACGCTAGATAGAGAAACGTTATTGCCAGTTTGGCAACAACGTAAAGCGTTATTAGCTGATATTAATATCATCGATATTTCTCAACTTGATCATATTGACTCAACCGGATTAGCACTTTTTGTCCATCTAAAGGCCGAAATGGAAGCACTTGAGCGTCAATGTGTTATTCAAGGTGTTAGTGAGCGCTTTCAAACGCTAATCACACTCTATGATCTTGATGAAATTATGAATATTGCTTAATGCTTTTCCCGATAAAGCAATAAAAAAATCCCCCTTATTGATACTTTTATCATTAAGGGGGTTTTTCATGGTTTAAGAGTAGGCCGGATTCTATTAGGATAGGCAACTGATTATTATTTTAACGTTGAGATTGAGCAATTATGGATACAAATGAAATCAAACAAGTATTAATGGATACCCTATCTTTAGATGAAGTCATTGTTAATGGTGATGGCAGTCATTTTCAGGTTGTGGTTGTTGGCGCGATGTTTGAAGGAATGAGCAGAGTGAAACAACAACAAACCATTTATGCCCCTTTGATGGAATATATCGCAGATAATCGTATTCACGCTTTATCTATTAAAGCCTACACACCTGAAGAGTGGAAAAGGGATCGTAAACTCAGCGGGCTTTAATTCAGTAGGTATACAGCGTACAGCAAAATAAAAAAGAGAGTTCTACAGATGGATAAATTTAGAGTACAAGGGCCTACCTGCTTATCCGGTGAGGTCACTATTTCAGGCGCAAAAAATGCTGCACTACCAATTCTGTTCGCTGCTATCCTTGCCGAAGAGCCAGTAGAATTAACCAATGTTCCTAAGCTAAAAGATATTGATACCACCATTAAGTTACTTAATCGTTTAGGTACTAAAGTCGAACGCAACGGCTCTGTTTTTGTTGATGCTCGTCATATCAACGAATTTTGTGCTCCCTATGAATTAGTTAAAACGATGCGTGCCTCTATTTGGGCATTAGGGCCATTAGTTGCACGTTTCGGACGTGGTCAGGTTTCTTTGCCGGGTGGTTGTGCGATTGGTGCGCGCCCAGTTGATCTGCATATTACAGGTTTAGAGCAGCTTGGTGCGGAAATTACGCTGGATGAAGGTTATGTGAAAGCGCGTGTTGATGGTCGCTTAAAAGGGGCACATATTGTAATGGATAAAGTGAGCGTAGGTGCCACTATTACCATTATGACTGCCGCTGTTTTAGCAGAAGGTAAAACCATTATTGAAAACGCGGCGAGAGAGCCAGAAATTGAAGATACCGCGAATTTTCTTAATACCTTAGGCGCAAAAATCAGTGGTGCAGGCACCGATAGCATTACTATTGAAGGGGTTGAACGCCTTGGTGGTGGAACCTATCAAATTTTACCAGACCGTATTGAAACAGGAACATTCTTAGTCGCGGCGGCGGTTTCTCGTGGTCGTGTTGTTTGTCGCAATGCTAAACCAGATACGCTTGATGCGGTATTAGCTAAATTACGTGAAGCGGGTGCTGATATTGAAACGGGCGAAGACTGGATAAGCCTTGATATGCATGGTAAACGTCCTAAAGCGGTCACTCTGCGTACGGCACCACATCCTGGTTTTCCAACCGATATGCAAGCTCAGTTTAGTCTTTTAAATCTTGTGGCTGATGGAGCAGGAATGATCACTGAAACGATTTTTGAAAATCGTTTTATGCATATTCCTGAACTTATCCGTATGGGGGCTCATGCTGAAATCGAAAGCAATACTGTACTTTGTCATGGTGTTGATAAGCTTTCAGGCGCTCAAGTGATGGCTACCGATTTACGTGCTTCTGCCAGCTTAGTATTAGCCGGTTGCATTGCGGAAGGTACGACGATTGTTGATCGTATCTATCATATCGACCGTGGCTATGAAAATATTGAAGCCAAATTACAGGGTTTAGGGGCTAAAATCGAACGTCTACATTCTAATGACTAATTAAGTTTAGTTACCCTGTTATCGTGATTAAAAACCATAGCACTTTATTGGTGCTATGGTTTTTTTGTATTTCTTCTGTTTAATAATGCAACAGAATAAGATAATTCATAAGGTAATTCTTTGATAGCAAGATACAGTAAAGAAAGTCAGCCTGTGTTAGGTCATTCTTTATTAACCGCTTACCAATAAAAAAGGAAAAAACGCTATGCAGGTCACAAGGAAACAAGAGCGTGTTATTCGTCAAGCACTTGATCATTGGCAACAATCTGGTGAGCTATCAGCACAACAGCATCAACAACTAGAAAGTACATTACAACGCCTTCCCTTTGATTGGAAAAGATTGAGTCGCTATGCTTTTTGGATAGCTATTGCCTGCTTAATTATTGCTGCCGTTAACCTTTTTAGTGATACTGCGTTAATTCATTATCTTATCGAATTATTTAGTATTTCTGAGATTATGCGTGTGGTATTTCCTGCACTTATTGCTGGTATGTTTTATTTTTGGGGATTTAAACGCCAACGCAAAGAAATACTATGGCATTACAGTACTGAGTTTATTCTCTTTTTAGGGATATTATTTACGGCGGTTTTTCTTTGGCAACTCGGTGAGTTGTTAGATGATGGTAGTGGTAATATTGCGCCACTTCTTTTAATGGGTTGCATTATTTATGCTGTGATTGGCTTTATCAGTCGCTCTTCATTAGTGTGGTTATTTTTCTTATTAATGTTGGGCAATTGGTTTGGTGCTAAAACGGGTTATATGTCCGGTTGGGGCGCTTATTGGCTAGGCATGAATTATCCTATTCGTTTTGTGTTATTTGGCTCTGTATTATTAGCTGGATGCTATTTTTTGCAAAATATTTTAATGCGCCGTCGCTTATTTTTTATGACAAAGATAATGGGACTGTCTTATCTCTTTATTGCGTTGTGGATCATGTCTATTTTTGGTAATTACGATCCGGATACGTGGTATTACATTTCAAGTGTGCAGTTATTACCTTGGGCTTTATTATTTGCTGTTGTTGCTGTCATTTGTATTTATATCAGTTTAAAAACCGATGATGGCATGTTGAGAGGCTTTGGACTAACATTCCTTGGTATCAATCTTTATACCCGCTTTTTTGAATATTTCTGGAATAGCTTACATAGTGCAATTTTCTTTTTTATCTTGGCTATTTCACTGATTTTTATTGGACGTAAAGCAGAAAAAATTTGGCATGCCATTGAAAATAGCCGCATGGTAAATAAGCAATAATGTCGTGAATAACAAGGTAACTCGCGAAAGTTAGCTATTATGGCTATGACTCTGGCTGATATTCTGAAATTGTGACATCAACATTTATTTCATTACCATCACGTAATAAGGTTACCGGTAAAACGGTACCAGGACGTGTTTCTGCAATATAGTCCATCATCTCCATAGCTGATTTAGCCGGAGCATGGTCGATACTTAAAATGATATCGCCAATTTTCATTCCCGCTTTATCAGCAGGACTATTGGGCGTAATGCGGAAGATACGTAATCCTTGGATCTGTTTAATATCGGTATTTGAAGAGCGAATTTTAGGTAGTTCTTTCGCGGTAATACCAATAAAACCACGAATAACTCGCCCATCACGGATAAGCTTATTCATAATTTTTACGGCTAATTGTGTTGGAATAGCAAAGCCAAGTCCTTCCGCACTGGGGCGATAGCCATTGTAGGTGCCTGAATCAAAGGTCATGGTATTAATACCCACTAACTCACCTTCAGTATTAATCAGTGCCCCCCCTGAATTTCCTTCATTAATTGACGCATCGGTTTGAAGGAAGTTTTGGTAACGTGTTGGGCTTAAGCCGACACGTCCTGTGGCACTAATAATACCTTGTGTGATCGTTTGCCCAATATTAAATGGGTTACCAATGGCTAAAACGACGTCACCCACATGAGAAATACGCTTACTATTGATGGGGATGGTAGGTAATTTTTCTGCATCAACTTTTAATACTGCAAGATCGGTTAAGGGATCTGAGCCAATCAATAACCCTTCATAGAGATCACCATTTTGCAAAGCCACAATAATTTGATCTGCATTATTAATAACGTGCTGATTGGTAAGAATATAGCCCCGCGGATCCATAATCACCCCCGCACCTAGCGAGGTAAGTTCGCGCCCTTCTTGAGAAAAGCTTCCCATTGTGCTGCTGTAGACATTAACTACCGCAGGTGCCGCACGGCGCACGGCTTTGTTATAGCTAAATGGGGCATTAAGAAAATCACCATTAATCAGGTGTTCAATAAAGATAGGGCGAATAGAAGGTACCGCAACCAAAAGAATGGCAGCTGTTAAAACACCAATCAAGGTAGATCGCAGTAGCTTGCTTAACATAAAAATCCTGTATTTATGTTTGAATAAGAGGATAGCGTCGTAAGTGTCATGAGAATAGCACAGTTTCGCTTTTGAAAGGATATGTCAGCGTAGAAAATCGTTTTTTAGTGATATGAAATCAAGAAAAAAACCCTATTACCGAAGTAATAGGGCTGAAAGGAACAAATAAATTAGATACTAGTAAGTGGGGTTTAACGCGAGCTGTTACGTAACAGAAGATAAATTTCTTCGTTGCCACGTTTAATGTTTAATGCAAGAACCGGTGGTTTAGCATCGATGGTTTTACGTAAGTCACCTAAGGAGCCAATTGGCATATTGTTGATACCAATAATAAGGTCGCCTTTTTGTAACCCCGATGCTGCTGCCGCTGAGCCTTTCTCCACAGAATCTACAGCAACCGCTTTAACTTGTTTGTTAACATAGTTACTGAGCGTTGCCCCTTGAAGTGCGGGAGAGAAGTTATCCGCTCGCGTTGCATCTGCTGATTGTTTCTCTAGTGTAACTTTGACATCCATTGGTTTTCCTTGGCGGATCAAACCAATCAGGATCTCTTTACCTGGTGGTGTTGTACCAACTTTTGCTCTTAATTCAGCAAAGCTATTAATGCGTTTACCATCAATAGAAATAAGGACATCACCTGGTTTGATACCGGCTTTAGCTGCGGAAGAGTCCGCCAATACTTCACTGACAAAAGCACCGCGTTGGGCATCAATTTTAAAGGATTTCGCTAAATCAGCATTCATTTCAGTACCGCGAATACCTAAAATACCGCGTTTCACTTCACCATGTGTAATCAGTTGTTGGCTGAGATCACGCGCCATATTACTTGGGATCGCGAAACCAATACCAATATTGCCACCACCTGGTGCTAAAATTGCGGTATTAATACCGATAAGTTCACCATTGAGATTAACTAAAGCACCACCAGAGTTACCACGGTTAATTGATGCATCAGTTTGAATAAAGTTTTCTAACCCTTCCAGATTTAAACCACTACGACCTAAGGCTGAAATAATACCGGAAGTCGCGGTTTGACCTAAACCAAATGGATTACCCACAGCAACCGCAAAGTCACCAACACGTAATTTATCCGAGTCAGTCATTTTAATGGCGGTTAAGTTATTGGGTTTCTCAATTTGTAGCAGGGCGATATCTGTTTGTGGATCGCTACCAATTAATTTGGCGTCAAATTCACGGCCATCATTAATTTGGAGTTGAATTTTATCGGCTCCATCAACAACGTGATTATTGGTTAATACATAACCTTTTTCAGCATCAATAATCACCCCTGAACCTAAGCCTTCAAAAGGGCGGATGCTTTGTTGTTGTGAAGGAAAATTTGGACCAAAGAAAAATTTAAACTCTTCTGGAACCTGCTGGCTTTGCACTCGAGTTCCAGAAACATGCACACTGACCACAGCGGGCAAGACTTTTTCTAGCATCGGAGCCAAGCTAGGTAGTTGTTCTCCAGATGGCATTACCGAAGGCAGGGCAGCCATACTGGTTGCCGGGAGAGTAGAGAGTGATAAACCAACACTCATCGCTAATGCGCTAAGTAGTAATTTTCTTTTTTTAGTCAACATGAATATGAGTCTCTTGATCTTGATATTGTTATCAAAAATATTTATTGCTCAATATGAGCTCGATGTTACTAAGACATATAGAAATAAAGGAAAGTTCATTGGTAAGCTATCAGTAGGGCTTTCTTTTACATGGATTTACAAGACAATAGCTATCTTTAAACCTTCCCATTGAATCATTAACTTTTTACAAAATAATATAAAATAAACGCCACAATAGTTGTGGCGTTTGTGTGTTAATCATCTTTTTTATCGGTAGGTCTAAATAATCCAGATGCCCCTTCGGAATAATCCCGTGGCGGCATTTTGATCGGGGATTGATCATTGGCTGCCTCTGATTCACTTAACCGATAATTAAATGGATTATCTTGAACAGGCATGTCTGGCATTAACTCATTGGAGCTTTTTGCCATGTGTTGATAAAGTTGGCGGTAGTCTTTCGCCATATTGTCCAGTAGTTCAGCACTTCGAGCAAAGTGGCTGACAAGCTCGTTGCGATATGTATCAAGTTCTTCTTTTTTAGTATCTAATTCTGCTTTTATAGCATCTTGTTGGCGCATGGTTTTATTACCATAACGCATTGCCAGTGCGCCGATAATAAGACCAACAACTAATCCAATCAGTGCATAAACCCAAACCATGGCAACTCCTTTTCATCTAATAGTGAGGACGATGGATTCTTATAACATCATAACCGCTAAAAGGCATGGGTGGAATAATATCCTTAAGCTTAATATGAAAATTCCTGTGTTACATCGATGTTAAAACAATTCTTACTGCTTATAATAGAGGCATTCGCAAGGTATTTACTTATGTCAAAATTTTAAGGATAAGAGAGCATCCATGACCGTTAGCACGCCATTATCACTTTATGAAACCGCGTTACAGCAGGGGGATTATCAACCTGATGAGGTTCAGCGACAAACCGTTCTCCATCTGCAACAGTTATACCATGCATTATTAAACCGGACATCACCAGAAAAAAGTTCTATTACTCAGCGGTTGTTAGGAAAGTTTCGTGCGAAAAAAAGCACAATTGTCCCTGAGCGTGGTGTTTATATGTGGGGAGGGGTTGGGCGAGGTAAAACCTGGTTGATGGATATGTTCTATCAAAGCTTACCCACAGAACGAAAACTGCGTCTGCACTTTCACCGCTTTATGTTACGGGTGCAAGATGAATTAAAAGGCTTACAAGGGCAAGAAAATCCACTGGATATCATTGCTGACGGCTTTAAAGCGCAAACCGATGTACTCTGTTTTGATGAGTTCTTTGTTTCAGATATTACTGATGCGATGATTTTAGGAACATTACTTGAAGCGTTATTTGCCAGAGGTATTACTTTAGTGGCGACATCTAATATTCCCCCTGATGATCTCTATCGCAATGGACTACAACGCGCACGTTTTTTACCTGCTATAGAACAAATAAAAAGCCATTGTGAAATTTTGAATGTTGATGCGGGGATTGATTATCGCTTAAGAACATTAACTCAAGCCCATCTATTTTTATCTCCATTAACAGAGTATAACCGCCAGCAGATGGATAAAATTTTTACTCAGCTTGCCAGCAGTAGTGAAGTTGTATTCGCGCCCACATTAACCATTAATCATCGTCCAATGGTAATGAGAAAAGTGGCTAATGGTGTACTGGCGGTTAACTTTGATACGTTATGTGTACAAGCGCGGAGTCAACTTGATTATATTGAATTATCAAAGCACTATCACACTGTGTTGCTTTATGAAATGGTGCAGATGGGGAGTAGAAATGAAGATGTTGCCCGTCGTTTCTTAGCATTGGTTGATGAGTTCTATGAGCGTAAGGTGAAACTAATTATTAATGCTGATGTTGAGATGAGCGAGATTTATCAAGGGCAATTTTTATGTTTTGAATACCAACGTTGTTTATCGCGTTTGCAAGAAATGCAAAGTGAAGAGTATCTTTCACAGCCTCATCTCGCTTAATTGTTAAAGAAACTCTGTTTTGATTATGGTAGGATGGCGCTCATTGTAACGCTTGATGCTATTGATTGTTATAAAAATGGCAAAACGGTACTTATTAAGTGATTACAATCGCTTTGGCAAGGGAGAATGCTTCTCTTCAGGTGGTAATAGTTGATGACAGAGATGGCGAGTAGGCTAACAAAAATAGCGCCATAAGGTATTTTTTGCTGAAATATTGAAAAAGAATCCAATTGTTTTTCAATTATGACTCGATTTTTTTTTCTGACTTCTCTATAATCTTGCGACCCCACGTTGCAGCAAGTTTTTTATTTCCCAAAAAACTCGCATTTTAGAGTCAGCAGTGCTACTCGAAGGGGTAGGTTTGCTGGACACAAGAGTCGTGTGAACCTCAATAGCATTTGAACCGAGTGTTCACCAACGTGTAACTAAACATTGGGTAATTTTCAATAATGAAAACTTTTACAGCTAAACCAGAAACCGTAAAACGCGACTGGTATGTTGTTGATGCAGACGGCAAAACTTTAGGTCGTTTAGCAACTGAAATCGCACGCCGTTTACGCGGTAAACATAAAGCGGAATACACTCCGCACGTTGATACTGGTGACTACATCATCGTTTTAAACGCTGAGAAAGTAGCGGTAACTGGTCATAAACGTACTGACAAAGTTTACTACCGTCATACTGGTCACGTAGGTGGTATCAAGCAAGCGACTTTCGAAGAGATGATCGCCCGTAGTCCTGAGCGTGTAATCGAAATCGCGGTAAAAGGCATGCTGCCAAAAGGGCCTCTGGGTCGTGCTATGTACCGTAAACTGAAAGTTTACGCAGGCGCTGAGCACAACCACGCGGCACAACAACCGCAAGTTCTGGACATTTAATCGGGATAATAGGCAATGGCTGATAATCAATACTACGGCACAGGTCGCCGCAAAAGTTCTTCCGCACGTGTCTTCATTAAGCCAGGTAGCGGTAATATCGTAATCAACAAACGTAGCCTTGAAGTTTACTTCGGCCGCGAAACAGCACGTATGGTTGTTCGTCAACCGCTGGAATTAGTTGATATGCTTGGTAAACTGGATTTATATATCACTGTTAAAGGTGGTGGTATCTCTGGTCAAGCAGGTGCGATTCGTCACGGTATCACTCGTGCACTGATGGAGTACGATGAGACTCTACGTTCTGATCTGCGTAAAGCTGGTTTCGTTACCCGTGATGCGCGTTCTGTTGAACGTAAAAAAGTGGGTCTGCGCAAAGCACGTCGTCGTCCACAGTTCTCAAAACGTTAATTTGTTATCTTTTAGATATCAATTTGATGTTGAAAAACCCGTCTTTACAGGCGGGTTTTTTTATTTTTAAAATTGTTTTGAAAATGTGGTGTTGTGGTCGAAAAAAGCATGGATTAAAAGCAGATCAAAAATACGTTTTTTTAGAGTTTAATCCTTAATATCTTTTTTTTATGATATTATAAACTTAGTTTTTGTGTATATTAGCAGAATGAATTGAATTATTCGCATTGTTCACCCTAAGTGACATGAAATCTGATAGAATAGCCTGCTTTAGTGTCTTTCTTTCGACGATTTCTTAATGCTGCATGCTGCCTATGGCCATTTTACTGTGGTTAATGTCCATAAAGAATTTGACAGTCATACCAAAACTATTATGACAAATTGATATTGTGATTGTTTTGGTATTGCTTGATTATGATATGTGCCGCAAAGACAAACGGTTTTTTGAACCTGTAAAATACAATTATCTTAGGATAAGACTATTATGCAGGTGGTACTCAATGTCGTACTCAATGAAGTTAAGTTATTTATAACTTTTTAAGTTAACGGCATGAGTGCGTTTGTCTTGTAGGAATGGGGGAATGGAAGATGCATAAGCATGTTTGTTCCTTTAATTGATTAACTTGGAGGTTTTCATGGCTGTCGCTGCCAACAAACGTTCGGTAATGACTTTGTTTTCCGGTCCGACTGATATTTTCAGCCATCAGGTCAGAATTGTCCTTGCGGAGAAAGGTGTCAGTGTTGAAATTGAACAGGTTGAAGCTGGTAATCTTCCACAAGATCTTATCGATCTTAACCCGTACCAGAGTGTGCCGACTTTGGTCGATCGTGAACTGACTTTATATGATTCACGTATTATTATGGAATATCTTGATGAACGCTTCCCTCATCCTCCTTTGATGCCAGTGTATCCTGTTGCTCGTGGTAGTAGCCGTTTAATGATGCATCGCATTGAACAAGATTGGTACTCTTTAATGAATGTTATTGAAAAGGGTAACGATCAACAAGCTAATGCAGCACGTAAACAACTCGCCGAAGAGCTATTGGCGGTATCTCCGGTATTTAAAGAATACCCTTATTTTATGAGTGAAGAGTTTAGCTTAGTGGATTGCTACCTAGCTCCTCTCTTATGGCGTTTACCTGTATTAGGCGTGGATTTAAGCGGTGCAGGTGCGAAAGATGTACAAATTTATATGCAACGTGTTTTTGAGCGGGATTCTTTCCTTGCGTCATTAACCGAAGCAGAGCGCGAAATGCGTTTACCTTCAAGAGGATAATAGAGCATGGAGATTAAGGATATGTCTCCGCGCCGTCCGCATTTATTGCGTGCGCATTATGATTGGATCCTTGAAAACGAGTTAACCCCCCACTTAGTGGTAGATGTTAATGTCGTGGGTGTTCAAGTCCCTATGGAATATGCGCACGATGGTCAAATCGTACTAAATATTTCTCCTTTTGCGGTAAGTCATCTTGAATTGATGCCGCATCAGGTACTATTTAGTGCAAGCTTTGGTGGTGTACCTCGTAAAGTGCGCGTACCTATGGCGGCTGTAATAGCAATATATGCGCGAGAAAATGGTGCGGGTATGATGTTTGAGCCAGAGCCAGCCTATGAGGAAGGTTATACACCATCATTGGTGGATGATGAGCAGCAAGACGGCAGTTCAGCTTCGGCCACTGAAGGACTGTCTTTAGTGAAAGATGAGACACAGGCTGAAAACCCATCTTCTCCAGATGATGATCCTGAGCCTCCTCGCCCAACAGGTCGCCCATCATTGCGTGTAGTGAAATAAATAACGTTTTTATTTTCATTGCATAAAGCCCAGTTAAATGCTGGGCTTTTTTATATCTATTTGATTTTTCAATTAACGCTATTTTTGCACTAGCAAACTAATAGCCGTAAATAAATATTGACCAATCTCAGGTGTCATCCATGTACCTTTAGCGATTTCATGATCAGTTTGATAAATGGTACGGATCTTGGCCTGAATATCACTATCACCCTGTGTAAATTGATTGAACATATTTAGCCACATCTTAGCGAGGTTTTGCACCTGCTCTGAATCTGCTTTTTCTCCGCAAGTGAGTGCATTATATAATCCAGAAATAAGCTCAGGCCAGACACTGCCAGCATCAAAATAGTGCTGATGTACTACGGCAAATTGTTCTGGAGTCAGATGAGGTTTAAAAACAGATAATTGATATTCGCTAAAGCCTTTAGCAACAAAATCTATCATCTGTTTAGTAATACCGGTAGCCGTCGCAAACTTATCATCAGAAATATGCATTTTATTTAAACGGACAAAAAAGTCGGGATTTCCCCCAGTATCTTGCTCTAAAGCTATCATCCACTCTCTTGAAACTTGCATGGCTTCATTTGAATCGGCTGATTTACCTTGTTTAATCAAATTATTGACAGTTGAAATACGCTGTTGCCATGCTTGGCTTTTTAATGTGTGCGCAGTATAGAGGGGTAACTGCGCTAACTCAGAATAAGTAAAATATTTATCGTACATAGACATCATCTCCAATAAAGAAAACCAGTCATGTTGCGTAAATGGAGTGCCTGTTTGTATTTGTTGTTGAACATGCTCTAGCTGATAACGCAATTTGGCAATTTGTTGCATTTGCGTGGTTAATTGGCTAATGCGCTCTTCAATTAAACAAGCTATCTCTGCACTATGACCATTAAGAATATGACCGATGTCTTTCAGTTTGACGCCAATTTGACGTAGCATTTGAATTTGCGTTAATCGCTCTATGCTTTTCATATCATAGAGTCGATAACCTGCATCGGTTCTTGCAGTCGGTTGCAATAAACCTATCTCTTCATAATGATGGAGAGTACGGATCGTTAATCCCGTCTTTTTAGCGATCTCTCCTACTTGAAATAGCATATCTTCACCTCCTGTATGTCATGCAGGTTAAAACCTCACGTAACGTAAGGGTCAATAGGTTAATTTAAATTTTTTTGTACGATAAAACAGCATAAAAAAACGCCCTATAGTGATATAGAGCGTTTTAATCAGTCAATTAAATAAAAGAGATTATTTCAGTAATTCTTCTAAACAACCCGTATAAAGATTTACCGCAGTCATCAGTTGTTGTTCATCAAAATCAAAGCCTGCTTGGTGATGTCCGGCAGTTCTATCGGCACCAACAATAAAGTAAAGAGATTTACCACCACAGCGTTGTACTCGTTTTGCTAACACCGTTGCATCTTCACTTCCGCCGAATGGACGGGTTGGGATCGCAGTGAGTTCTGGGTGTTTACCCACCACTTTGGCCATCACATCAATCAGTTCTTGGTCATTGGTTAAATCAACCGCTTCCCCCATCACTTCGCTTTCCATTTCTAATTGGAAGCTATGTGCGGCACCTTCTGCCATACGTACAGCATTGGCAGCCATAAAGCTATTGATCTCTTCATTCTCACCACGCACTTCGATTTGCATTTCGGCATTTGCAGGAGTGACGTTACGACCTTCACCAGCTTTTAATACCCCAATATTAATACGAGACATCCCCTTACCATGGCGAGAGATCCCCAGCATTTGTGTTGCGGCATGGCAAGCGCCTGCTAATGCGTTACGACCTAGCTCTGGCTCTGCCCCCGCATGAGAAGGAGTACCTTTAAAACGGAAATCATATTTAGTGGTACATAAAAAATGAGTTGGGTTAAGAACGATTTCACCACTATTGGCGATAAAGCCTAAGTGTGAGCCTAAGAAGTAATTTGCATCATCAGCAATGCCACTTTCCGCCATTGCTCTTGCACCACGAACGCCTTCTTCTGCGGGTTGGAATAAAATTTTTACTTTACCGCTCACTTTATCTTTATTGTCGACTAACCAGTGAGCAACCCCTAAACCAATAGTAATATGACCATCATGACCACAAGCATGCATTTCGCCTGGATGACAAGAGGCGAAATTTTCTACCTGTGGACGATGTTGAGTCTCTGTTGTTTCTGTTACCCCAACACAGTCAATATCAAAACGTAGTGCAACAGTAGGCCCTGGTTTGCCACTATCGAAAATAGCGACACAACCCGTAAGCTCTTGCATTTCATCAAGCAGTGCTTCGTCAACATGGTGTTTTCTTGCTACCGCCAATCCTTTTTCAACCACTTGACGACGGCGTCCAAAAGCAAAGTCTTGGTTAATAACTTCAGGGCCGACTTTAACTTCTAATCCTAAGCCACGTAGCACTTTGACGATTTTGGCAGTAGTTAAAAATTCAGACCAGCCAATTTCAGGGTATTGGTGAAATTCGCGACGCCATTTAATTAATTGTTCTAGTGAAACTGACATAATCATTTCTCCACTTATAACATGAATAACGCAACAGCGATGACGCCGATAATCATACCCGGTGCAGTACGTTTTGCGATTTCCATAGGGTTGATATTGGCAAGACCAGCACAAACAATGGCTGCCCCTGCTAATGGTGACATTGTACGACCTAATGCGCCTGATAATGCTGCTGCCATACCCATGTCAGGAATTTCATAACCAAATTGTGCAGCGTGTGGTGTGACGGTTTCGTTGAAAGCAAATGCTGCAGCATCACCAGAGCCAGTAATAATCCCCATTAAGAATGGCCCTAATGTACCACCCCAACGGGCAAATTCAGGTGAGTGAGTTAAGAAGTTGATAAAGGCATCAATCAGACCTGATGCTTTTAGACCGGCTGCAAATACGGCTGCTGCGATAATGATCCCCAGCACATCCCCATAAGCATTACCCATCCCTTTAAAGAACTCTTTAGTAATTTGAGCCGGATTGGTTAATGTGATGATCAGTGCATAAATGGCACCAATTAACATTGCTGCTGGCACAGATAGTTTAAAAGTACTAAATGTTTCGAAGAAAGGCAGTATTAATAGAATTAATGGGATAAAAGGCGCAGTTGCATATAAATAATTAGGGCGTACTGCTTCTGGTGTTGCTTGAGAAGATGAGTTGGCGACATCTGTGGCTACAGAAGAGACTTTAAACTCTTTTTTCACTAAAGCGACAACAGCGAGTGAAACTGCTGCTATTGCTCCTGCCATTAAACTATATGGGCTATGGCGAGCGATTAAATCGACGACTTCCATATTGGCCATATTCGCTACAAAAGCGTTATGTGACATACCAGGGCTTAACATGGAACCGATAGTACCACATAACACCGCACCACCTGCGATTGCGGGGTGAATACGTGCCGCGATTAATAACGGAATAAGCGTTGCACCAACGGCCGCTGCACATCCGGCTGCTGATGGGATCGCAATATTAATAAAATAAGTGACGATCACTGTTGCTGGAATAAGAAAGAAACCAAGACGAGTCAGGACTTTTGATAAAACATGGACTAAGTGCATATCGCACTTGGTGTATTTCATCACGTAGGCAAAACCCATACTTGAACAGATAGCTTGAATTAATGATGATGAAACCATGCGATCACTAAATGCAGTGAAAGCATCGAGCGGTGTCAGACTTAAAATACATAACAATAAGCCGGCACCGATCAATACCATACGGGTTTCATATTTTTTTATTAGCAAATAGACCGTTACGATAATAACGGCTACGGCTATAAGTTGCATCACCATGGTGATCCCCTAGTTAATTATGACAATGTGCTTAATGAATAAAATAACCCAATATCAATAAGTTATATTTTTCGGTAAAGTTATCAGGTAATTCCATTATGAAGTTGCTAGGCTGACAATATTTGATTGTTATCAAGTTTGCGCACTGAAATAAAATCTATTTTTTTAGACTGTGATGTTATTAACAATTGCAGTCAAATAATGATGGACAAAAATTAGCGTAAAAGTTAAATAAAAACAGATAAAGTAAAAATTAGGAAAATAAATTAAATTAACTATAGAGCATAGATGTTATTTTTATACAAAATAAAACAACTATTTTTTGTAGAAAGGTGTTGGAGGAAATTATTATTAAACAATAATGAGAATAATTATTAAAATAGTTGTTTTTAGGAGGGGGGATTAATATTTATAATAGTTAAAAATAAATTACCCCATTTTAATAAAACAGGGTAATTTATAAATAAAATTGTATTGTTACTATTTTAGTATTAAAGATAAGTAATATTGAATATTGCTATCTTTAACAAGATAAATAACGCAAGATCCCTTCCGCTGCTTCTCTTCCTTGTGCTATCGCGGTGACCACCAGATCGGAGCCTCTTACAATATCACCTCCAGCAAACACCTTAGGATTGGTCGTTTGCAAAGGTAATAGTGGATCATCATTAATAATAATTCTACCCGATGATGCGTATTGAATATTATTTTCATCTAACCACGGATAGTGTGCAGGTTTAAAACCAAATGCAAGAATAACCGCATCTGCGGATAATATATGTTCGCTGCCTTCTATATATTTTAATTCCCCGTTGGTTTGTGTTTTTATTACACGAACACCGATGACGTTATTATTAGCATCTACTTCAATATCAAGGGGTTGGCGATTAAATAAAAATTCGCCACCTTCTTCTTTGGCATTTTTTACTTCACGTTTAGAGCCGGGCATATTATTTTCATCGCGACGATAAACACAAGTTACTTTAGTGGCACCTTGGCGAATAGCGGTTCGTACACAATCCATCGCCGTATCCCCACCCCCTAACACCATCACGTGTTTTTTATTGAGGTCGATATAAGGTGATTGGGGATCTTCTGCATAACCCATTAAATGGCGAGTATTACCAATTAAATAAGGTAAGGCATTATAAACCCCCATTGCGTTCTCATGGGCAAAATGACCACTCAAACTTTGATAAGTACCCAAGCCAAGGAAAACAGCATCATATTGCTCCGTCAGTGTTTTTAGTGAGATATCTTTGCCTATTTCTGTATTAAGACAAAAGGTTATTCCCATTTCGCTAAATAACTCGCGTCGTCTTACCATCAGCGATTTTTCAAGTTTAAAAGAGGGAATACCGAAAGTGAGTAATCCACCGATTTCAGGGTGTTTATCATAGACTACGGGTTTTACTCCTTGGCGGATCAGCACATCAGCACAAGCCAATCCCGCAGGGCCTGCACCAATAATGGCGACTTTTTTATCTGTCATGGTGACTTGAGACAGGGAAGGGCGCCAGCCCAGCGCAAAGGCGGTATCATTGATATAGCGTTCTATATTACCAATAGTGACCGCACCAAATTCATCATTTAACGTACAAGCGCCTTCGCATAATCGGTCTTGTGGACAAACACGACCACAGATTTCCGGTAAGCTATTGGTTTGATGAGAAAGCTCTGCTGCTTCTATTATTCGTCCTTCATTGGCTAATTTTAGCCAATTAGGGATATAGTTATGCACCGGGCATTTCCATTCACAATAAGGATTACCACAGTCTAAACAGCGATCGGCTTGTGCAGAGGCTTGCTCAGCAGAAAATGCCTCATAAATTTCGACAAACTCAATTTTACGCACAGCTAACGGCTTTTTAGTCGGTTCAACGCGATTTAAGTCGATAAATTGATACACATTCTGACCCATCATTTTTCTCCTATTGTGCCTGAACGCGTAATTCAGCGACTGAACGGCGAGGATGACCTAATAAGGCATGAACATCACTCGATTTAGGTTTGACTAATTTAAAGTGTTGTGACCAATATTCCCATTGAGAAAGTAGTCTTTCTCCTTGTTGGGAGCCAGTTAGCCGTACATGCTCTGCGATCATACCGCGAAGATGCTCTGCCAAAATCGCATAATTAGCCACGGGAAGAAGCTCAATAGAGGCGTTATTGATCCGTTGTGATAGTGTGGTATCTTCATCTAACAGATAGGCAAAGCCCCCCGTCATCCCTGCACCAAAGTTAATCCCTGTTTTACCAAGAATACAGACAATACCGCCGGTCATATATTCGCAGCCATTATCCCCAACCCCTTCAATAACCGCAATGGCGCCAGAGTTTCTGACTGCAAAACGTTCACCCGCTAATCCAGATGCATACAGTTTTCCACCTGTTGCGCCATATAAACAGGTATTTCCCATAATCGTGGTCTGATGGGCTTTAAAGGCAGAACCGACTGGCGGTGAAATAACAATGCGTCCACCCGCCATGCCTTTCCCGACATAATCATTGGCATCACCCACTAAGGTTAATTCCACCCCTTGCGCATTCCAGACGCCAAAACTTTGACCAGCAGTACCCGTAAAGTGAAGTTTTATTGGTGTAGCAGATAAACCACTTTCACCATAGGTTTTGGCAATGATCCCGGATAACGTGGCTCCCACTGAACGGTCTGTGTTACGAATGGCGAAATAGTGGGTTTGGCTTATCTTTTGTTCGACGCCCGTGATGGTTTGCGCAACAATACGTTGATTTAATTCTCCTTTATCATAAGTATCATTGTGCTCCTGACAATAGAGCGCTTTACCTGTAGGAGAGGTCGCGGTTTCTAATAATCCTGTGAGTGATAATTTTTGCTGCTTACTGGTTATCCCCTCTAAGCAAGAAAGCAAATCCGTTCTGCCGATTAAATCGGTTATTTTCCTTACGCCAAGTTGTGCCATAAGTTCACGGGTTTCTTGGGCAATAAAGCGGAAATAGTTGATAACGCGCTCAGGTAAACCATGAAAATGTTGGCGGCGTAGGGTTTCATCTTGGGTCGCAACCCCCATAGCGCAATTATTTAAATGGCAAATTCGCAGATATTTACAGCCTAACGCCACCATTGGCCCGGTACCGAAACCAAAACTTTCAGCTCCTAAAATGGCCGCTTTGATAATATCAACCCCCGTTTTTAATCCACCATCAACTTGTAAGCGCACTTTATGACGCAGATTGTTGGCAACTAATGCTTGTTGCGCTTCTACTAGCCCTAGTTCCCAAGGGCTACCTGCATATTTAACTGACGTTAATGGGCTGGCACCAGTACCGCCGTCATAACCTGCAATAGTAATTAAGTCTGCATAAGCTTTAGCGACTCCGGTGGCGATTGTACCAACGCCCGGCTCAGAGACCAGTTTGACAGAAATAAGCGCACGGGGATTAATCTGTTTTAAATCGAAAATCAGTTGTGCTAAATCTTCAATAGAGTAGATATCATGATGGGGAGGCGGGGAAATCAGTGTGACGCCCGGTACGGCATAACGCAGTTGCGCAATATAGGGTGTGACTTTATCACCGGGTAACTGGCCACCTTCACCGGGTTTTGCCCCTTGTGCCACTTTGATTTGTAATACATCCGCACTCATTAGATAAGACGGCGTGACACCGAAACGACCTGAAGCTATCTGTTTGATACGTGAAACTTTGTTGGTGTTGTAGCGCGCCGGATCTTCACCACCTTCTCCAGAGTTTGAAAATCCGCCTAAAGTATTCATTGCTTGCGCAAGGGCTTCATGGGCTTCTTTACTTAATGCACCAATTGACATCGCCGCAGTATCAAAGCGTTTAAACAGTTCACTTTCTGCTTCGACATCTTCAATTGCAATAGGGGTTGTGTCATTGAGAGCTAATAGATCACGTAAGGTGGTAATAGGGCGTTGTTGCACTAATTGGGAATAATGTTGGTAATCAGCATAGTCACCACTATTTACCGCTTTCTGCAACGCTTGAACCACATCAGGATTATAGGCGTGATATTCTCCTTGATGGGTATATTTTAATAACCCACCAGCGTCTAGAGGATAGCGAGTTAGCCAAGCACGTTTGGATAGATTAAATAAGTCTTGTTCAAAATCGCTAAAATCTGCACCGTTAATACGATTATCAACCCCATCGAAGCAACGTTTAACGACATTATCATGCAACCCTACGGCTTCAAATAGCTGTGAGCAACGGTAAGAAGCAACGGTGGAGATCCCCATTTTGGACATTATCTTATACAGACCTTTGTTGATCCCATTGCGATAATTGAGCATGACTTGCGCATAAGTACCCGACAATATTTTTTTATCGACTCGTTGCGCTAAGGATTCATAAGCCAAGTAAGGGTAAATAGCGGTTGCGCCAAAACCTAATAGTACAGCGAAGTGGTGGGGATCACGGGCGCTTGCAGTTTCAACAATAATATTGGCATCACAGCGTAAATTATTATCTACCAAGGCTTTTTGTACCGCCCCTACCGCCATAGGCGCAGGAATAGGTAATCGCGCTTGAGTGATATTTCTGTCGGATAAAACCAGTAATACTGCACCACGATTAACCGCTTGTTGCGCCGTTTCACATAAGATGTGTAGTGCGGTTTCTAAATTATTTTCAGTCGGTTGATAGGTGATATCTAGCGTGATGGATGAATAATAAGGGCTTTCTTGATTGAGTAATTGTTGAAAATCACTATAAAGCAAAATGGGTGATTTAAAACTGAGGCGATGGGCTTGTCCTTCCGCTTCACTAAAGACATTCATTTCGCGACCAATACAGGTTGCTAAAGACATCACATGCGCTTCTCTTAATGGATCAATCGGCGGATTGGTCACTTGCGCAAATTTTTGTCTAAAATAGTCATAAATTAAGCATGGACGCTGAGAAAGCACGGCAAAAGGCGTGTCATCTCCCATCGAGCCGGTGGCTTCCTGCCCATTTTCAGCCAGTACATGCAAAATCGTTTCCAGCTCTTCTTGGCTATAAGCGAACTGTTTTTGGTATGTCGCCAGTAAGCTATCATCAAAAGCGCGCTCTCCTGTCGCTTGTGGCTCAGGCAATTGCTCAAAAGGGATCAGACGTTTAACGTTACGCTCCAACCAAAGTTTATACGGGTGTCGCCTTTTTAAATCTTCGTCAGTTTCAGCAGAATGTAAAATGCGACCTTGATAAGTATCTATTACCATTAGTTCGCCAGGGCCGACACGCCCTTTTTCTAGAACTTCATCAGGTTGATAATCCCAAATGCCAATTTCAGAAGCACAGGTAATAATATTATCGGTCGTGATAACATAGCGAGCTGGACGCAGGCCATTTCTATCGAGTGTACAGGCTGCATAGCGACCGTCAGATAACACGATCCCCGCAGGTCCATCCCAAGGCTCCATATGCATAGAGTTAAAATCAAAAAAAGCACGTAGATCATCATCCATTTGTGGATTATTTTGCCATGCGGGTGGCACTAATAGGCGCATAGCGCGGACAATATCCATCCCCCCATTAAGAAAGAGTTCGAGCATATTATCCAGTGAGCTTGAGTCTGAGCCACTCTCATTTACAAAAGGCGCTGCAGTTTGTAAATCGGGGATCAGCGGCGTATGAAATTTATAGGCTCTTGCTCTTGCCCATTGACGATTTCCGGTAATGGTATTGATTTCACCATTATGGGCAAGATAGCGAAAGGGCTGCGCAAGCGGCCATTTTGGGGTGGTATTGGTGGAAAAACGTTGATGAAAAAGACAGATGGACGATTCCATCCGTAAATCCGCTAAGTCAGTAAAAAAGCGAGGCAAATCAATTGCCATGCACAGCCCTTTATAGACAGTCACTAAATTAGAGAGGCTACAAATATAAAAATCATTATCGGTAATACGTTTTTCAATTCGGCGACGAGCGACAAATAAGCGGCGCTCAATATCATTAATACGCCATCCGGCAGGTGCATTGACAAAAATTTGTTCTATTGACGGTAAAGAAGAGAGGGCGATACTGCCTAAAATATCTGTGTTAGTTGGTACTTTACGCCAGCCAACGATAGAGAGTGTTTCTCGTTGCAATTCTTCTTCAACAATTTGACGGCACTGTGCAGCGATAGCATTATCTTGGCTTAGAAACAGCATGCCTACTGCGTAATTGTTCGCTAAATGCCAGCCATTTTCTTCGGCAATTAACTGAAAAAAGCGCGTTGGTTTTTGTAATAATAACCCACAACCATCGCCGGTTTTTCCATCAGAAAGGATCGCGCCACGATGTTGCATACGGGCAAGGCCATGGATCGCATTTCTGACAATTTTATGGCTGGCTTTCCCCTCAATATGGGCTATTAACCCAAAACCACAATTCTCTTTTTCCGCTGTTTTTTGATAGAGCATAGTTTGCTTCCTACTCAGTTTATGGGCACCTCAAGAACGAGCGCAAAAGGAACGATTTTGTCTCAAGGGTGTAGGTAAATTTATGGGTGCTCATCGGGTGATGGTGTCTTTAGCTTTGCTATCTCGGTTTTTTATTTTGCTAAGCTACTAGTCAAATTATCGATAAATAAAAAACAGGTCAATCAGCAAGGATATTTGACTATAGCCAGCGTGATGCGTGTTTTTTTTCTTTAATTATTTGATAAATAAAAATATTATTTGAAGATTATTTCATTGGTTATGGGATGGTGAGTGTGAGCTATCTCACTTTTTTTACGGGGTTCTGCTTTATTGCATTCTTTGATGTTAGATAATGCCAGTGAATTTATCTTAATTATTAATCTATTTTAGTATTTTATTGTTTTTATACTTTTTATCTAAAAAAAGACAAATTGCATTTTTTAATTTCTCTCTTTGGTAAAGAATATAACTATTATTTATGTAATACCTCTATAAATTGTTTTTATAAATACCCTCGGGAAAAAGGAGGATCACTGATACAAAATAATGCAAAGGCAAGATACAAGGTGAAAAATCGTGTTTTGGCTACAATTTTCTGAATGTTCACCACTTCGTCAATGTATTTTTAAGGTATCATTCTCTAGATTCAATCTATTGGAGTTTTCAATGAAATTGCTCAAAGGGCTTGCCCAATATTATGTAGATTTAATGATGAGGCTAGGGTTAATCCGCTTCTCATTACTGTTAGCATCCGCATTGGTTGTATTAGCGATGGTCGTACAGATGGCCGTGACATTCCTACTTGCAGGTGATGTCACTAGTATCGATCTGGTACGCTCTATCTTCTTTGGTTTGATTATTACCCCTTGGGCTGTCTATTTTCTTTCCGTGGTGGTAGAGCAACTTGAAGAATCACGACGTCGTTTATCGCGGATGGTCGATAAATTAGGCGTAATGCGACAGCGAGACTTAGAGCTGAATTCACAATTAAAAGAGAATATTGAGCAATTAAATTTAGAGATCCAAGAGCGTGAAAAAGTAGAAAAAGCCCATCTTGAACTATTGGAAAAACTCAAAAGTGAAATGAAGCGTCGTGAATTGACGCAAATTGAACTAGAGCAACAATCTTCCTTGTTACGCTCCTTCTTAGATGCCTCGCCAGATCTGGTCTACTATCGCAACGAAGATAATGAATTTTCTGGTTGTAACCGTGCTACAGAGCTATTGACCGGTAAAAGTGAAAAGCAATTAATTGGCTTAACACCTCTGGATGTGTATGACGAAGATATCGCCGTCAAAGTGATGGAAACCGATGAGAAAGTCTTTCGCCATAATGTGTCACTCACTTATGAGCAGTGGTTGGTGTATCCGGATGGGCGTAAAGCGTGTTTTGAGTTACGCAAAGTGCCCTTTTATGACCGAATTGGTAAGCGTCACGGCTTAATGGGCTTTGGACGTGACATTACAGAGCGTAAGCGCTATCAAGACGCGTTAGAAAATGCTAGCCGTGATAAGACCACCTTTATTTCTACAATCAGCCATGAGCTACGTACGCCGCTTAATGGGATTGTGGGGTTAAGTCGTATTTTATTGGATACCGAATTATCACCAGAACAGCTCAACTACTTAAAAACTATCCATGTCAGTGCCATAACGTTAGGTAATATTTTTAATGATGTGATTGAAATGGATAAAATTGAGCGCAGAAAGATCCAGCTTGATAATCAACCTATCGACTTTACTGAATTTATCTCTGATTTAGAAAACCTATCGGGATTATTAGTCCAACCTAAAGGGTTAAAATTCACCTTAGAAGCGCAAGAAACGTTACCGCATAAAATTACCACCGATGGGACTCGTTTGCGTCAAATCTTATGGAACTTAATTGGTAATGCGGTGAAATTTACCCAAGAAGGGGAAATTAAAGTACGTATTTGGCAAGAAGCGCCTGATAAGTTGTTCTTTGAGGTGAAAGATAGTGGTATTGGTATCCCTCAAGGTGAACTTGAGAAAATCTTTGCCATGTACTATCAGGTCAACGATAGTCAAGGTGGACGTTCTGCAACGGGAACAGGTATTGGTCTTGCTGTCTCAAAACGCTTAGCACAGCATATGGGAGGCGATATTCATGTGGAGAGTGAGTTAGGACATGGTTCTATCTTTACGCTTTCCATTGTCGCTCCTGCGATTAAAGAGCAAAGTGATTTTGAAGAGGATGATGAATTATTGCTTCCTGCCCTTAATATCTTACTGGTTGAGGATATTGAGCTAAATGTTATCGTAGCATGTTCAGTATTAGAAAAATTAGGCAACACGGTAGATGTGGCGATGACTGGGCAAGAGGCTTTGCAAATGTTTAAGCCGGGTGAATATGACTTAGTATTGTTAGACATTCAATTACCTGATATGACCGGATTTGATATTTCAAGAAAATTACGTCAAGAGTTTGATAGCAGTGAATTGCCGCCATTGATTGCCTTAACCGCCAATGTCTTAAAAGACAAAAAAGAGTATTTAGACGCTGGAATGAATGATGTGCTCAGTAAACCGCTTTCTGTGGATGCGTTGACAGCCATTATTAATAAATTCTGGGGAGATGAAGCGGTTTCCGTGACATCGAGTGAGTCACCTCAATTGTTGAGTAAAAATGAAGAGTTACTCGATATCGACATGCTGAATCAATACATCGAACTTGTCGGACCTCAATTAATCACGGATGGTTTAGATGTTTTTGAAAAGATGATGCCAAGTTACCTGTCTGTCCTTGAATCTAATCTGACGGCACGAGATCAAAAGGGCATCACTGAGGAAGGACATAAAATCAAAGGCGCGGCAGGCTCTATAGGTTTAAAACATTTACAGCAACTGGCAAAACAGATCCAATCTCCAGAATTACCTGCATGGTGGGATAATGTTCAGGAATGGGTAGATGAGTTAGAAAGAGATTGGAGAAAGGATGTAGAAAGTTTAAGAAACTGGTTGGCAGACGCTAGAAAAAAATAACCCCAACCGAAGGTTGGGGTGCGCGAATACTGCGCCAACACCAGGGAAACTTTTCTACTCGCTTTTTTGATTATCATTACATAGGCGAATAGGATGAAGCTATTCCATACATCATACAAGCAACAAAATAGCAAATATAAGTTTTTTTGTTACAAGAAACATTTAAATATGTGATGGCGATTGGTGTTTACACCTATAAATGGGTAACTAGTAATCTACTACAAATGGAGAAAGATATGAAATCAATTGCGGTAATTTTAAGTGGTTGTGGTGTCTTTGATGGCAGTGAAATTCACGAATCAGTGCTCACAATGCTTGCTTTAAGCCAAAATAAAGCTGAGGTTCATTATTTTTCACCTAATGATTTTCAACCTACTGTAATTAATCATATTACTGGAGAAGAAAAAGCAGAAAAAAGGAATATGATGGAGGAGGCTTCACGTATTTCTCGTGGGAAAATATCGCCTTTATCAGATGCTAAGGCTGAAAACTTTGATGCGGTAATTATCCCCGGAGGTTTTGGTGCAGCAAAGAACTTATGTAATTTCGCCACGAAAGGTGTTCAGTGTGAAATTAACCAACAGCTCTTAACTTTTGTTCAAAAGATGCATCAACAGAAAAAACCATTAGGTTTAATGTGTATCGCCCCCGTTATGTTACCAAAGATGTTAAATGCCCCAGTAAAATTAACCATTGGTAATGATGCAAAAACGGTAGAAATGATCACCGAAATGGGAGGGATACATATTAATTGTCCTGTCGACGAAATAGTGGTTGATGATGAGTATCGGGTTGTGACCACCCCCGCATATATGCTGGCAGAGTCGATAGCACAAGCTCAGGTGGGAATTGAGAAGCTGGTTAAAAAAGTACTAGAAATGGCATAACAATAGAGTGAATACAGCAGATGGTACTAGTGAGAAAGTTAAAGAAACTATTAATTATTCTAATTGCTTTATGGTTAGGGATAGTTGTCCTGTTTTCTTTTTTACCGGTGCCTTTTTCTGCTGTAATGCTACAAAGACAAATTTCTTCGTGGAGTAAGTTTGATTTTTCTTATGTATCCTATTCTACATGGGTTAGTGAAAATGAGATATCCCCACAGATCTATTTAGCGGTAATAGCCTCTGAAGATCAAAATTTTCCAAAACATTGGGGATTTGATTTCGATGCGATTGAAAAAGTTTTCCAAAATAGCCTGCAAAGCTCAAAAACGATACGAGGTGCCTCTACTATTTCACAACAAACGGTCAAAAACTTATTTTTGTGGGATGGGCGTAGTTGGATAAGAAAAGGACTTGAAGCCGGAATGACGCCAGTGGTGGAGCTGATTTGGTCTAAAAAACGTATTTTAACCGTTTATCTGAATATCGTAGAGTTTGGCGACGGTATTTTTGGGGTTGAGCAGGCTTCTCAGCACTATTTTCGCAAGCCTGCTAAACAACTCACCGCCCATGAGGCGGCTTTATTAGCCGCTGTTTTACCTAATCCACATATTCTTCATGTTAATAAGCCTTCCGCGTATTTGCTAAAACGACAGCAGTGGATCTTAAATCAAATGCGATTAATGGGAGGAACTTCGTTTTTAAGCAAAAATGCGTTGTTATAACCGTTAAAATACTTTTTTTATTGACTCGTCATTTTGTGACGCCATTGTTGCTATTGCATTCGGATCGTTTGCTTGGCGAGATTGGGTGCGAAATTGCGATGGTGTCATACCATATTTACGTTTAAATGCGTCACAAAAATAAGCATTACTACCAAAACCACAGCGATGACTAATTTGAAACACAGAATAGTTAGAAAAGGTGAGGTAATTTAATGCGATCCCCATTCTGACATCCAACAGTAATTGACAAAACGAAACGCCCTCTTTACTTAAATGACGACGTAATGTTGATGGCGTAGTATAGAGCGTTTTTGCTACATCCTCTAAATGCCATTTACGTTGCGGATCTTGTGTTATTAGATGAGTAATCGCCTGATTTTTTGGCTCATCATAATTAAAACGAAAAATATTAAGAATATCGACCCCTTCGTGATAAACCGCCAGCAAAATAAAAAAGAGGCTCTGTTGCATAAACAGGGTCTCTTGAGAGGGGGTGCCATGTTCAAGCGGTAGACATTGCTGAAGTAACGTAAAATTAGTTTTAACCACCTCAGGTGTTGATAGATGATAATCAGGAAGATGACGAGTAATCGGCGCCCCTGATTTTATTAATGGTTTAAGTAAAGAGAACACAGATTGTAATTCAGTTTCAGACAGTACTAAGGTA
The DNA here is from genome assembly GCF_963886535.1 of Proteus sp. G2675. Classification (NCBI taxonomy): domain Bacteria; kingdom Pseudomonadati; phylum Pseudomonadota; class Gammaproteobacteria; order Enterobacterales; family Morganellaceae; genus Proteus; species Proteus sp. G2675. Next base: position 78,730 of record NZ_CAWPCB010000014.1, read on the forward strand.
TGTAATTCAATCGGTTTAGTCGGGAAAAAATTTGTCACATCACAAGAAACTTGACTATATTTAGGAATAATCAACGTGAGATTAGTGGTGACTGTGATAGTTTGCCCATTAATACAAATCTCACCTTTTGCACCATATACCATCGCGATCATCGGGTTTTCGATGTAAAACGTTTTTAAGGATATTTGGTTAGAAGAAAGTATGTGTTTGTATTCCATTGTCTTAGATATACCACAGGCAAGTTCAAAATGAACATGGGTTAAAATAAACAAAGCTTAAAGTTAACCACTTAATTTGTGAACTTATAAGCAGTAAGCATGGGTTTTATTATCACAATATTCCTATTGCGAAACCGCGTCGTTATACCGAATAGTATAAGAGTGGCTCAGAATATAATCTTGTTGCTGAGCAATAACAATATCGTTATCTGTTCATTTTTTACTTTTATTTTTACCATTGTTATTTTTTCTAAACAAATTGCTGTTTATTTAAAACGCATTTTTTGAAACTCGGTGTAAAATCGCGCGGCATTGATGGAGCGCTTTATCCTGTTTGAGGAAAATGCAATTTATCTTTATTCACACCCTACCCAACATTCATTTCATTATTTTCTCGGTGATATTGAATGACATAATCTGATGGGTAGTGCGGTATATATTCGTCTATTTCCTGATTTATTTGATCAATTTTGCCAAGTTGGCAGGAGTGGGTATGCCTGACTTTTCTGAGAAGGGTTGGCTTGCTGACATCGCTTTACGATATGAGTTAAAGCGAGGAAAGACATGTCTTACTGAAAAACGTCATCTCGGCCCCTTAATGGTTCAGCGACCTTTTTATCCAGAGCAAGGTGTTGCACATACCTATTTGTTGCATCCTCCTGGTGGGGTGGTCGGCGGTGATACGTTATCCATTAATATTAATGTGCAACCTTACGCACATGCCCTATTAACAACGCCGGGGGCGACAAAATTTTATCGTAGTGCAGGAGGCACTGCATCGCAAACGCAGACATTGACGGTTGCACAAGAGGGCTTTTTAGAGTGGTTACCCCAAGAGAATATCTTTTTTCCTGATGCTCAAGTGTGTTTAACCACACATATTCATTTAGCCTCATCAGCGAAATTTATCGGCTGGGAAATGCAGTGTTTTGGACGCCCAGTTTTAAATGAGTGGTTTGAAACTGGCAAGGTAAAAGGGCGCTTAAATTTTTATGTTGATGAGAGATTAATTTTAACAGAGTCAATGCGGGTTGAAGGCTTACAAAAACAAGCTGCCGCAATGCGTGAATTTCCTATGTTTGGCTCGCTTTATATTTATCCTGCAACCGATGCATTAAAAGAGATTATTCAACACCATTTAGAGAAGGTAAATCCCCTAGTTGAATATGGTTTAACGGATGTTGATGGCATTTTAGTTTTACGTGTATTAGGGACGCAAACCGAGCCGATGATGGCGTGTTTTGCGCAAGTATGGCAAATCGTCAGACAGCACTGGCTAGGTTATTGCCCTGAGCCACCGCGGATCTGGGCGACATAATCGTTTATTTTAGGAGCAGAAATGGAATTAACACCAAGAGAAAAAGATAAATTACTGCTTTTTACTGCAGGCCTTGTTGCAGAAAGACGTTTAGCTAAGGGATTAAAACTTAATTACCCTGAAGCTGTCGCCTTGATTAGTTGCGCCATTATGGAAGGCGCACGAGAGGGGAAAACAGTTGCTCAATTAATGAGTGAAGGACGTACTGTTTTAACCGCAGAGCAAGTAATGGAAGGGGTGCCAGAGATGATAAAAGATGTTCAAGTAGAGTGCACTTTCCCCGATGGCACCAAATTGGTTTCAATTCACTCACCTATTGTGTAGGTAATAACATGATCCCCGGTGAAATTAGAGTTAATGCAGCATTAGGCGATATTGAACTGAATGCTGGTCGCGAGACAAAAACCATACAGGTGGCTAATCATGGCGATAGACCTGTACAAGTCGGCTCTCATTACCACTTTTATGAAGTGAATGAGGCACTCAGGTTTGCACGAGAAGAGACATTAGGTTTTCGTTTAAATATTCCTGCTGGTATGGCTGTGCGCTTCGAGCCCGGTCAAAGCCGCACTGTTGAGTTAGTGGCTTTTGCAGGAAAACGTGAAATTTATGGTTTTCATGGCAAAGTGATGGGTAAATTGGAGAGTGAGAAAAAATGAAAACTATCTCACGTCAAGCTTATGCGGATATGTTTGGCCCAACAACAGGCGATCGTTTGCGATTAGCAGATACCGAGCTGTTTCTTGAAATTGAAAAAGATTTCACCACTTATGGCGAAGAGGTCAAATTTGGTGGTGGTAAAGTTATTCGTGATGGTATGGGGCAAAGCCAAGTTGTTAGTGCTGAGTGTGTCGATGTTCTGATCACCAATGCCATTATTTTAGATTATTGGGGCATTGTAAAAGCAGATATTGGCATTAAAGATGGCCGTATTGTCGGTATTGGCAAGGCAGGTAATCCAGATGTTCAGCCCAATGTGGATATTGTCATTGGCCCCGGAACAGAAGTTGTTGCGGGAGAAGGTAAAATTGTCACTGCTGGTGGTATTGATACCCATATCCACTTTATTTGTCCACAACAAGCCCAAGAAGGTCTCGTTTCTGGCGTAACCACCTTTATTGGTGGAGGAACAGGCCCTGTGGCGGGTACTAATGCAACCACAGTTACCCCCGGTATTTGGAATATGTACCGCATGTTAGAGGCGGTGGATGAATTACCTATTAATGTGGGTTTATTTGGTAAAGGTTGTGTCAGTCAGCCCGAAGCAATCCGCGAACAAATAACAGCGGGTGCTATAGGTCTTAAAATACATGAAGACTGGGGGGCAACGCCAATGGCAATTCACAATTGCCTTAATGTCGCCGATGAAATGGATGTACAGGTGGCTATTCACTCTGACACCTTAAATGAAGGTGGTTTTTATGAAGAGACAGTAAAAGCCATTGCCGGTCGAGTGATCCATGTATTCCATACCGAAGGTGCAGGTGGCGGTCATGCCCCTGATGTGATCAAGTCGGTAGGAGAGCCCAATATTTTACCTGCATCAACCAACCCAACGATGCCTTATACCATTAATACCGTGGACGAGCATCTTGATATGTTGATGGTCTGTCATCATCTCGATCCCTCTATTCCTGAAGATGTGGCATTTGCTGAATCTCGTATTCGTCGCGAAACCATTGCTGCAGAAGATATCTTACATGATATGGGGGCAATTTCGGTGATGTCGTCAGACTCACAAGCCATGGGACGAGTCGGAGAAGTTATCTTACGCACTTGGCAGTGTGCACATAAAATGAAATTGCAACGAGGCACATTAGCGGGTGATAGCGCAGATAATGATAATAATCGTATTAAACGTTATATCGCTAAATACACGATTAATCCCGCACTGGCACATGGCATTGCTCATACGGTGGGATCAATAGAAAAAGGTAAACTTGCGGATATCGTGCTATGGGATCCTGCTTTCTTTGGCGTCAAACCGGCACTTATCATAAAAGGTGGTATGGTCGCTTATGCGCCAATGGGGGATATTAATGCGGCTATTCCAACACCGCAACCGGTTCATTATCGTCCAATGTATGCCTGTTTAGGAAAAGCCAAATATCAAACGTCGATGATCTTTATGTCAAAAGCGGGTATTGAGGCGGGAGTGCCAGAAAAATTAGGCTTAAAAAGCTTAATTGGTCGTGTGGAGGGCTGTCGTCATATCACAAAAGCTTCGATGATCCACAATAACTATGTTCCTCATATCGAATTAGATCCACAAACTTACATTGTTAAAGCGGATGGTGTACCACTGGTTTGTGAGCCAGCGACTGAATTACCGATGGCTCAACGCTATTTCTTATTTTAACCAGCGTTTTTATTGAGAATTTATTGAATGAAAAAATTTACTCAGATTATTGATCAACAAAAAGCGCTTGAACTAACCTCTACAGAAAAGCCAAAGTTAACCCTTTGTCTTACCATGGATGAGCGCACCAAAAGTCGCTTAAAAGTGGCTTTAAGTGACGGGCAAGAAGCCGGGCTATTTTTGCCTCGAGGCACCGTACTTAAAGAGGGGGATATTCTGCTGTCAGAAGAGGGCGATGTTGTCACCATTGAAGCGGCTAAAGAGCAAGTATCAACGGTTTATAGTGACGATCCATTATTGCTTGCTCGTGTTTGTTATCACTTAGGTAACCGACATGTACCATTGCAAATAGAAGCGGGTTGGTGTCGTTATTTTCACGATCATGTATTAGATGATATGGCTCGCGGCTTAGGGGCTACGGTGGTGGTTGGCTTAGAAAAATACCAACCTGAGCCGGGGGCTTATGGTGGGTCATCCGGTGGTCATCACCACCACCATGATCACCACCATTAATGGCACTGCGATCATCAAAGGAGGTGCATGATGCTAGCTGATCTGCGCTTATATCAATTAGTTAGCCCCTCTCTTCCGGTAGGTGCCTTTACTTATTCTCAAGGGTTAGAGTGGGCCATTGAAAAAGGTTGGGTATGCTCAGCAGAAACCTTGTCAGATTGGTTAAGCGCACAAATGACCGGAACATTAGCCACACTCGAGCTTCCTATATTGCGGCAATTACAAACGAGTTTGGCAAAGGGTGATAGCGATACAGTGAAATATTGGTGTGACTTTATGGTCGCAAGTCGCGAAACCAAAGAGTTAAGGCAGGAAGAGCGTCAACGGGGGATTGCTTTTGCCCGTTTACTCCCTCAATTAGGCATTGAATTAGACGATACGTTACAACAGCGGGTTAAACAGACGCAATTAATGGCGTTTGCGTTAGCTGCCGTGCATTGGCATATCGATAGTGAAAAGCTCTGTTGTGCCTATGTTTGGGGCTGGTTAGAAAATACGGTGATGTCTGGGGTAAAACTGGTGCCATTAGGGCAAAGCGCAGGGCAAAAAATATTGTTTGCTCTAGCTGAGCAGATCCCCGCTATTGTTGAGTTATCGGCACATTGGCCACAAGAGGATATTGGCAGTTTTACGCCAGCTCAAGTGATCGCCAGTAGTCGCCATGAAACTCAATATACTCGACTTTTTCGTTCATGAGATAAAGAGATGCAAGAATATAATCAACCACTGCGTATTGGTGTTGGTGGCCCTGTTGGATCAGGAAAAACAGCACTATTAGAAGTTCTTTGTAAAGCTATGCGCGATAGTTACCAAATCGCCGTTGTTACCAATGATATATATACACAAGAAGATGCAAAAATTTTAACTCGTGCGCAGGCTCTTGATGCTGATCGGATCATTGGTGTTGAAACAGGAGGATGTCCTCATACGGCTATTCGTGAAGATGCTTCAATGAATTTGGCTGCTGTAGAAGAGTTGGCGATGCGCCATAAAAACTTAGATATTGTTTTTGTCGAAAGTGGCGGAGATAACTTAAGTGCGACCTTTAGCCCTGAATTGGCTGATCTTACTATTTATGTTATTGATGTTGCAGAAGGTGAGAAGATCCCTCGCAAAGGGGGACCGGGGATCACACATTCTGATCTGCTGGTGATCAACAAGATCGATCTTGCGCCTTATGTGGGAGCGTCATTAGAAGTGATGGAAGCGGATACAGCAAAAATGCGTCCTGTGAAACCTTATGTTTTTACTAACTTAAAAGAGAAAGTAGGTTTAGAGACGATTATCGATTTTATTATTGATAAAGGTATGTTGAGACGTTAATCACTATGAGTACCAGTATCGGTTATCGCTGTTACAATGACCGATACTGGTAAAATAATACGCTATCACCACGTGATACCCATCAGGGATATATTTAGTTTAGATAGGTAAATGCCGTTGTTACTTTAACAACACCTTTGGTTTCACTGGCAATTTTAGCGGCTGCAGCCCCTTCTTGACGGGTCAATATCCCTAACAAGAATACTTCGCCATTTTCGGTGATCACTTTTACGGAAGATGATTTGACGGCATCGCTAGCTAAAATTTGTGAACGTACTTTAGTGGTTAACCATGTATCTGAAGAAGCAGTGCCTAATGTCACAGGCTCACCTTGGCGAATTTCATTATAAACATTGTTTACTCCTTCCACTTTGCTGGTAACTTGTTTGGCCGTCTCAGCAACCGACATATCTGGACTTTGCCCAGTTAACAATACATTACCTTGATAAGCGGTGGCGACAATGCGCGCATTACTGTTCTTGATCTGTTGGTTTTTATTTAGAGCACCAGAAACTCGGGCTTCCAATGTGCCATCATCAACTTGTTGTCCTAATGAACGAGGATCGGTTGCGGTTTTGCCAGCAACGGCAGCAGTACCCACCACAGCGGCACCAATACAGCCTTGTAGCAATAGCGCGGAACAAAGTACTGCGGTAATCGGAAGCAATTTCATAGTAACTCCTTAGTCATCCTGATGTGGGAATAATGTATTATCAATTAAGTCGCAGAGACAATTGACCGTTAACATCTGCACTTCCTGTATTCTGACTGTACGCTGAGAGGGGATCCTGATCTCCACATCTTGAGGGCCTAATAATCCAGCAAGCTCACCGCCATCATAGCCAGTCAGTGCAACAATGGTCATATCTCGAGTAACAGCGGCTTCAACAGCTTTAATAATGCTTCTGCTATTACCATGAGTGGAAATAGCTAACAGTACATCACCTGCTTGCCCTAATGCCCGTACTTGTTTGGCATAAATTTCATCATGTTGCTGATTTCCCATAATGGCGGTCATCACAACACTGTCGGTATTTAAAGATAATGCCGGTAAACTTGGGCGCTCTGTTTCAAAACGATGGATCATACTAGCAGCAAAGCGTTGAGCCGTTGCTGCTGAGCTACCGTTGCCACAGCTTAATATTTTATGTCCGTTTAACAAAGATTGAACCATCATCATGGCAGCTCTGGAAATGGCATCGGGTAACGCTTCTGCTGCTGCAATTTGAGTTTGAATACTCTCTGTAAAGCAGACTTTTATTCTATCAAGCACGTTAAGACCTATATAATCTAATTTAACGAATAAATTCCGTATGATCGAGAATGTTTTTTAGCCATATTAACTGGCGTTGATCAAATGCACAAATATCAAAGCGACAGTTAACCGTCTCGATACTTTGTTGGCGTTGAGCTAACCAACAATTGGCGGCGTACCATAAGCGGCGCCGTTTACTGTAGGTCACTGAGCTGATTGCATCACCAAATTGTGCACTATGCCGAAAGCGGACTTCAACAAATATCCATGTTCTATTACCCTGCATAATAAGATCAATTTCTCCACAGGGATATCGGACATTACGCTCAATTAACTTTAACCCTTGTTGGCGCAAGTAATTTAACGCTTTTCTCTCATAATATTGTCCGACTAGATAAGTACTTTTAGGAATAATCATCCATGATTTCCTGATGTTATCTCTTATAAATAAACCGCCTCAAGATAAAGTCAGCTCCTTATCTGGAGACTTCAAAGAGGCGGTTTATGGGGGAAATTGCTTACTTATTGTCCCACAGGTTCAATTTTACCTTGTTTAAATTGCATCCATGGGAGTTGTCGATAAATAGTGCAATTATCTTCCACACGTAAAGAGCCAGAAACACCATTGAACTGTAAGGTTCCTTTGGTGAGTTCATTGTAATTGTTTGCTAATGACCATGCATCAATACCCATAGCGTAAAGGCGCATTAATGAGTAATCGTTCGCAAATTTACTGGATGCTTTTTGCATTAACGGTAAATTTGCTCCCGTCATAAGAGGAATATCACTAAATTGGATACCGTCCATTTCCATACGAAAATCTGGCCCCATTCCCCCTTGATTACTGCGTGAACTGACATAAATCGGTGGGCGTTTTTTGGTACTGATTGCCATATCAATCATTGGTTTAATCAATGTTAACTCATCGCTAGTGGCAATGATATACACAGAATCGATAGCACCGTTTGTTGTTGGCATTGAAGCGGTATCTAATGGCAGTGGTGCATTGTCTGTTGGCAATACAGGGGTTCCTGTCATTCGAATACCCACGCCACGATTAATTGAACTTTTTAGACTATCAAGAGAGCCGAAAGTTTGTTGTAAGACGGTTCCCCCCCCGCTACGCTGCCACTCATCCGCAAAAGTTTGTGCCATTCTTTGACCGAATTTATTGTCAGGAACGATAATAAGTGGATTAGATTTTTGTTGCTGGCGTAAGTGTTGAGCCGCATTACGAGTTTCATCTTCTGGGGAAAGTGAAAAGAAACACACTGTAGTAGCAAGAGGAATATTATCAACTTCATTTAGTGCTAAAACAGGTAAACCACTTTTTAATTCAATAGTTTTGATCACTTCGGGTTTTAATAGTGGCCCCACAATTAAATCAGCACCCTCTTGTTGCACTTGTTTCAGTAACAGATCAATGGGTTGGCTATTGGTATCATACATAATCACTTGGCGATTATTTTGGACAATAGGATCTAATTGCACGCGGCTATTACCCGCAAAGGCTTCGGTTTCTTTTGCTGAAGTAGCATCACTATTTTCAGCGCCTTCCGCTGTATTATCATCCGTTGAATTATCGTTTTCCGTTGTTGCTGTGTCTGCATTCGGAGATGAAATACCTAATTCTGCTAAAATGGAAGCTAAACTATCTTGTTGGGGCGCTTCTGGCGCTGCGTTAGCTTGAGGTTGAGGTAAACCTTCTTTAGCATCGGTAAAGCCTTGCATAATAGCATTACCAAACACTTTAGCTTGTCCTGTTAACGGTAATAATAATGCGATTTTTCCGCTGTTACTGACGGCAGATTGTGATTGGCGCAATAACAGCGTCGGTAATGTTAGCGCTCCTGGATTGCGTGGATAGCGTGTTTGCCATTCGCGTATTGCTTGGGATAATTTATCCGCATCATCTTGGTTATATTCATAAGTGTTGAGTAAATCTAACCAGCCTTGTAATGTATTTTCATCAGCTTTGATTACCACACTACGACGTTGTTCAGGTGTAAGCTTCGTGAGTGTTAACCAAGTATCATCAATATTTTGCTGATGTAATACAGGATCAGTGATAAGGGGTTCTAGGCCAATATAGGCACGGATCACATCTAAAGAGGCTTGTCCGTTCGCATCATCAATGACTTTCTGAAATTGTTTCATTTCCACTTGCGCTTTTTCAGCAGGTGTCAGTGGCTGTTGTTGTTGCCCCGTCAGGGTACAACCTGACATAATCAAGGCAGAAAGTATTGCAGTATAGGATAAACCTGTTTTAAAACGCACAAAAATTGAGGAAAGCATACTGTACCCAGTGATGTTTTATAATTATGCTCAATTTTAAATCGGTCATTCGGAATAAACAATGAATCAACCTAATCGAGCAGCGGTAACGACATCCACACTGTACATAGTACCCACACCCATTGGTAATCTGGGCGATATCACCCAGCGGGCACTTGATGTGCTGTCTCATGTCGATTTAATAGCTGCAGAAGATACCCGTCATACAGGGCTTCTATTACAGCATTTTGCCATTAACGCACGTTTGTTTGCGTTACATGATCATAATGAACAGCAAAAAGCAGATCAATTAATTAGCAAATTACAACAAGGGCTAAGTATCGCATTAGTCTCTGATGCAGGTACACCATTAATTAATGATCCCGGCTATCATTTAGTCAATCAGTGTCGCAAAAACGGTATAAAAGTGGTGCCATTACCTGGGGCATGTGCGGCAATTACCGCGCTATCAGCCGCCGGATTACCTTCTGACCGTTTTTGTTATGAAGGTTTTTTACCAGCAAAAACAAAAAGTCGTCAAGATTGTTTGCGTGATTTAGCACAAGAGCCACGTACTTTAATCTTTTATGAGTCCACCCACCGTTTATTAGATAGTTTAGCGGATATGGTGACGGTTTGGGGGGAAGCGCGCTATGTTGTATTGGCAAGAGAATTAACCAAAACGTGGGAAACCATTCAAGGAATGCCTGTTGGGGAATTACTTAACTGGGTTCGTGAAGATGAAAATCGCCGTAAAGGGGAAATGGTATTAATTGTTGAAGGGTATCAAAAGCCACAAGAAGACCATTTTGCCCCAGAAGTATTACGCACATTGGCGATTTTACAAAAAGAGTTACCTTTGAAAACGGCGGCAGCAGTTACCGCTGAGATTTATGGCGTGAAGAAAAATGCGTTGTACAAACACGTCATTGCGCAAAATGAAGCGGAACAAGATCAGTAAAACGATTTTTTGTTTCTTTCGCTATACATTAACGCGGAAAATCCTTATAATCCGCCCCCTGAGTTGACTAGACAACCGCTGCTTTATCGTTGTCCCTTCGGGGAGACGGATAGAGGGGAGGAAAGTCCGGGCTCCACAGGGCAGGGTGCCAGATAACGTCTGGGAGGCGCGAGCCTACGACAAGTGCAGCAGAGAGTAAACCGCCGATGGCCTGTTTACAGGATCAGGTAAGGGTGAAAGGGTGCGGTAAGAGCGCACCGCGCAACTGGTAACAGTTTGTGGCATGGTAAACTCCACCCGGAGCAAGACCAAATAGGGGTTCTTATGGTGCGGCCCGCATTGAACCCGGGTAGGTTGCTGGAGCCAGCGCGCAAGTTCTGGCCTAGATGAATGGTTGTCCACGACAGAACCCGGCTTAACGGTCAACTCACCTTATATAAAACCCTCGATTCACTCTGTGGCTCGAGGGTTTTCTGCTTTATTGCTATTGCTAGTGTGATGATAAATGATTGCTCGCTGATATCGCTAGCTGATTAAGAAACGATATCAATAAAAAGACCACGAAAAGCCTTTTGACATCTTAGCGCTAGCATATTGCTATCTTGAATAAAAGCACCATCACCACAACGGATTTCCCCAAGCTCTTGCTCTGAGGTTTGGAAATGGACACCGCCTTTGATAGATTGCAAATAGCCTTTCTGACCCTGTATCGGCAAGGTTATTTCATCCCCTTGCGCTAAGTTAATATGATAGAGCCAGATATTTTGCCTTAGCATCAAACTGCCATTATCCCCTGATGGGGAAGCCAATAATTGATATTTTAAATCTTCATTTAAAGCTAATTTTTGTGAAGCGATGCTCTCTTGTTGTGGACACGCGTTTAGCCATAATTGAATACGAGTTAATGGCGTATCTGGACTACTATTTCTTTCAATGTAAGTTTCTGTATTATGAGGCGAAATTAATAAACACTCGTTTTGTTTGGCGGTAAGTGTTCGCCCCATATTATCAAGATAAGTCGCTTCACCTCTTAAGATCAGGTTGACGACATCCACATGAGGATAGGTTTTTGCTTTAAACTCAGAATTTGGTGCGAGCACTTCTTGGTTCAGTACTCTTAATGTGCCATAGTCTAAAAAATGAGGATCGAAATAGTGGCCAAAGGAGAATGTGTAGCGAGCTTGTAGCCAGCCATAGTCCGCTTTGCCACACTGTTGTGCTGTTCTGTATTTTATCATCGCGGTACTTTTCGAGTCGATTAATCAATATATTCATCATAGAGATATGGACTGTAGATTGTTAGCAAGTTAATCTGGTGCCAATAATCAAATTATTTGATAGAGATAAGTATAATGAGTAAAGATAAAGCCATTACATTGGAATCTCTACGAGTGATGGATGCCATTGATCGTAGAGGAAGTTTTGCTGCCGCCGCTGATGAGCTAAATCGCGTCCCATCAGCACTCAGTTATACCATGCAGAAATTAGAAGAAGATTTGGATGTTGTGCTATTTGACCGTTCAGGACATCGAACTAAATTTACTAATGTGGGAAGAATGTTACTTGAAAGAGGGCGTATTCTTCTTGAAGCTGCAGATAAATTAACTTCTGATGCTGAAGCGCTAGCTCGCGGTTGGGAGCCACATATTACGATTGTGTGTGAAGCATTAACGCCCGCATCTCGCTTATTCCCGTTAGTTGAAAAATTAGCTGAAAAATCCAATACACAACTCTCTTTAGTCACCGAAGTGCTTGCTGGAGCATGGGAAAGCTTGGAAAGTGGTAAATGTGATATTGTTATTTCACCGGATATGCATTTTCGTTCTTCATCAGAAATCAATTTCCGCCCTTTATATAATACCACCAGTGTCTATGTTGCCAGCCCTGATCACCCTATCCATAATGAACCTGAACCACTTGCAGAAGAAACTCGCTTAAAATATCGCGGTATTGCTATCGCCGATACCGCAAGAGAACGACCTGTTTTAACTGTACTGTTATTAGATAAACAGCGTCGTTTAACGGTGAGTTCGATTGAAGATAAACGTCGAGCATTAATTGCCGGTTTAGGGGTTGCTACTATGCCTATTGATTTAATTGAAGATGATTTAAAAGAGGGGCGTTTACGTGTGGTTGGCCCTGAATATCATCATGAAAATAATATTATTATGGCGTGGCGCAGAGACAGTATGGGAGAAGCTAAATCCTGGTGTTTACGCGAAATTCCTAAACTTTTTGCCGCAGATAAAAAATAGTTTGTTCGCTAGAGTTTGAGAATACAATTAAAAAAGATCCCCTAGAGGATCTTTTTATTATTAAATCTATTATTACCAATTTTTCTTAAGTAGGCGATCTAAGCTCCATTTACCCGGACCTGTGATAACCAGTAATAAATAGCCACCCGCAATAGTCATATTTTTCATAAACATTAACTGATTTGCCCCTTCTGCAAAGTTAGTGTGGAACAGTAGTGCGGTTAACAGCGTAAATACACTGGTAAAGATAGCCGTTGTGCGAGTTAAGAAACCGAATAATATGGCTAATCCACCCCCTAACTCTAATAAAATGGTTAAAGGTAATAAGGCTCCCGGAACACCCATTGATTGCATATACTGTTGAGTACCTTCATAGGCTTCAATTTTTCCATACCCTGCGCTGATAAATAAAATTGGCATGAGAATACGTGCGATTAATAAGGCAATGTTTTCAAAATTCTTCATGATGTTTATTCCTGATAAAATTTTATATTATTTAATATATCTGTATTTTATTTGTTTAATTGCCAGTTTTTAGTGTAAATAACCACTGTTTGGCTTGAGATATACAATAAAGAAAAAATAATATGGAGGATATTAAGAAGAATTAACATTCTTACACAAAAAAATTGATGTTTAGTCAGCGGTTTTTTTGACAGACTTCTGTAATGTGCGTATTAAACCAACAGCGCCTATCGCCCGTCGTCCCCAACGAACCAGTTTTTTAGGGTGCTTAATGCTATAAAGAGATACCACGCTCGCCCCTATTAACAAGATAGGTTTTAACGAGGTTAAGATATTCCATGCTTTATCATAAGGTGCTGTGACCTCTAACCATGTTTGCCCCTCTTGCGCTAATTGAGTGCGCTGTTGTTGAATTTCATCCAACAACAGCTTTTTGCGTCTTGCTAATGCTAGGGTGCGTCTATTTTGTTTGCTCATCGCGGTATTGCTCCAAAAGACGCTTATCTAATTCTAGTTGTTGGCGAGTATCACCTAACAGCGTTGAATTGCGGGCTTTTCTCAATGTCATGATAGCACCTATTAAGGCACCAACTAGCAAAATAGCCGTTGTAATCGCTAAAGCATGAATACGATATTCAGGTGGGATCACCCAAAAGAGGAGAATAAGTAGACTCATTAAGCCAAAGGCGGTGAGTAATAAGGTGATCCCCGCCATTAAAATAAGCTGAATAAGTGTAATTTTTTCTTCTTCTAGTTCGATGGCGATTAATTTTAGGCGGGTTTCAACCATGCCAACGATAACAGCGCCAATACGACTAAGAGAATTCAGAACCCCGGATGCGGGGCCCTGTGGTCTTTGAGTATCACTCATTATGGATTAACGTTTCGAAAGTAGAACACCGAGTACGACACCTACTGCCGCGCCAATACCAACACCTGTCCATGGGTTTTCACGCACATAGTTGTCCGCTTTACCCGCCATTTCTTTAGTGTTATCGACGATTTCTCTACCTGCATCACTGAGTTTTGCACGAGAGCCACGTAGCGCATATTCAGCTTTTTCTCGTAAACTTTGTAATTCCTCTTTTGATTTATCTGCCGAGGAGTTCAGAACTTCTTCTAGAGTATCAGCCAGAGATTTTAATTCACTACGCAGATCTTCATTTGAACGTTGGTGTGACATGAGTAACTCCTTTAATCAAGATATGAGGTTATACCTATAACAATAGACTAGATTTACCATATAATAAAATTAAATAATGACTTTATTCCCTAAAAAAGAGAAAAGTCTTATTCTTGCCAAGGGTGATATTAAAAAAATAATCAGTAATAGCTTGAAATAAAAAACAAAAGCCTGTTTTAATCATAAAACAGGCTTTAAGATGCTAAATATTAACGCTATAAAAAATAATAGAAATAGCGATAGATTATGGTTGATTACTCTGTTTACTTTTCTTCTTAATGACGACCCATACACTCCCGATTAAGCCAATCACTAATAAACAAACAGGCAGTAGCATCAGAAAATTCATTAAATGATGCTCATATTGGCGGAATAACGGACTATTTCCTAATAAATAGCCTAAGGTGGTTAAAATACCAACCCATAACAGACCACTTAGCCAATTAAAAACTTGAAAACGACCGTTTTGTAAGCCAGCAAGGCCGGCAATAGTCGGCAATAATGTTCTAACAAAAGCGAGAAAACGACCAATAAGTAACGCCGCCAAGCCATGTCGATGGAAAAGTCCATGGGCTCGTTGGTGGTAGTGTTCTGGTAAATGTGATAACCAACTTCGTACAAGTCGGGTGTTACCAAGCCACTTCCCTTGCAGATAACCCAGCCAACAACCTAAGCTAGCACCTGCCGTTAGAATAAGTAAGGTTAATGGAAAATCCATGGTTCCTTTAGCAATTAACACACCCACTAAAATTAATAAGCTGTCTCCTGGTAAGAAAGCTGCGGGTAGTACTCCGTTTTCTAGGAATAGTATGCTGAATAATAAAATGTAAATAATCCAAAGCAGTGAGGGATTCGCTAAGGTTTCGTAATCTTGATGCCAAAGCGCCAAGAACAGCTCTCTTACGATTTCCATATAAAAGGCTTCCTAAAACTGAGTCATTCGGGGGTAAATACAAAAACATTCTCTCTTGTTATCTATTTACCCGTAATACATATCATAGGGTTTATTTTTCATTGTTTAAAACAGCAACACTCTAACAAAATCAATAAAAACTAGACAGAAAATTTTTTCACTTAAATACCCTACAAGCGCTTCATTGAGCAAGAATATTTGAAAAAAGACATTCACTTTTGTTTTCCAGTTTAGGATACGTTGTTTTAAAGAAAAAACCTTAAGAAAACGTAATAATAGAATTACTATGATGATGTTTTACTGAGATAAAAAAGCATTATTTTTCCTTGCTGATTGAAGCTAATGTCATGGTTATTTATTCATCAAAAAAAGTGTTTTAAAGTTGCCAATTGGCTAGTTAAACTGATTAAAATGTTATTAAAAAGTTAAAATTAAACTCATCAAGTGATTAAGAAAAATCAAGGTAAATAGTATAAGAGTTAGTTTTTTATTTAACGATTAAATCTAACCTTATGATAATAATAATTTCTTTCATTTGTGGACTGTACGTTAAAAAGAACAAAATCCTATTATGATCACAATTGTGTTATTTTGTTGTTAACAAAAATAGCTAATGATGTATATTTTGCAAAATAAGCTTTTCAGCAAGATTCATTTCCTTATACTGGCAAAAGCAAGCACACAATTGCTTTTTTAAATATTATTTTAAGTAATGGAATAACTATGGATAAACAACAATCCAGAGTACTTAACCTGCTTTTTCAGGGAAGTCTCGTTAAACAAATACTTGCTGGTTTAATTGCGGGTATTTTACTGGCTTGGTTAGCACCAGAAGTGGCTAAAATGATGAGCTTATTAGGTAACTTATTTATTAGTGCCTTAAAAGCCGTTGCGCCTGTTTTAGTCTGGGTATTGGTTATGGCTTCGATTGCCAACCACCGTCAAGGACAAAAAACCAGTATACGTCCCATATTAGTGCTTTATCTGCTCGCGACTTTCTTTGCTGCACTGACAGCAGTAGTGGCAAGCTTTGTGTTTCCCTCAGTATTAACGCTAGTTGTCAATAATTCACAGCTATCGCCACCTGAAAATATTGCTGAAGTCTTAAAAGGTGTATTAATTAATGTGGTGGCTAACCCTGTAGATGCACTGATTAACGGCAATTATATGGGGATTTTAGCTTGGGCTATTGGCTTAGGTTTAGCGTTACGCCATGCAAGTGATACGACTAAAGCATTAACACAAGATTTTGCAGATGCGGTAACTAACCTTGTGCGTGTGGTGATCCGTTTAGCGCCAATCGGGATTTTTGGCTTGGTATCATCAACCATTGCTACGACTGGCTTTAAAGCTTTAGCTGGCTACTTGCATGTCTTACTTGTTTTAATTGGTTGTATGCTGTTTGTTGCGCTCGTTGTCAACCCATTGATTGTATTTTGGAAAATTCGCCGTAATCCTTATCCATTAGTATGGGCTTGCTTACGTGAAAGTGGTGTTACTGCCTTCTTTACGCGTAGTTCAGCGGCTAATATTCCGGTGAATATGGCAATGTGTCGTCGTATGAATTTAAATGAAGATACCTATTCTGTCTCGATCCCATTAGGTGCGACCATTAATATGGGGGGAGCGGCAATCACTATTACTATTTTAACACTTGCTGCGGTAAATACCTTGGGTATGCCTGTGGATATTCCAACAGCCTTATTGCTAAGCCTTGTTGCTGCTATTTGTGCTTGTGGTGCATCAGGGGTTGCTGGTGGCTCGTTACTGTTAATTCCGCTTGCTTGTAGCATGTTCGGTATTAGTAATGATCTTGCGATGCAAGTGGTTGCGGTAGGTGTGATGATTGGTGTCTTACAAGATTCAGCAGAGACTGCATTAAACTCATCAACTGATGTGCTATTTACCGCAACGGTCTGCATAGCCGAAGATGAGCGTTTAGTTGCCAACCCATTAACTGAAAAAAATAATGGCTAAAGAGTATAAGTAGTAAATAGATATAAAGAGTAGTAAGACAGGAAGGGTAGTAAGTAACAACAAAAATTAATAATAAAAACAGAACCCCATATAGGAAACTATATGGGGTTTCTGGTTATTGATATGATAAATCGAATGTTAAATAGTAAGTGCTAATTCTGTTCCCTGCTTAATGGCTCGTTTGGCATCTAATGCTTTAGCCTCTTTTGCCCCGCCAATAAGATGGACGGTTTTATTTTCTTGTTGTAACGCTTGCAGTAGCGGACGATAAGATTGTTGCCCGGTACATAAAATCACGCTATCAGCCGCGAGCAGTTGCTGTTGTTCATTATGTTCAATTATTACCCCTTGCTCGGTAATTTTTTGATAATGGCAGCCCGTTAGCCATTTGACCCCTTTTTTCTGCAATGTTAAGCGATGTATCCAGCCTGTTGTTTTGCCTAAACTTAAGCCAAATTTCCCACTTTTACGTTGCGTCATAACAATCTGTTTGTCTTTTTTAATAAAAGGATCGGCTGAGGTGATCCCTCCGCGATGCGTAAGTGTTGGGTCAATTCCCCACTCTTTATTAAATGCACAAGGGCTTAAACTACTGCATTGGCCTGTTTGGGTAAGATAAAGGCCAGTGTCAAAACCAATACCACCACTGCCAATAATCACCACTTTTTCGCCGGTTGGCTGATGGTATTTAAGGACATCAAGATAGGTTTTTACTATCGGATTATCATGGCCATCAATCTCTGGAATATGAGGGATAACACCACTGGCTAAAATAATTTCATCAAAATGTTGCAGATGGGAAAGTGTCGCTTCCGTATTATTTTTTACGATCACCCCTGTGATTTGCAATTGCCGCTTAAAGTAGCGCAATGTCTCTTTAAATTCTTCTTTACCCGGAATTTGACTGGCAATATTGAGTTGTCCACCAATACGGTCTTCTTTTTCAAATATAGTAATATGATGACCGCGTTTAGCTGCTGTAATGGCAAATGCTAATCCTGCGGGGCCTGCGCCAACGACAGCAATTTTTTTAGGGGCTTGAGTCGGGGTTAAAATAAGCTCTGTTTCTCGACAGGCAAAAGGGTTTACAAGACAAGATGCTGGGTGACCACTGAATATCTCATCTAAGCAAGCTTGGTTGCAGGCAATACAGGTGTTTATCTCATCCTCGCGACCAAGTTGCGCTTTCAATACGAATTGCGGATCGGCAAGAAAAGGACGGGCCATAGACACCATATCTGCACAGCCTTCCGCTAAAATAGCTTCAGCCACTTGAGGTGTATTGATACGATTAGAAGTGATAAGAGGAATATTGATTTTCCCCATCAATTGGCGAGTGACATAAGCAAATTGCCCTCTTGGTACCATAGTGGCAATAGTGGGGATACGGGCTTCATGCCAACCAATACCACTGTTGATTAGGGTTGCTCCGGCCTTTTCTACTGCTTGAGCAAGATAAAATACCTCTGAGGCATTAGCTCCCTCGGTAATTAAATCTAACATTGATAAACGATAGATAATGATAAAGTGTTCACCTACAGCTTCTCTTATGCCAGCTAAAATACGTAATGCAAAACGACAACGATTTTCAATAGAGCCACCCCATTGATCATCGCGTTGATTCGTATGACTTACTAAAAACTGGTTAATTAAATAGCCTTCAGATCCCATGATCTCAACACCATCATAGCCTGCTTTCTGAGCCAACTTAGCGCAATGAATATAATCTTCAATAGTCTGTTCTATCTGCTCATGACTCATTGCTTGGGGCATAAAAGGGGTGATAGGCGATTGGATCGCTGAAGGGGCGACTAAATTAGGCTGATAACTATAACGACCAGTATGTAAAATCTGTAAAGCGATTTTCCCATCCTGTTTATGTACCGCATCAGTGACTAATTGATGAGATGCGAGTTGATCTTCTGACATTAGCGTTGCTGCATGTGGCAACAATACACCTTGCTTATTAGGGGAGATCCCACCGGTGACAATAAGTGCCACCCCTGCTGCAGCTCTTTGAGCATAAAATTCAGCAAGCTTAGGTGCATCATGTGGATCTTCTTCTAGTCCGGTATGCATCGAGCCCATCAAAATACGATTTTTAAGCGTAGTAAACCCTAAATCAAGGGGAGTAAATAAATAAGAATAGTGTGCCATCAGATACCTTTTTTATACTGGTCAGATGAGATATCTATAGCATAACGAGAAGTTGCTGATTAAGAGTTGATTATGTTAATAAGTTGTGATCTTAATCATGGAAAAGGTGAATAGCTCCTAATTAAACGATAATAATCTAAATGCCTCGTCAACCATAACAAATAATGATAATAAAAGTTGCACTCATTCATATTTTTTAATCATATAATAATAAATACCCATTAATACGTATTAAAAATGCCCATCACATTGTTGATTTTGGAGACGTTATGATTAATAAATTTAATCAGCTTACAAACCATCCCGATTTAGGTAAGTTTGTTTTACGTGTTTCGCTAGGTGTCTTAATGTTATTACACGGATTACACAAAATGGAGCCAGGAGGACTTGCCGGTATACAGGGAATGTTGGCAAATATTAATTTACCTGCATTTATTGCTTATGGCACATTACTGGGTGAAGTTCTATGTCCTATCTTACTGATTATCGGTTTATTTACTCGATTTTCAGCATTTGTTGTGGCGGCAACCATGGGGGTTGCGGTGCTGATGGTACATTCCGGTGATCTTTTAGCCTTAGATCCCAAAACGGGGGGATGGGCACCTGAAAGTGCTGGCTTCTATATGTTTGCTGCGATTGCGGTGATGTTTTTGGGTAGTGGTCGTTGGGCGCTCAAAAAAGATTAATAAATTTAATAGACAATAATATTGAATGAAATATTGCTAAGTTATTCAGGTTAGATGAATAAACGCCCAGAATAAAGATATGCTGGGCGTTTATTATTAAAGTGATAAATAGAAATTTATTGCTTTGTTGGTGGTGTTAGTTTGAAGATTTTTTCATTTTCACCCAACCACTGACGAGCAACTTGATTAACATCACTGACACTTATTCCGTTGACAATCGCAGTCTCAGTTAATAGTCGTTGATATTGTTGGTCATCTGTTGCCACTTGGGCAAGTGCATCAGTCCAATAGCTAGCACTCTCTTTGGCTTGCCCATATTCAGTTAACCAAATATTTTTTGCCTCTTGTAATTCTTTATCGGTAATACCTGCTTGTTTTACGTCATTGACCACTTTACGCGCAAGTGCAATTAATTCATCTGCCCGCTGTGGTGATGCGGTAAAGTTTAAACGTCCGGTATAAAAACTACTTGGCAGCTTGGTTAGTGACTCAGAAAAGCCTAGCGAGTAGATCCCGCCCGCTCGTTCACGAAGATTAAGTCTTAAACGTTGGCTGACAACGGTATCAAGCAAGTTAAGTGCTAACAGTTGCTGTTGTGACCATTGGGCTTTGGCTGCGTATTGAATACTGATCATACTCTTATCGCTACTGGCAATAGGATAGGTTTTATTAAATGAGCTTAATTTGGGATTAATCGCCGGATCAGCCCAAAATAGACGCTGCGATGAACGTGTCGGTAGCGTTGCTATCCAACGTTCGATCATCGGTTTGGCCTGATTTAAGTTAATAGGCCCACTAATCACCAATACCATATCGGCAGGCTGTCCTAGAAGTGATTGATTCGTTTGTTGTAATTGTTGTGCGGTAAACTGTTGCCAAGGGCCTTGTGGCGAAATTACTAAACGCTCACCGTTTTGATAGCTCTCTTTATTAATATGATCTAAGAAAATACGTTCAACCGGTGTTTTGGCGATCCCTAATGCTGTTGCTTGTTTTTGTTGCTCTAATTTTTGCCCATTAAATTGTGGTGCCGTCACTTTTAAATGCAATAAGGTCAACAAGGTGTCTAACTCATCAATAGGCGCTTCGCCACGCAAGCCGTGGAATAACAACTCACTGTATGGACGCAAACTGATTTGATGCTGTTTACTAAATAACGCTAACTCTCTTGCGTTGTAATGCCCATATCCACTCACTTCTGGTAAGTTTAATGCCCACTGAACCAAGCCTAAACTTTGTCCTGTTTCCAGAGAAACACCTCCGGGAATACGCAGTGATACTTGGATATTGTCTTTTAGCCACTGGTCATTTTTAATAATAACTTTTACGTTATTGCTCAGTGTCCACAGCTGTGTTTTTTCAATCGGAAGTGTTTGTGTGGTGACAACAGTACCGGTTTGCTCAGGTTTAATATCTAATACCACCGCATGGGTTTTCAATGTAAACGCACCGGGATCAGATTGTCTAATCTCTTGCCAGCGTTGCGAGGCTTTAGTGGCACTAAATACCTGACTATCACTATCTGGGCCGATAATTGCCACTCGTGGTGAAGCTTGTGTTAGGTATTGGGCAAAATAGTGTTTTAAGGTATCAGGTGTAACGTTATTTATTAGTTGATAACTTAAGTTTAACGCCTGCTTTTTGCTTTGGATTGGCATTTCTAATTCAAGTGCCGTAGTAATTTGGTTAGCTAAATAACCATGCTCATAGCGCTCTTCACCAGCAGCTTGTTGGCTAAGACGTTTTAACAGCGCATTGCGGGCATTATCTAACTCTTGCTGAGATACTGGCTGTGAGGCTAAACGCTGTACTTCAGTAAATAGAATATCTAATGTACCTTGATAATCATCCCCTTTAGGATGGGCAATCATCAATTGTTGTGAGCGACGGGCATCTAACATCGCACCTTGTGTATTGGCACTGACGGAAGGCACTAACCCATTATCAACAATGGTTGAAAAGCGCTGGTTTAAGATGGAGAGCCACAACGAGTCCATTAAATCATCATATTGACCTTGGCGACTATTTAATGGTGCAGGCAGTGTACGCTGTAGAGTGAATTGCACAATGCGTGAGCCTTGCTCTTTATCAAAAATCGTCTTTACTAATAAATCTTTATTGTCGATAAAGCGGTGCCATGATGGAGAGTCAACGCCTTTGTTTTCACTATTTTTTGCATTGAACATCTGGGTAATATCAGCAATCGCATCACCTTGATTAAAATTACCCACTAACACCAATGCCATTCTTTCAGGCTGATACCAAGTATCGTAATAACGTTTTGCTTCTTTGACATCACCATGCTTAACGATATCTAAGTCCCCAATGGGATCACGATCTAGATAACGACTGCCATAATAACGTAACTCTTCAAGTTGGCGATTAATACGAAAACCAATACCTTGGCGTAATCGCCACTCCTCGACGATCACCGGACGCTCTTTATCAAACTCAACGGGATCAAATGTCATGCCAAAAGCCCAATCGGACAAGATCCTCAACCCTGTTTTTATTTGGGTCGGATTGGCATTAGGCAGGGATAATTTATAGGTTGTTGAGTTTAAGCTCGTTGCCGCATTAACATGACTCCCCAACTTCATTCCTAGGCTTTCAAGTTGTTTAAACCCAGTTGTTCCCGGAAAATGAGTCGTGCCTTTAAAAGCCATATGCTCGGTAAAGTGGGCAAAGCCAAGTTGTTTTTCATCTTCTTGTACCGAGCCACTTTTCACCAGTAAACGCATTTCAACCCCCGTTTGTGGGCGTTGTAGCAAATAGACATTTAAGCCATTATCAAGCGTAAAATGGCGAATATCGGGGCGCAGTGAAAGGGCATTATTGGTATGCTCAGACGAGGTGCCTGTTGCACAACCCAGAAGTGATAAACTGACTGAGATAATCAGTAACTTACGATACATATTCAGTAACTCCAGCTGATTGAGAGGAGGACGCAGTCGGCGCTTGTAATGAAATTACTTGCTCGGCAATAGCGTGAGTGAAACGCTGATGACTGAC
The DNA here is from genome assembly GCF_963886535.1 of Proteus sp. G2675. Classification (NCBI taxonomy): domain Bacteria; kingdom Pseudomonadati; phylum Pseudomonadota; class Gammaproteobacteria; order Enterobacterales; family Morganellaceae; genus Proteus; species Proteus sp. G2675. The sequence continues at coordinate 101,599 of NZ_CAWPCB010000014.1, forward strand.
TAAGACAATGCCCGAGGTTGGTAGATGCTGTTTAAGTAATAACAACATATGTAGGGCATTTTGTTCATCAAGAGCGGATGTGGTTTCATCTAATAAAATAAGATCGGGTTTATTGAGTAATAAACGGGCAAAGATAAGACGTTGTTGTTCACCACCGGATAAGCGTGTTGTCCAATCTGTTTCCAGTGAAAGCTGATTTTTTATTTTATCTAGCCCCACCCAATGAAGCACTTCTTGGTACTCTTGTTGTGAGAACTGAGATGCTTGGCAAGGATAAGCTAATAAGCTATCTAAGCGGGCAACAGGCAGATACATACGTTGTGGGAGCCAACTGATATTGGTTACCCGTTGAATATCTCCTTTAAAATAAGGCCAGTGGCCGCTTAACGCACGTAACAGCGTTGATTTCCCGATACCTGAGCTACCTTCAATTACCGCCAATTCACCCGCTTTGAGAGAAAAGTGGATATTGTTAATTAATAATCTATCGTCTTGCATAAATAGCGATAAATTGGCTGTCAGCTTAGTTTGTTTATCATCTAACTCGGTGATCTCAGGTTGGTGATCATGCTCTAACAACACCACAAAATGATAAAGACGGGTAACCGTTGCCTGCCATGCGGCAATCTCTTTATAGGAGAAAATAAACCAGCTTAATGCCCCAGCAACACTGGAGAAGGCTTGTCGTAACTGCATTAATCCCCCTAGCATTAATTCGCCGGCGAGGAATTTTGGCAAAGCAAAAATAATTGGCGCCATTGCCGTGGCTTGCTGATAACCCACAGTAAAGAAAGCAAGGTTTCTTTCATAACGGATAAGGTTATTCCAGTTGCGGATCACCCCTAAAAAGCGTCCCATCAGTTCATGACGATCGCTCATTTCACCCCGTTGACCAGCAATAGCATCACCATGTTGTTTACGTGTGATAAGCGCAGTACGGTAATCTGCCTCTTTACGCTGTTTATCCATATTGATTTTACGTAATGGAGAACCAATGAGCTGGGTGATGGTGATCCCGATAAGGGTATAAATAATACAGGCCCAGAACATATAACCCGGTATATTCCACTCTTTGCCTGCTAAAGAGAAAGAGAGCGCACCAGAGAGTGACCATAAAATAGTGGCAAAAGAGATAAGCGTTAACAGTGAATGTAAAAAGGTCACTGTTAAGCGCATTGTCGATTCAATCAGTAAACGAATATCTTCAGCAATTCGTTGGTCGGGGTTGTCTGGCTCTTGCGAGGTTAACCGCAACATATAGTGTTTACTATTTTTTGATAGCCAGCGCTCAAGCACTTGCTCTGTCATACCTTCACGCCAGCGAATGATCATTTTTTGGCGTAAGAAATCACCCATCACGACTACGGTAATTAATCCGGCAATAATAATCACAAACTGTTGAAGCAGTTTATATAAGGCTTGCCCATCGAGTTGTTGTAGGGCGTTATAGAAGCTGCCATTCCATTCATTCATTTTGACGTTAAACCAAACAGATGAGAGGGTTAACGTTAAAGAGAGAATTAATAGGAACCAGCAGTAAAGGGCGGTACGCCGCCCCCAAAAAGGTGAAACCAAATAGAAAAATTGTTTTATTGTTTTCATTGCTTATTTGTCATGTTTTTATTGTTTATTGACTCGGTTGCTCACATTAACTTCATCAATTTTTAATAGTCATAGCTGACTTGTAGCCAGAACTGTCGACCTGGCTCGTAAGATTTGTACTCTTTATCTTGATAGGTAATGTAATCATTGACATTTTTGGTATTGAGTACGTTATTCACTTCAACGGAAATACCTACACCGTAAGCAAATTCAGGCTGCCAACTGAGCTTGGTATCCCAAGTAAAACGACTACTGTAATGACGTTTTTTATATTCAAATAGCGGGCCGTACTCACTTGGTTTTGGCGCACCATTATTGGCTTTCTCTGCTTGTGAACGAGCTCCATTCCATTGCAAACGGTTAAACCAAGTCACCCCTACTTCATCCCAAACACTGGTTAGCTCTGCGGTCACTTTTAACGGCGAGTTAAAGTTGTCAGAGGGTAAGTCTTTGGCATTGATAATTTTTCCGCCATACCACACCTTGTCATAGTTCATCCCTTGAACGCTGGGATCAAAATTGGCATAACCTGAGTCTTTTGGCGTATTGGTTTTGCTTTTTTGCCAGCTAATCGAAGCATTAAAGACGTGGTCGGCTTTAGCAAGCTCCCATGGTTGGCTATTTCTCACGGAGAGCGTTAAGGTATCGTGTGTACTACGGCCATTATTATTGAAGTGCCGAATAGCACGTTTTTCATCAATGGTTGAGTCTGGATATTTAGTATCACTACGCACCTCATCACGACCATTGCGATGCACATACTGTAAACGCCAAGTGGTTGAGGCTATCTCTTGTTGTAGACCTAAAGTGAATTCATCGTTATAAGGGGTTTTTAGTGAATCAACACCATCAAAGTCGGTACGATTAGTCCACTTTTCCTCCGATGTTTGACAGTCAAAATAGCAGTGTTGTAAACCGGCATTTTGCGCACCATAAAGGGCGTAAGTGAGCATTGAACGTCCATAGTAACGGTTTACCCCACCAATAATTAAAGTATTACCTGTGCCCCAAATATCGTAAGTAGCACTTAAACGAGGTGAGAGGTTGTTTTTTTGTACAAAATCATCACGATCTAAACGTACACCGGGACGTAAGGTGAGGCGTTTATATTGAATATTATCGTCAATAAAAAATGAATAATTGGTATAAGACGCATTATGGGTACCCGCTAGAAAACGCGTCGTTTGTGATAAGCTTCCCATCCATTCATCATTGACCGTCATGCCGCGATAGGTATAGTTGTAATAGGTTTTATCACGAATATAAGCGCCTTTGGTGCGGCTAATTTCAAATCCGGTGGTGGGGCGATGAGTGACGGTACCCCACACGATGGGATCAAAACGCATAATACTCTTGGCGCTATAGGTTTCTTGTTTACTACGCAGATCACCTTGACCACCACTGGAGACTTGATTAGGGTGTTGCCAATCAGTGTAATCTTCTACTTTGATAAAGTAGTCTTGATCATTGGTGCGTTTATCTTCCAGATTTTGATAACCTGCGGTTAACTCTAAGGTTCCTAGCGCAAGTTGATGCTTATAAAGGGCGGTAAAACTGAGTCCATTATGTTCATTATCATAACCGGAGTTATACACAGAGCTGGAGAACAGATAGCTCTTATAACGGGCAATATTACTTGATAGATCAAAAGATTGTTTATCAGAGATATTCCAAGAATATTTGATAAAGTAGTTATCTGAAGTACGCGTTTGATCACGATAATGTGGGCTTTGTAATACATGCTCTAATTCGCCTTCAGGGGTGTGAACAATTCCCCCTTCAGCACTTATCATCATCGGAATGGTTGATTCCCGACGAGAAGCTGAGAAAATTAATCCTGTATTTTCCGTTAAACCTGTTTCAAACCAACCGCCATAGTTTTGTTTATCATATTTTTTCTGGAAACGGGCTGGATTACTAAAATCATTATTTGCAGTATCAAATTTTAATTTGGGATCGGTGAAAATATTATTCCAGCTTGAACGGGTAGTACGGTAATAGGCATTGGCATGGGTTTCACCAGACCAACGACGACTTTGTACTTCAACTGTGCCTCCAGTAAATCCGCCAAATTCAACGGGAATATTGTTATCGTAAACGGTGACACTATCAATAAGTCGACTATCAAGATACATCCCTTGCTCATCACTGGTAATACGGGTATTGGTTTCACCATTGCCCGAATTGGCCGGATCAAAGTCATTATTAAAACTGACGCCATCAAGTTTATAGGCATTTTGATAGCTACTGGAGCCATGAATAGAAATACGTGAGGGCTTAATTTCACCTTGGTTCATCGAGTTGCTATCGTTATTTGCAAATTGAACCGCAGGGTTACTTTTAAGTAAGTCGGTGACATTGCCATCGCCAGTATTACGTTGCTTTATCTCTTCAGAGGTGATGTATTGTGGTGCTGAAACAACATCTGTAGCAGGATGATAACTGCTTCCCACCCCTGTGACTTTAACTTCAGGGATCACAATCGTACTGCTTGTTGCTAATGGACGAATAACAAAGCCATTTCCCTGTGAAATAATTTCCATACCACTACCGATTAACACCTTTTGTAATGCGGTATGGGTTTCATATTGACCAGAGAGTGCAGGAGCCCGTAAGTTTTTTATTGCGTTGGCATCAAACAGAATTTGTACCTGACCTTGTTTAGCGATAGTGTTTAAAGAATCAGCTAAAGATTGCTCTGGTAAAGAGACTGATAGCGTTGCCGCATAACTATAAGGGGCTGCCACGGTAGCCGTTATTAATAATGTGAGTAGCGACCTTTTTAGAGGCCTTTTTTTATTATTTATTCTCATTTCACCAATCCCATTCATAGACTTAATAATTTTTGTTACTAAGTAAGAGGGTGAAATGAGAATTATCCTCACCTGTAAAAAAGAATATTTTTCATGTTTGTTTTTACTTATTGATAATTAACACATTATTTTTATCAGTAAAAATAACATTAACTGGTAAAAGTAGCGGAAGTGCAGTAATAAAGCTTTTCGCATCATTAATATTTGCCACACCTGATACCTTTATTTTGGCTACATCGGCTGATGAGATATGAACGTTGATATCCAGATAAGGTTTTAATTTAGTGATCACGTCACCAAGTGGTTGTTCAAAGAAATGGAGTTGCCCAAAACGCCAGCTTCCTACAGAATCAGCATTGACTGAGGAAATGACAAATTGATTATCGGTTGATTGGCTAATTGCTTGAGAGCCAGCATATAGGTAAGTCGCAGGGGATTTTTCTGTGGCTTTAACTTCAACAATGCCTTCATGTACGGCGACACTAATTTGATTATTTTGATAACGACTCACTTCAAATTCAGTACCGACAACTTTAATTAATCGCTCATCAGCATGGACATAAAATGGCCGATAAGGATTGGGTTTTACTTTAAAATAAGCCTCACCTTTATCTAACCAAAGGCGTCTTTGGGTTTGGACATACGAGACGCGTACCTGTGTATTTCTATTTAAAAAAACTTTAGAGCCATCTGCGAGGGTCATCTCTTTAGGAAAATTGCTGGTGGCTAAGGTCATATTATCCATTAACAGGGCAGGTAAATGACTATAAGGAAGATATAACACAGCAACTAAACAGAGTGTGGCTGTAGTGTGAATAAAGGGGCGCCAGAGTGAAGATTTCCTTTTTTCTATAGGCACAATAGTAGGGCGTGGTAAGGCTTCACAACTATGCCAAATTTCCGCGATAGCTTGATAAGCTTGTTGATTATCTTTATCTGCTACCCACTGTTTAAAGGCTTGTCGTTGCTGTGAACTCATTTGCTGACTATGTTGACGGGTGAACCAAAGCGCAGCTTGTTCATCAATAGATTGCTGGCTTAATTGATCATGGGTATCTGCCAAAAGCGTTGCAGGCGCCTCATCTGTGTGAGGTTGATTTCCCGACTTACTCGTCATTGGTGCATTTCTCCTGTCCTGCATCGACATATCTTTTACAATGTAATAGTGCTGCGGCAATATGTTTCTCTACCATGCTTATCGAAATTTCCATTTGTTCTGCAATTTCGCTTTGTGATAATCCATCAAAACGATAAAGAATAAAAGCTTCTCGACGGCGGGGAGGAAGAGTATCAATAGCTTGTGTCAGTAAATCTAAACGCTGTTGATGCTCAAGGACGTGCCCGGGATCAAGCTCTGTCGTATAGGTCTGTACCGCATCTTCTAATTGATAATCTTCTTGATAGATATTTTTTTGTTTTTGGTTTTTCCTCCAATGATCGATCAAAACGTGGTTCGCTATTTTAAATAAAAAAGCACGCTGCTCTTGGACAGGAGTTTGTTCTTTTCGATTTAGCCATAGTGTAAACACATCTTGAGACAAATCATCCGCATCATGGTGATTACCCGTGCGTTTTTGGAAAAAACGTACAAGCTGACCATAGGTTGATTGGTAGGCACAACTGATTTTTTGTGCTAATGATTTATCGCTAGTCATAGTCTCTGGTGTCTAAAAAAGAGTGAAATAATAAGCTCTTACTGCTTCTAATAAGGAATTTTTATAATCAATATTTAGCTAATTTTTTATTGTATTATTAATAATAAGCAATATCATTTGTGTTTGTATTATGCCTATAATTCATTAGAAAGAAAATCAGAGGCAAGAATTATGAGTAGTATGTCGGCGACTTTTCCACGCCGTTGGTCCTTTTCTATTGGTGGATTAACTGCCAGTATTGTGTTTCATGTCACCTTGGTTGTTGTTGCTATAGGTTGGATAACGACGAAAGATGAGCAATATGCGGTTTTACCTCCAGCAATGACGATGCAAGTGGGGCTTTATCAATTGGCAAAAGCAGAACCTAAAGAGGTTCCTGTTGGGCCTGAACAGGTGATGTCAGTTCCAGAAGCTGCCGAGCCAGAGCCGATGAAAGAGCAACTTGATGTGCCTAAAATGCCTGTAGTCGAACAGGGAACTTATCAGCGAGTTGCGGAAAAGCCAAAGGTGAAACCCGTGGTTAAGCCTAAGCCTGTCGTGGTAAAAGTGCCTGATGATCTTCCCGTTTCTCAAGCGCCAGCAGATACCACAACCGCCCCGTTATCGGGTGAGAACGCGACCAGTAGTGCTGATTTTACCAGTACCGCTTCATCATCTCGCAGTGGCCAAATGGGGTGGGAAAGTTTAGTCCATAGCCATATTGATATGTATAAACGTTACCCTCGTGCAGCATTACGTTTTAAAGCGACGGGAGTGACACAAGTTGAAATTTCGCTCAATGCAAAAGGTGAGTTATTAGATGTGAGTATACAAACCTCGTCTGGTAATCGTATCCTTGATAAAGAAGCGATTAACACTATTAAACGGGCATCGCCATTTCCGGCACCTGAAAGCCACCGTTTAGTTAACGGCTCTTTCTCATTTATTGCACCCTTGAGCTTTGACTATCGGCAAAGTAGTTAATATCGTCATTGAATAGTGTGAGCCAATAAAACGTAAAGAGAGATAATAAAAAAGCAGAGGGTGAGCTCTGCTTTTTTTGCGTTCAGCTAAATAATGATTACTTAGTGATGCGTTTATATTTCATGCGACGAGGTTGGATAGCTTCGTTACCTAATGTCCGTTTTTTATACTCTTCATATTCAGTAAAGTTACCTTCAAAGAATTCGACTTTACCTTCATCTTGATAATCGATGATATGAGTGGCGATACGGTCTAGGAACCAACGGTCATGGGAAATGACCATAGCACAACCTGGGAATTCTAATAGCGCATTTTCCAAGGCGCGTAGCGTTTCAACATCCAGATCATTGGTCGGTTCATCGAGCAGCAACATATTGCCGCCGACTTGGAGAAGTTTCGCAAGGTGTAAACGTCCACGCTCACCTCCGGACAGTTCGCCAACGCGTTTACCTTGGTCAACGCCTTTAAAGTTAAAGCGGCCCACATAAGCGCGACTTGGGATTTCAAAGTTACCAATGCGCATAATATCTTGACCACCAGAAACTTCTTCCCAAACCGTTTTGCTGTCATCCATACTATCGCGGAACTGATCAACAGAGGCCAGTTTCACTGTCTCCCCTAAAGTCACGGTTCCTGAATCAGGTTGTTCTTGACCTGAGATCATACGGAACAGCGTTGATTTACCGGCACCATTTGGACCGATAATACCGACGATAGCGCCTTTAGGAATGGAGAAACTTAAATCATCAATCAGAACGCGATCACCATAAGATTTAGTGAGGTGACTCACTTCTAGCACTTTATCCCCTAAACGAGGTCCAGGTGGAATAAATAGCTCACTGGTTTCATTACGTTTTTGATAATCAACGCTATTGAGTTCTTCAAAGCGAGCAAGACGAGCTTTACCTTTAGCCTGACGACCTTTAGGATTTTGGCGGATCCACTCAAGTTCTTTTTGAATCGATTTATGGCGAGCGGCTTCAGTGGCTGCTTCTTGTTCAAGACGCGCATCTTTTTGCTCTAACCAAGAGGAGTAGTTACCTTCCCACGGAATACCTTCACCGCGGTCAAGTTCTAAGATCCATCCTGCGACATTATCAAGGAAGTAACGGTCGTGGGTAATCGCCACAACAGTGCCTTCATAATCATGTAAGAAGCGTTCTAACCAAGCAACAGACTCAGCATCCAAGTGGTTAGTCGGTTCATCTAACAACAGCATATCTGGCTTTTCTAACAGTAAACGGCAGATAGCCACACGGCGACGTTCACCACCAGAAAGATGTTCAATTTTGGCATCCCAATCTGGTAAACGTAGTGCTTCTGCTGCACGCTCTAATTGGTTATCAAGATTATGACCATCGTGAGATTGAATAATCGCTTCTAGCTGACCTTGCTCTTTTGCCAGTTGGTCAAAATCAGCATCAGGATCAGCATAAGCTGCATACACTTCATCAAGACGATTGAGTGCATTTTTGACTTCGCTTACCGCTTCTTCAACGGCTTCACGCACTGTTTGTTGTGGGTTTAATTTTGGCTCTTGTGGCAAGTAGCCAATTTTTAGACCCGGTTGTGGACGTGCTTCACCTTCGATATCGGTATCGATACCGGCCATGATACGCAGTAAGGTTGATTTACCGGCACCATTTAGACCAAGCACACCAATTTTCGCGCCCGGAAAGAAGCTGAGTGAGATGTTTTTAAGGATATGTCGCTTAGGGGGAACAACTTTCCCGACACGCAACATACTATAAACGTATTGAGCCACTATAATTACCCTTTGATTATAAAAGAGATTTTATCTGAAGTGTCAGTTTTTGCGTTAAACACAAAAAAATGTAAATAAGCAATGAATATATGACACCTAAATGAACAATAGTAAAGTCAATGTCAGTATTTTGCCAAAGACCCGAAAACGATGAAAGTCGCCAGTATACCCGATTTATAAAAGAAAACCTTAGGTAAAAGAGAGGTTTTTATCATCCTTGAGTGCTTGTTAGAAAAGTGAGGAAAATTTCATTTAAAGAGGGAACTAACATTGTTAATGATTATCATATTAGCTAATGTATTTATTCTTTGGATGTTTAAATTTGAGGTGGGAGAGGTAACGTGGTTAAGCAAAAGTGGTCCTTCGTCTTGGCAATTAGTACATTGTGTTTCTCTGCGTGGGCACAAGCAGATTCATTAAGTGAACAACGAACACGTTACCAAGAAATTAAAGCAGCTTGGGATGCTAAAGATACAGCACAAGTTGAAAAATTATTACCGACATTACAAGATTATCCTCTTTACCCCTATCTTGAATATCGCCAAATTACCGACAATCTTGATGTGGTCGCTCCGGCTGTGGTGACTGAATTTGTCGAAAAATATCCAACTTTGCCACCCGCGAAAGCACTACCTTCTTTGTTTGTTAATGAGTTAGCAAAACGTCAAGAGTGGCAAAACTTACTGACTTTTAGTCCTAATCCTCCTAAGCCTAAAGCAGCAAGGTGTAACTACTATTATGCTAAATGGGCGACAGGGGATAAACAAACGGCGTGGGTTGGTGCAAAAGAAGCGTGGTTAAACGGTACTTCTATGCCTTCAAGCTGTGATCCGCTATTTGATGAGTGGCAAAAAGCAGGAAATTTAAGCATTGAATTAGTGTTAGAGCGGATTAATTTAGCAATAAAAAGTGGTAATACTGGGTTAGCAACTTATTTAGCTAAGCGATTGCCGATGGATTATCAAACGATTAACGATGCCATTGTTGAACTACAAGATCACCCTAATCTGGTTGCTCGTTATGCCACACAACTTTCACCAACAGATTTTACGCGTAATATTGTACAAGCCGCATTTTCACGTTGGGCGCGAAAAGATGCCGATAGTGCAAGAGCACAGCTTGATAGTATTGCCAGAGCTCAAAAAATGACGACAGCTGAACGCCAATTAATGCGTGATACGGTCGCTTGGCAATATATGCCATATGCCACACCAGAGCAGGCTAAATGGCGTGATAGTGTGATACAAGATACCGCTTCAGATACCCTGCGTGAGCGTCGTGTGCGTTTAGCGTTAAGCCAAAATCAGCCCGCAGAATTAGCTTTATGGTTAGAAAGATTATCTCCTGAAAGTAAAAATAAAGAGGAGTGGCGTTATTGGCGAGCGATGGTGTTGCAATCGCAAGGTAAAAACAGTGAAGCACAAGCGCTTTTACAAGAACTAACACAACATCGCGGTTTTTATCCTATGGTGGCGGCTGAAAAGCTAGGTAAACCTTATGTTATGGTAATAGACAAAGCGCCAAGTGTTTCACCCACAATTCCACAGCAACCTGAAGTGCAACGAGTACGCGAATTAATGTATTGGCAAATGGATAATTTAGCGCGTACTGAGTGGGCAAATTATGTTGCCACCCAGCCTGCTACCACACAATCTCAACTAGCGCGTTATGCTTTTGAGCAACAATGGGCTGACTTAGCAGTACAAGCAACGATTACTGGTAAAATGTGGAACCATTTAGAAGAGCGCTTCCCACTTGCATGGCAAAATGAATTTGAACGATATACGAAAGATAAAGCGATAGACCGCAATTATGCGATGGCGATCGCTCGCCAAGAAAGTGCATGGAACCCACAAGCTCGCTCTTCAGCTGGGGCAACGGGTCTTATGCAAGTGATGCCGAAAACCGCAGAGTTCACGGTAAAACAAGCAGGTATTACCGGGTATGCAAGTAGTGCGCAACTGACAGATCCGGTTAAAAATATTGAAATTGGTACCGCTTATCTTGATTCTGTTTATCAGCGTTTTAATCAAAACCGTATTTTATCTAGTGCTGCCTATAACGCAGGTCCTGCACGGGTTGGCCGTTGGTTATCTGATGCTAATAGCCAACTAGATGCTATTGCTTTTATTGAGAGTATTCCATTCGCAGAAACGCGTGGTTATGTCAAAAATGTACTCTCATTTGCGGTGTTTTATAGCTATTTTGCCGGAGAGCAACAACCGGTATTAACTCAAACTGAGTGGAATAGTCGTTATTAATGAGATAATTAAGCGATTTATTAATGGAACCTCTTTGTCACAGGATAAAATATGCTATAGTTTGTACTAGTTTATGAGTGTGGCTAGAAGAGGTTCCCACTATGCTAGATCCTGCATTATCACCAGAAGAGAATGAACACTGGGTACGTTTTGTTGAGTTATTACGCCAAGCGTTTGAACAGGGAGTTGAATTTCCTGTTTTACAACTTTTAATGACGCCGGATGAGCGCAGTGCATTAGCAACAAGAGTACGTATTGTTCAAGAATTAATGCGTGGGGAATTAAGTCAGCGAGAGCTAAAAGAGCTATTAGGGGTTGGCATTGCCACTATTACCAGAGGTTCTAATAGCTTAAAAACAGCACCCCATGATGTGAAATTATGGCTTGAAAAAGAGCTTATGATAAAAAAATAATCGCCTATTCGTTAGAAATAAAAATGCCATTTAATCAGTTGGTTAAATGGCATTTTTCTAAAATAGCGACAAGAGAACTATTTAATCACTCATTCATCATCTTTTTTGTTAAGTTGTTTATAAATATCATGAGTGACGGGGACTAAAGCTAATACAATCGCTTGTTGGTAAACAGAAGTGCGACTTAATAAACCATCAGTAAAATAACCAATAGCGCCACCTTTTTGCTTAATATTATCAATCTTGGTTAAAAATGCCATTTCATCGCCAAGTTCACGACCTTCACGAACGCCTTTTAAAATCTGTTCCGGTAGCATTAAACTGGCTGAGCGAGATTCACCGCGAATTTGCTCGTGTTCGATAACAATCCAAGCAAAAGTCATATCGTCTTCAATACCCGCTTCAACACCTACCCAAAAGTCAGCTTCTGGACGTACTTGTCTTGCGGCCATCACACGTTGGCGTGCGCCAGTTCTCGTTTCTGTATTTCCAATAGGTTGCTGTGGAACGCGGCTATCGACATTAATATCTTCAATATCAAAGGTATCTTTACCGAACACTTGCTCAAAGGCGAGTTTGATCGCGTTGATTTTTGCTGGATTCGTAGTGGCTGCAATGACATGATACATAATGAGTTAATCATCCTTTGAAAAATTAGAGCAGTATAACGGAAAAAATGTATGTTACAGGTCTATCTTGTTCGCCACGGTGAAACTGAGTGGAACGTGGCGAGACGTATACAAGGGCAATCTGATAGCCCACTAACAGCAATGGGTGTGCGACAGGCACAACAAGTTGCTGAAAGAGTAAAATCAGCAGGTATTACCCACATAATTTCTAGTGATCTTGGCCGGACTTGTCAGACGGCAGAGATTATTGCACAAGCTTGTCGCTGTGACGTAATCACGGATCCCCGTTTGCGTGAACTTGATATGGGCGTTCTTGAACAGCGAGAGATCGCCACATTAAATACACAAGAAGAAGCTTGGCGCAAGAGTTTAATTGATGGTACACCTGATGGACGAATTCCCCAAGGAGAATCCATGGTGGAATTAGCTAATCGTATGCAGGCTGCTTTAAACAGTTGCTTGGCGTTACCAGAGCATAGCCGTCCTTTACTGGTGAGTCACGGTATTGCATTAGGTTGCCTGCTAAGTACGGTGTTAGGCCTACCTGCTTACGCTGAACGACGTTTAAGACTACGTAACTGTTCAATTTCACGAGTGGACTATCAAAACAGTCCTTGGCTCGCTAATGGATGGGTAATCGAAACAGCAGGGGATGTGAGTCATCTTACTGATATCGCTCTTGATGAAGTACAGCGTTAATGACAATAACAGACTCTCTTCGCTGTAAAAGAGAGTCTTATTGTTAGGCCGTTTCGCGTTTAATGGGAATATAATACTCAAAACGCTTAATATGATCTTGTGGCTCGGCGGTCATCACATTGTCATAGTGCACTTCTTTAAGATAATACTTTTCAATATCATGTCCTTTACGGCGAGTAAGCCCCATGGTTGGCAAGCAAACACCATAAATTAAGAATAAAAATTCCTGCATGGCGCCTCGTTTTGCCTCTCCCTCGAAGTCAAAGCGAATATAATCGCCAGCCTCCAATATGACTTCATAAGCAGTATCATCTTCTACAAAACTCGCATAAGCAGGCTCAACGGCGGTGGTGTAGATAACACGCTGTTCATCTTCATGCTCATCACTGTGTTGTGTATGGTGCAAACCATAAACCTCATGGGGGATAGTGTTTACCTTAGTAATATAATTTTGCCAAAATGTCTGACGCATATCGGAACAAGCATTGGCCCATTGTTCTAGTGTATGGCTACAAGTTTGTTCAATACCAATCAATTTTATCTCCGGTAATTGCACATATTCCCATTTAGGCAAAGGCTGAGGATCTAATTTTATTGGAGGACAAATACCTACAGCACACCACTCATCAGAACGGCGATATAGGGCTGGAGTTCTATCAAACTGCTTTTTAAAGGCGCGAGTAAATGTTTGTTGAGAATCAAAACGATATTGTAAAGCGATATCTAAGATAGGACGACTTGTTAAACGCAATGCCACAGCCGCGCGAGATAGACGCCTCGAACGAATATAAGAACCAATCGCCTGCCCTGTTACTTCTTTAAACATGCGTTGTAGGTGCCACTTAGAGTAACCCGCTTTAGTTGCGACATTATCGAGGGATAGTGGCTGATCCAGATTATTGTCAAGCCAAGCGAGTAAATCACGTATGATGTTGGTTTGATCCATACATCTCCCTTAGTCATATTCGTTTATTTATGCTGTAGATGGTAAATAGCCTGAACGTCTATAACAAGTTATATTGTTAGATAAAGATGAAATATAGTCTTTTTCAATGAGTCATGTATACAAATTATTCTACCAGTTAACAAAAGTTTGCTTTATCCTAGACAAAATCATTCTTTCTTCTTTTTATGGAATAAATTTAATATGTTTAATTTCAAAAAGATACTCGCACTTTCTATCTTGCTTCCTATGTCAATAATGGTGAAAGCTGAAGAAATTGGTTATGTCGATACGGTTTTTAAGTTTTTTGGTGCCAATCATAAAATTGTCATTGAAGCTTTTGATGATCCTGAAGTCAAAAATGTCACTTGCTATTTAAGCCGTGCTAAAACAGGGGGCATTTCCGGTAGTTTAGGGCTTGCTGAAGATACCGCCGATGCGGCTATTTCTTGCCAACAAGTAGGGCCAATCGAATTAAGCGAAAAAGTCTTAAAAGGTAAAAATCGTGGTGATGTTGTTTTTCAAAAAAGAACGTCACTAGTCTTTAAAAAGCTACAAGTGGTGCGTTTTTACGATAAAAACCGCCATGCACTGATATATCTTACTTACTCTGATAAGGTTATCGATGGCTCACCGAAAAATGCCATTAGTGCAGTACCCATCATGCCATGGAAAGAGTAATTTTTTTAATTAATTAACAAAATTAATAAGATTAAGTGTAAGAAATTTTTTTAGTTGATAAATTAGTTTCTATTTAAAATAGTCGCTAAGATCAATTTTTATCTTTTATGCTTTAATAAAGAAAAACCCCGAAACTGAAATCCGGGGTTTTTAGCATTATTTTTTACTAGGGTAACACTGATATCACTCGTCTAAATCACCACAGAAACGATAACCTTCACCATGGATAGTGGCGATAATTTCAGGTGTATCAGGGGTTGATTCAAAGTGTTTACGAATACGACGAATGGTAACGTCTACAGTACGATCATGAGGTTTTAATTCACGACCCGTCATTTTTTTCAGTAATTCTGCACGAGTTTGGATTTTTCCTGGGTTTTCGCAGAAATGTAACATCGCACGAAACTCACTACGAGGTAATTTATACTGTTCACCTGTAGGGCTAATAAGAGAGCGACTATTAATATCTAGCTCCCAACCATTAAATTTATAGCTTTCAACTAAACGACGCTCTTCTGTGCCATTCGCTAAATTCATAGTGCGTGACAATAAGTTACGAGCACGGATAGTTAATTCACGAGGATTAAATGGTTTAGTGATGTAATCATCGGCACCAATTTCAAGGCCTAAGATTTTATCAACTTCATTATCACGACCTGTTAGGAACATTAATGCAACACTTACCTGTTCACGTAATTCACGGGCTAATAGAAGACCGTTTTTACCAGGAAGATTAATATCCATAATAACCAGATTGATATCATGGTCGGACAGAATATTATGCATCTCGTTGCCATCAGTGGCTTCGTGTACGATATACCCTTCAGCTTCGAATATGCTTTTCAGGGTATTACGAGTAACTACTTCATCTTCAACAATCAGAATGTGCGGGGTTTGCATATTTGCTACCTAAAATTACCAAAAATAGAAAAAGGATATCTGTGTGTAACTTCTGTGTGTGCAAGGTGTGTGGTTATTCATTTTTGTTATTAGCACGCCAAAATTAGACCCAGATGAAAATTCGATAAATAACCATCACGTTATTAATTACAAACATGACCTATTTTACTGACAATGGACGTTAAAATCAGAATGTAAAATGCCCATAGTCTATTAACAGCAATATAACACCTGTTGTATTAAATACCATCTAAAAAGCTAACTTTTGTTGACACATATCAAAATCAAGATAACAGCTTAACCTTGATTTCAATAGTTAACTATATAATTTGATTTATGTAATGCAAAAGAAAAATATATGTTAAATATAGTGAGATTTTATCTTTTTACCAGTTTTGTTACAAAAAAAGAAGTGAAATAAAATACCTTATTATTTGTAAAAGTACAAATGTCTAAGTAACTCTTAAATGGTAGCGTTATTTTCTGTAACTCCCCCTTATTAGTAGTAATATGTATACTACAATATAAGTAATGCTCGAATAAATTTTATTTAAATTGTAGGTAAATTGAGGCAATAGAAAAGAAAAAATTTGACATCTCTCTCGCTTTGCTTTAACCAGTATAGGGTCAAACTAATTTTGAGACAGACAGGATTGTTATGCGTACTTACAGCCCAGTGACTATGAATACAATTATTACCACCACCACCACCGGAATTTTATATTGCGGGGCGGGCTGTCGCATATAAAAAACAAAAAACGAAAAAGCCCGCATTGAGAAATGCGGGCTTTTTTTTGGCGAAAAATCAGGAGAGCTGTATGCGAGTGTTAAAATTTGGGGGAACTTCAGTTGCCAATGCAGAAAGGGTGCTGAATGTTGCTGATATCGCTGAGAAAAAACGAGAGCAGGGACAAGTCGCTCTGGTATTATCAGCACCTGCCAAGATAACGAATTACTTGGTGGCAATGATTGAAAAAACGGCAGAAGGAGAAGAACCTCTCACTCAAGTACGAGAAGCAGAGCAAATCTTCGCTAATCTATTGCAAGGTTTACGAGAAAATCAACCTGGTTTTGATTACCAAGGTTTAAAAGACAAAGTTGAGCGTGAGTTTGCTGAGATTAAACATATCCTGCATGGTATCTCCCTATTAGGGCAATGTCCTGATAGCATCAATGCTGCGATGATTTGTCGTGGTGAAAAGCTTTCGATTGCCATTATGGAGTCGGTGTTACAAGCTAGAGGATATAACGTTACCGTCATTGATCCGGTTAAAAATCTCCTTGCTCAAGGTCATTATCTCGAATCGACAGTGGATATTCCTGAATCAACTCGCCGTATTTCCGCCCTTAATATTCCGAAAGATCATATGATCTTGATGGCAGGTTTCACTGCCGGTAATGAAAAAAATGAGCTTGTGGTTCTCGGTCGTAATGGCTCAGATTATTCAGCCGCCGTATTAGCCGCGTGTTTACGTGCACAATGTTGTGAAATTTGGACGGATGTTGATGGTGTTTACACCTGTGATCCACGCCTCGTCCCAGATGCACACCTATTAAAAGGCATGTCCTATCAAGAGGCGATGGAACTTTCTTACTTTGGTGCCAAAGTCCTTCATCCACGCACTATTGCACCTATTGCTCAATTTCAAATCCCTTGTTTAATTAAAAATACGGGTAATCCAGAAGCACCGGGTACGTTAATTGGTGATGGTCAAAAAGATGACAGCACGCCGGTAAAAGGGATCACTAACCTGAATAATATGGCAATGATCAATGTATCAGGGCCGGGTATGAAGGGAATGGTGGGTATGGCGGCTCGTGTCTTTTCCGTGATGTCGCGAGCAGGAATATCGGTAGTATTAATTACTCAATCTTCATCTGAATACAGTATTAGTTTTTGTGTACCGCAAAAAGAGCTAATTAGAGCGCAAAAAGCACTGTCAGAAGAATTCTATCTAGAGTTAAAAGATGGCGTACTTGATCCGTTAGATATTATGAACAATGTTGCTATCATCTCGGTTGTCGGTGATGGTATGCGCACCCTTAAAGGGATCTCAGCCCGTTTCTTCTCTGCTTTAACTCGAGGCAATATTAATATTGTTGCTATTGCTCAAGGCTCTTCTGAACGCTCTATCTCTGCAGTTATTGCTAATGATGCAGCGACGAATGCGGTGCGTTTATGTCACCAAATGCTCTTTAACACTAACCAAATCGTAGAAGTCTTTATTGTCGGTGTCGGTGGTGTTGGCAGCGCGCTAATCGAGCAGATCCATCGTCAACAAACATGGTTAAAAAACAAACATATCGACCTACGTGTTTGTGGGATTGCCAATTCACGTGCGATGCTAACCAATATGCAAGGTATCGATTTAGATAATTGGCAACAAGCGCTACAAGCAGCTAAAGAGCCTTTTAGCTTTAGTCAGCTTATTCGCTTAGAAAAAGAGTACCACTTCCTCAATCCTGTGATTGTTGATTGCACTTCAAACGAAATGATTGCACAGCAATACGCCAATTTCTTACAAAATGGCTTTAACGTTGTTACGCCTAATAAGAAAGCCAATACGATGTCGATGGATTACTATCATCAAATTCGCCAATCAGCGGAAGCATCACGTCGTAAATTCTTATATGACACTAATGTTGGTGCGGGTTTACCTGTTATTGAAAACTTACAGAACTTGCTTAATGCTGGCGATGAGTTGGTGCAATTTAATGGTATTCTTTCTGGCTCACTCTCTTATATTTTTGGTCAGCTAGATGAAGGAAAAAGCTTGTCTGAAGCGACACTTTCTGCGAAAGAAAAAGGCTTTACAGAGCCAGATCCAAGAGATGATCTCTCGGGAATGGATGTTGCACGTAAACTGCTTATTCTCGCTCGTGAAGCGGGCTATCAATTAGAGTTGAGTGATATTGATGTAGAACCTGTTTTACCTAGCTCATTTGATAGTACAGGTGATGTCGAGAGTTTCTTAAACCGCTTACCTCAAGTAGATGTTGAGTTTGATGCTAAAGTCGAAGAAGCCCAAAAGTCAGCGAAGGTATTACGTTATGTGGGGATCATCAATGAAGGGAAATGCCAAGTCAAAATAATGGCCGTTGATGCTAACGATCCTCTCTTTAAAGTAAAAAATGGTGAAAATGCGCTAGCCTTCTACACTCGCTACTATCAACCAATTCCTTTAGTTTTACGTGGATATGGTGCAGGAAATGATGTCACTGCTGCTGGGGTATTTGCAGATGTATTACGTACACTATCATGGAAATTAGGAGTTTAAAGGTGGTTAAAGTTTATGCACCGGCGTCAATTGGCAATGTGAGTGTCGGTTTTGATGTGTTAGGAGCCGCAGTTTCGCCTATTGATGGTCAATTATTAGGAGATTGCGTAACCGTTGAAGCGGCGCAAGAATTTCAACTTCACAGCAAAGGACGATTTGTTAGCAAATTACCTTCTGATGCTAAGCAAAATATTGTTTATCAATGTTGGGAGCTATTTTGTGAAAAATTAGGTAAACAATTACCTGTCTCGATGACACTTGAAAAAAACATGCCGATAGGCTCAGGATTAGGATCAAGTGCTTGTTCTGTTGTGGCTGCACTTGTTGCATTAAACGAATTTGCTCACAAACCATTTAGTGAAAGCCACTTATTATTAATGATGGGAGAGCTGGAAGGCCGTATTTCCGGTAGTGTGCACTACGATAATGTCGCGCCATGTTATTTAGGTGGTCTACAACTTATTTTGGAACAAAACGACATTATTTGTCAGCCTGTGCCAGCTTTTGACGATTGGTATTGGGTGATGGCTTATCCGGGGATCAAAGTCTCAACGGCACAAGCAAGGGCTATCCTCCCTAAACAATACGATAAAGCTGATATTATTAATCATGGTCGTTATTTATCTGGATTTATTCATGCTTGTCATACACAACAACCAAAACTTGCCGCAAGCTTAATGAAAGATGTGATTGCAGAGCCCTATCGAACACAGTTGCTCCCTGGTTTTGATAAAGCGAGAGAGGCTGCATTACAAAAAGGCGCGCTTGCATGCGGTATTTCAGGCTCAGGGCCAACGCTGTTTTCTATTACTGATTCATTGGCTATTGCCCAAGATGTGGCGCAATGGTTACAACAACATTATGTACAAAACGATGAAGGCTTTGTACACATCTGCCGTTTAGATACTCGTGGCGCAAGAGAGATAGGGTAAGTAATGAAATTATATAATTTAAAAGATAACCAAGAACAAGTCAGTTTTGCTCAAGCGGTTAAACAAGGTTTAGGAAAACAGCAAGGACTCTTTTTTCCCAAAGACTTGCCTTCATTTTCTCAAGCAGAAATTGATGCGCTATTAAAATTAGACTTTGCAACACGCAGTAGCCGTATTTTAAGTGCTTTTATCGGTGATGAAATTCCTGCTGATGTGTTAGCAAAACGTGTGAATACGGCATTTGCTTTTCCTGCGCCAGTGACACAAGTAGAAGAGGATATTAGTTGTCTTGAACTCTTCCACGGACCGACACTGGCTTTTAAAGACTTTGGTGGCCGTTTTATGGCTCAAATGTTATCAGAAGTCGCGGGTGACCAGCCTGTTACAATTTTAACGGCGACATCCGGTGATACAGGAGCAGCGGTCGCTCATGCTTTCTACAAGTTAGATAATGTCCAAGTCGTGATCCTCTATCCCCAAGGAAAAATCAGCCCATTACAAGAAAAACTATTTTGTACATTAGGGGAAAATATTCATACTGTTGCTATTCAAGATGACTTTGATGCTTGCCAAGCATTAGTCAAACAGGCATTTGATGATGAATATTTAAAGAACACCATGCATTTAAACTCGGCTAACTCGATTAATATTAGCCGCCTACTGGCACAAATCTGCTATTACTTTGAAGCAGTTGCACAAATTCCAGCTGAAAAACGTCAACAATTAGTCATTTCTGTACCAAGTGGTAATTTTGGTGATCTCACTGCAGGATTACTGGCTAAATCTATGGGATTGCCTGTTAAGCGTTTTATTGCGGCGACCAATGTGAATGATACCGTTCCTCGCTATTTAGATAGTGGTAAATGGGAACCACATCGGACAATAGCAACACTTTCAAATGCGATGGATGTTAGCCAGCCTAATAATTGGCCTCGTATTGAAGAGTTATATCGTCGCAAAGGTTGGCTGTTATCGGATCTTTCGCATGGGGCTGTGAGCGATGAAACGACGGAAGAAACCGTACGTGAACTGGCACAAAAAGGCTATATTTCAGAGCCTCATGCGGCGGTTGCTTATCGTCTATTACGTGATGAGCTACAAGAAGGAGAATATGGGGTATTTTTAGGTACAGCTCATCCGGCGAAATTTAAAGAAAATGTCGAGCGTATTTTAGGTGATACATTACCTTTACCAAAAGAATTAGCTGAGCGTGCTGATAAAAAATTACTATCGCATCTTTTACCGGCAGATTTTTCTCAATTAAGAGCATTTTTGTTAGAACGAGCACCTAAATAAATATAATTATTTATATTAATTAATTTTGTTTTTATTAAAAAGCTCACTATAAGGGTGAGCTTTTTTATTGTTTTAAATAATTTTATACCCAAATAAAAATAAGAAAATAATCATTTAATGCTAAGGAGAATTACACTAGTTTTTATCTCTTAATGTAATTAACAATAAAGAGGTAGACTATGGGTAGATTTAAGAAAATTAATATCAATGATGATATTGAAAGAATTACACTAGAAATAGTGAAATATATTAAAGAGCATAGTGTTGAATTACCTTTTAATATTGATTCAGTAAGACGCGTTTTAATTGAGAATTATATTTATATTCTTACTTATAAAAATGAATATGCTGCTAATGACTTTCTAATAAAAATAGAAAGTAATTTATCTCTTTATAATCGGGATAAATTTACTAAAGCGATTGATTTTATTGTAAAAGAGATTAATGCAAGTATAGAGAATTTATTTGTTAATAATTCTTATCTTACAAACAAAAATTATCAAAAGCTAAATAAAACACGTATTAATTCAGTATTTCAGCATTACCCATCAGGATTTTTTCACTTAAAAATAGAAAATAAAAACTTATTTATACAGATAGATAATACCAATCAATTATTTAAAATCATTGACTTTGAAGGTACAGTGGAATTCTTTTCTAAAAAAGATGACCTTATTCATACTATTAATCAAATGGTTAAAAACAGTGTTGCTGATAACTCTATATCTTACCGATTTTACGCTAAGAACGAATATTTTAATTTCTTTACTCTCGATAAATATTGGCAAGTAACACCTAAAGATATTTATGCCGAAGTTATTAATGATATTAAGGCAAAAAAACAGGTACATATTGATAGTCATTTAACTATTGAATTAATAGATAGCTATTCATATAAAAATATTTTTATTGTTAGAGACTCTAATGAAAACTCAGAAAAAATACTCCATATATATCTTAATAATATTGATGAAGCATTCTTGATTGCCGTAGCTAAACATCGTCAGCTAAAAGAAAATGGTGAACATTTACTTTATAAATTAAATAAGGATTGGTTCTTTACTAAAATGAAAGATAAATCCGTTAAATATTTTTCACAAACTTCTGATTTATTAATACCATTAGAAAAGATAATGGGCAGAATTAATCTTGTCGCTTCAGCTGAAAATAATTATAATTTTAGCCATTTTGATCCACTTTCAGGAGTATGTTATGGAATAAGTTTGAAATATTTATTGGAGGTTAGAAATAATGGTATAGAAGGAGGGAATAAATATTTACATTGGCTAAAGGAAAATATTAATCTTTACAAGGATAAAAAAGAAAAAATATCTGATAAGCTTGAAAAAATTATATTTGATAGTGTACAAGAATATGAAGTGTTAAAATTGATTAAAGAGATCAAAGAAATTAAATTTGCACAGATTTTTCAAATGGAGAGAATATATGAAAAAATAAATTATACAATTTTTGATTTAACAAAGGCGACCGAATACCGAAAAATTTTAGCAGAAAATGGCTTGAAAGCATCGAATGCAAATAGGCTAGAAAGTAGTCTCTCACAAATAAATTATCACTTAGAATATATAATGCAATATTATAATGAATATTATGCGATTATTGCATTTAAAACGCATGCCATTGCTCTTGCTTATAAGAGATATTCTAATAATCATTATAAATTTACGCTATTTGATTCTAATTCTGAATTGACGGAATTTTCTAATATAGAATCAATAAAAGACGCTTTGATAAAAACAATGGGCTCTTATACTCTAAATAAAGCTGATGGAAAAGAATATTTTATAATTGATGAATATAAAAGAAATCCTACAACAAAATATCGTAGTTTATGGGATCAAAATGAAATCGAGTTACATAAAGGTATTGCTGAAAATATAAAAAAAATTGGTTTTTCATTGCCTTTTAAAGATGGTGTTGTTGGACGAGTTATTCATTACAGTGAACAGCGTGAACTCATTTTAGAACTTAAAATAAATAGTAAATTAGTTGAAGTCGTGGCCAAAAATGTTTTTGTTGATGAGGGAATATTTTTAGTTAAAAATAATTTAGATAAAATTCTTGAGAATAATAAATCCAGTAAAGTAATTATAATGAGCAATAGTGATGGTATTGATATTCAATTTACTGAATTTAATGCACATCAAAAAATGAGTAAGCCAAAAGGATATCTGGAATTTAATGATGTTTATTATCGAGATTTAATTAAGATTAATAGTTATTTATTAAATGGTAAAAAATCATTTTCATTGAATAAAATTGTTTCATTAATTGATACACTAAGGGGGAATATTTATTTTGATAAAATAACAGCCAGTTTTTCTATAATTGATGAAATTATACTATTTAATCAAAACAATGAAAATATTTCTCTTGTTGATATCCTGAATCAAGTGAAACAGAAAATAGAAGATAAATTATTCTATGGCGATCTCCTTTATGGAAAGGAAAAGTTAATTGCATTAGCACAAAAAAATAGCCTAGTAGCAGCAATTTTTTATCGAATGATGGTTAATGAAATCAATGAAGGTTATACTGGAATTAGTAATTTTATTTATGAGCAAATTATTGATAACCATTTTTTAATATTAGATAAAAATAGAAATATCGGGGTTGTTGGTTATGATTATACGATTAATTTTAAAAATAATTATAAAGCGTTAAAAGAAATTATTGATGGTATTGATGTTTCTGAAATAAAAAATATTTTTCTTTTAGATGATGAAAATAGACTGCACTTAAAATTAACTTATCAAAGATTATCAGAATATAGAAACAACAAGTATGTTAATAAGCTTCTTCATTTGATTGAAGATGAAATTGATTCTATAAAAAAAACAGATGATACAGGTATTTATCGTGATTTATATCTTGAGTTTTTTAGCAATCATCAGTTTAATAATAGAGTGATTATTCATGAAATAGCACAATTAGAAAGTTATTTTAATAATAATTATCAGGAGCGAAACCATGGCTATCATCCTAGTAATTTTTATATTAATGAAAATGATCCTCTTACCCTACTAGAAAAGTCATTTAATCAGAACAAAAATGAAATAGATGGTAGTTATCTGTTATTTAATGAAAGTAAAGAAAATTTTGATTTTTTATTTGTTGATAATAATTTTATTACTAGAGATTTTGTAGATAATATTATTATTGAAAGCATTAGTAGCGTTTATCAAGATGATATCGTCATTTATTTCTATAATGGTGTAAAAAGTGAACAATTAACACAATACTTAAAAGATAAACCAGAAATAGGCCGTTTTCTTGATTATTGTTTAAAACATGAAATAAGAGTGATTGCTGCTGGAAATGAAGAATACTTTCCTGCCACCAATGCGCTTGTTAAGCAGAAAAGCCGTGTTGAATCACTACAAAATGTTATTTTACAACATCAATTTGTTGGTGAAAGAACAATTGTTTTTGCCAATAAGGAGACTTTATTTAGTTATCAAAGTGGTCATTTATTTATTGAAGGGATTGCTCAGCGGCTAAATATGCCTATTTATACGGTGACGGATAACAGTGTTATACTTGAAAATGAATACATTATGGTAAAACCGACGACTGAAAGTCAGTTTATTGGTCACCCTTTACTTGCTGATACAGGTGCATCTAATACGCTACTTACTGAAACAGTACCTAATGAGCCTAATACAGTGTCTAATAGGCAAAGAGTAGATATTGAAAATAAAAACTATGCTGCAGAAATCTATCAATTCGTCTCACACAATTACACTAATTATAGAGATAATCAAGAGTTTAAGTTAGGTTATCAGAATGAGATTAGCACTATTTTTCCTGACTATTCTGACAATATGACCATTGCTGATATTTTAAATTACATTCAGTTAAATCGCTATCAGATCAATTATGCTCAATTAGGTGCAATTATTAGGAAAGTCGATCAAATTAACCTTAAATATCATAAAGAAAAGCTTGCAGAGTTCAGTGATAAAATAATAAATCACGATTTACTCATTGATAATGCAATTGAGAAATATTTGGTTGAATTATCGGCAATATTTAATACGTCAGATAATAGTTTAATAAAAAGGAATTTAATTCAATCACTTTATGATCCCTCTGTTAATAAAGAATTTAACCAATTTTTAATGGATGGAACGAACTTTGAACAGTGGCAAGAAATAACTAATAAAGACTATGGGAACTATAGTTTAACGGAAAGAACGTATCAAGTTATTGAAATTATTCATGCGATTTATGATACTCCTCACTTAATAGATAATTTAAGTGAACTATCTAAAAATAGGCTTAATGCTTTTTTTGATGAGGGTAATAAAGGTATTTTATCACGAGTATTATTGAGCAAAATTTCAAGCTTTGAACTCTATAAAGAGACCATAAATAATTTAAAAAAACTCGCTGTTATCAGTCAGTCTGATGAAGAGATTAGCGCTTTATCACCAGTAGAAGCATTAAATAAACTCAATGAGTTTAAAGGTGAAGTTAACTTAGCCACAAGTGAAGATAGCTCTACCATTTCTTCTAAAGTGGAAATTAATAATCTTGTCATTGACAAAAGATTACTCTGTTATTTAGGTGCAAAGATAAATGGTGAAAGTATCGATGCGATAGATCTTAATCAGATAGAGAACTGGGATAAAAAAATTACTTTTGATCCTCAGCATCTTAATGATTATTTTTTATCTGTGACGGGCAATGAAAAAGATAAAGAAGTTATTGCATTATTACGTTATCTATTAAATAACAAACAAGATAAAATTAAATATTTTCTTTCTCATATGTCCAGTAGAGCTGATTATGTCGCGGCTCATGAAAGATTAATGAAAATAATAGCATTAGGTAGTAAACAGTATAATCAGCAAGATTGGGAAAATTTAAGAATACCTTCATTAAAAATTCCCAGACATATGAGAGTTATCAGTAAAATTGGTTACGCTAATATTAGCTTCGGTATATGGCAATCAATCAATTCAACCTTTATGCTTGCTGAGCAACTTAATAATCCGCTATTAACCCCTCAAGAGCATAGAGAGACCATCAATAATCTTGCCATAACATGGTCAGAAATGGCCTATAATGGCTTATCTGAACTCATTGAAATCGCTTTAGCTAAAGGATTATTAAAGTACCGTAATAATCCTTTGGAGTATATTAGTAAAACCAGCACTCGAATAGGTATCGGGCTTAATATCCTGTCTATTGGATTTGATATCTATAATATCTACGATAACTTTAGTCGTATCTCAGTAGAAAAAAATGAAAAACGACGGATTGACTATATTGTGAATGGCTCTTTAGCTATAGTTTCCGGATTGGTTACTTTGGGGGTTTCTATCGCAATGCTTGCTGGCTCGACGGTCGCGGGGCCTATTGGTATTGTCGCGGGCGCTGTTATCGCCTTAGCCATTTCAATTTATAATGCCGCAAGACTGATAGAAGAAGCGAAAGAAAAAATAGGATTTACACCACTAGAAGAACTTAATAATGGTTTTTATGCATTTTTAATGGGGGATATCTTACCAAGCAAAAAGAATGAAATCATCTATTTAGAGACAATATCACAGTTAGAAACCATGATTGACCAAAATGCGCAAGAACATCTTAAAGAAATAAAAAAACAGGAGCCTCACAGTTATTATTTTTATACGAATGAGAAACAACTTTATGAAGAACATCATTATTATAAAGTGATCCCTCGTATATTGGGGAAAACGTTAGATAATATACTTAATCCGTTTGGAGAAATTGTTGTACAACGAGTGGCGAAAAATTTAAGTAAAGAAGAAGCAGAAAAGATAGCTGCGCTTTCTCATTATCTTAGTGTCGAAAGAACGGAATATAAATACTATGTTCCTAAAGAAGCCATCGCAACAGATGAAATTCTCATTTTTGATATGGATTTTTATGTTAATCAATTAAATCGTTATACGATTAATTTTGCATTTGAAGATGATAATCCTGTTTTTGAGGATGAGGTGGATATCTCTTTTTTTGATAAAATAAGAACAACAAAAGAAAAAACATGGCAAAATTTATCATCAGGAGAATTAACAGATGATTTAATTAAATCAACAGCTGAAAAACAATATTTTGAGCCAAGTTGGCGTGAGAATGAGCTATTTTATTTTAATACTTATAATGGGGATGATATTATTGCTGCACCATTAATAACACAAAATATATTTGATGTTCATAATGGGACTAAACGATTAAGTGGAGGAGAAAAAGATGACACCTTTAATGTGTTCACTTCTGAATCTCCTCGTTATGCCAGCCGTTTTTATGGTAGAGAAGGTAATGATACATTACGTATTATTCAGACAGAAAAAAAATATATAGGGTATGAAGTTAATTTATCTAAAAATTATATTAAATTTATCGGGGGAGAAAATAAATCCAATAGCCAGAGTTTTCATGCCAGACTTTTTATCTTTCAAGAGCAAGGACAAATCTATACCCATAAATTAGCGGATACAATGCCTAATATAACACTACAAAGACAACCCGTTATTGCCTATTTAGAGAGTATTGAAAATGTAGTAGGCAGTGAAATAGGTAATGATATTATTTATGGTGACCAAAAAAATAACTATTTAAATGGCATGGGAGGAGTAGATTCATTATATGGATTAGCTGGAGATGATACGCTGGTATTACGGGAAGGTTATGCACAAGGAGGGGCAGGAAATGATAGTTATACTATTCTAAGAGCATCAAATACAGATAATAATGTTAAACAACTTGAAACTATTATTGATGAAGAGACGCATACAGAAGCTAGTCTTATCCAGTTAAATTATACTTTTGATGAAATTGCTGCTATTTCTCGTCGTGAAACAGATATTGTTTTTACGCTTAAAGTTAGTAATGATAAAGATCCTGATCAATTTATCGAGCATTTAATTGCATTAAGTCATGTATACCAAGATAAAAATAGTCAATTATTAGCCCATCGATATACCATTGTGACTATGGATGGTTTTATACTTACTATTAATGAAAATAATAATCAACCAAGAGAGGTATCATATAACTTTAGTTATTTAGAAAAGTATAATCAGCAAGAGAAGCTTCAACAGCTTTCTATTAATGACGATAAACGCACATTGTCTATTCAATCTGAAAATAAAACTAAACTTATTCAATTATTACCTGAGCTACAATACAGTGGTTTCTCTTCTGGAGAACATTTAAAGCTTAATCTACAGGGTAATAGCGAGAATAATCATTATGCTGGAATTGCGGCTCATTCATCAATTAAACTGAGTCGCGGTTATGACAATTATCAAATAAGCTCATTGCTAGCTAAAAATAGAAATGAAAAGATCATTATTTCTCTGAGTGATAATGATAAACAATTAACATCTGATTGTACTAGTCATTTCTTTTTATCCGATGTGAGTGGATTTGATTTGATGTTTAGTGATGGCGTTTTATCTCATCGCTATAATCCTGATGCTCATATTAAACTTGTTTTCGATACGGAAAGTGTTAGTGCTATTTTTAACTCAGGAATGACACTTCAATTTATTGATAAAGATAATCGAGTTTTTCATTTGCCTAAGCCAGACAGCGGTCAGCGTTTACTGATCCCCACTATCACTTTGGATGTTAGGTTGAGTCATCAAAGTGATGTTCTGATGATCCCACCCTCCCTACGTTTAAATAAAGAGGCATTATCATTGTATCCTCAGTATTTTCATAGAGAAGAACCATCATCACGTTCAACGCAATTACAGCGTATTATATCCACTCAAACACTAGAGCCTTATCCATTAAAGGTAACAGAATTACTGAGAGATGATATTGCTGTTAATGATAATCAACCTGTTAATTCTATTTTGTCTCTCAATAAACTATTTTCAAACAGATCACAAGATATATTCTCTCAAGCTATAGATTTATTACCAATGATAGAATTAATGGATGGTGATGATATTGTTGTTAATCATAATCAAAGTAGCTCAGTGATTGATGGGGGTAAAGGTGATGATCATATTGTTGTCAATGAAGGGCACCATATTTTAATTGCTGGAGAAGGTAATGATAATCTTAATGGCGGAAGTGGACATGATCTGTTTATTTCAACCTCAGGAAATGATTATCTAGGTGGAGGAAGTGGTAATAATGTTTATGTGGTACAAAAACGTCATGGTGAAGTGACGGTGTATGATGAAGGTGAAATGAGCCATATTTTTGTATCAGGATTATCTGAGCATGAAAAATTAATATCCTCTCAAGCAGGTAAAGATAAACAGTATCGAACGGCTGATAATCAATTTGTCTTGACTGTTAAAACAAACCGAGTAGAGAAAATAGAAACTGATCCTGTGAAGGTTATCGAAAAAGAACAGACATTATCAATGGGATCCCTTGCGACAATTATTCAACAAATGGCTCAATTTAATCAGCAACAACTATCGACGATGCAAGGCAGTGACGTTATTCCCTCATCAAACTGGTCGCCTT
This sequence comes from Proteus sp. G2675, assembly GCF_963886535.1. Lineage (NCBI taxonomy): Bacteria > Pseudomonadati > Pseudomonadota > Gammaproteobacteria > Enterobacterales > Morganellaceae > Proteus > Proteus sp. G2675. The sequence continues at coordinate 130,913 of NZ_CAWPCB010000014.1, forward strand.
TAGCTGTGGTCGTTAAGCATTTATAATTTCCCTTGTGACCCAATAAAAATAGCCCTATTTTCAGGGCTATTTTTATGAATTACTATCATTTGATAGCAAAAAATGAGGCTTATTTTGCTAGATGTTCTGCACGTTTAAAGACAAGGGTATTGCCTTCAGACTCGGCGGCATTAAATTGATAACCCTCTAGATTAAATTCTTTAAGTTGTGCCTTATCACTTAATCTTTCTTGAATAATAAAACGGCTCATTAAACCTCTTGCTTTTTTAGCATAAAAACTAATCACTTTATATTTGCCATTTTTCTCATCAAGAAAAACAGGTTTAATAATTTCCGCATTGAGTTTTTTTGGGTTGACTGATTTAAAATATTCATCAGAGGCTAAATTAACCAAGATATTATCCCCTTGAGCTTCAAGGGCGTTATTTAACGTTTCAGTAATTATGTTACCCCAAAACTGGTATAGATCACTGCCTTTTTTATTGTTCAGTTTTATGCCCATCTCTAAGCGGTAAGGTTGCATTAAATCGAGTGGGCGCAATACGCCATATAAACCGGAAAGGATACGTAAATGCTGTTGTGCAAATTGAAAGTCGTCATCTGTGAAAAGTTCAGCGGCTTGCATTCCGGTATAAACATTACCTTTGAACGCTAAAATGGCTTGTCGCGCATTATCGGGTGTAAAGTCAGGTTGCCATTCACCAAAGCGAGCCGCATTTAGTCCTGCCAATTTATCACTGATTTTCATTAAGCTTGCGATATCACTGGACGACAGTTTTCGACATTCTGTAATAAGTTGTTGGGAATATTTTAGCAATTCAGGCTGGGTGAACTGCGTTGTTGCTAAAGGCGATTCGAAATCCAGTGTTTTAGCTGGTGAAATAGTAATTAGCATAATTCCCTCAATAGTTATTTTGATTTAGTTCTACTATAGCAAATTGTTTGGTAGATAAGTTAAATCATAATAATAGGAAAAAACAATACTTTCACCAATGTGCCATAAAATAGACATATTAAACGATTCAGCCTGAGTTGTTATTCTGTTTTTTGCTACTTTTGTTTTGCGAAATCGTTTGGCATTCAAATAATTGCTTTCGATGAATCTAAGCATCTTGTAGTGTGAGCAGTCCATGTTATTATCAATAGATATCCGCAGGTGACTGCAAACAGATTTACCTAGTAGATGAGATAAACAAAATGACCAACAAATTAACTTCTTTGCGTAAACTGACTACAGTTGTAGCTGATACAGGTGACATTGCAGCAATGAAACTGTATCAACCTCAAGACGCAACTACCAACCCTTCTTTAATTTTAAATGCAGCCCAAATTCCTGAATATCGTAAATTAATCGATGAAGCGATTGAATGGGCGCGTTCACAAAGCGATTCTCGCGAGCAACAAATCGTTGATGCGTGTGATAAACTTGCTGTCAATATTGGTTTAGAAATCTTAAAACTGATCCCAGGTCGTATTTCAACAGAAGTAGACGCACGTCTTTCTTATGATACCCAAGCCTGTATCGTCAAAGCGCGTCGTTTAATTAAACTGTATAACGAAGCGGGTATTAGTAACGATCGTATCCTGATTAAACTTGCTTCTACATGGCAGGGTATTCGTGCAGCTGAGCAATTAGAAAAAGAAGGTATCAACTGTAACCTAACTTTACTGTTCTCTTTTGCTCAAGCTCGTGCATGTGCAGAAGCTGGTGTATACCTGATCTCTCCATTCGTTGGCCGTATTATGGATTGGTATAAAGCCAATACAGATAAAAAAGAGTTTGCACCAGCAGAAGATCCAGGTGTTATTTCTGTAACTGAAATTTATAACTACTATAAAGAGCATGGTTATAACACCGTCGTTATGGGAGCTAGCTTCCGTAATATTGGTGAAATTTTAGAATTAGCAGGTTGTGATCGCCTAACTATTTCTCCTGCGTTATTAAAAGAGTTATCAGAAGCACAAGGTGAAGTAGAGCATAAACTATCCTTTAATGGTGAAGTTAAATCACGTCCTGCGCCAATCACTGAAGCTGAATTTTATTGGCAACATAATGCTGATCCAATGGCCGTTGATAAATTATCTGATGGCATTCGTAAGTTTGCAGTTGATCAGGAAAAATTAGAAAAAATGATTGCAGATTTATTATAATCTAATCTCTTATTCTCATAAATTAAGTTAATACCAATTGTAACTTGAATGAGATAATTAGGTTACAATTCCTCAAAACCCCATGTAATGCACATGGGGTTTTTCTTTAGCGATACTATAAACGCGACTTAATATATTATCATCGATAGAGTTCTTATAATAATTCATTCTGTGGATATGATTATTCATTTTATATCTGGAAAATAAAAATATTTATATTATATATAAATATAGTTTTAATATATTCTTAAATGTATTGTTATCAATAATATTATACCTGTTTTATTCATTAATCCTGTAAACATGATATGCAATATAAATAGTATATTGTTCAAAGAGTTAATTTATGAAAGTGATAATTAATATATTGTATAAAATATTATTTTATAGCTAATCAATATTAAATAATCAATATTTTTTGGAAATAAAAGGAGTTTATATGAATAATCATGTAATAACAATATTAGATAAAATTTTTGATCCTCTTGCTAAAAGAATAAAAGAATATATCAAAAATAACATAACAGATAAAACTATAGATTATAATGAAATAAAAAACTTACTTTTAGAAAAATATTTAATTCTCAGTATTTATAAAAATGAAGATATTGCACAAGATTATTTATCAGAAATAGCAGAAGGATTTGCTATTTATGATAGAAATAAAGAAACAAAAAATATGCAATCTATCAAAAAAAAGTTAGATGAGAATATACAATTATTTATTAACGAGATAGAGGCAAAAAAAGCAAAGAAAGCAAAGAATAAAATTACTACCAATAAAAGATCGTTAGAGTCATTATTCACGAATAATGAATATTGTATTTATGATCTTAATTTTTCTGGAAAGAGATTTTTTATTTATATTAATAATGAAAAAAATAAATATGAAATTATTAGTAACAATAAGAAAAAGCGTTCATTTAATAATAGAAAGCTTTTATTAGATTATTTATTTAACAATATAACTCATATAGATGAAAAAATTCAAGTTCAGTTAACTTCTTATAAGAAAAAAGAATTCACAAAATTAGCGAACAATATAGAGAAATGGGGAATAAATGAACGTTTTTTAAGTAAACAGATTATTAATAGTATAAAGATTAAAGAAGTTGTAAAAGTTAATGAAGATTTCTCCATTAAATTAGTAGAGTTATATAACTACAAAAAGATTTTTTTAGTAAAAAATAATAAAGATAATAGTGAAGTGATTGTTCATATCTATACAGATAATATTGAAAATGCAATTTCTTTGCTAACTGAAAACTATTCTAAAATTAAAAACAAACCTGAAAGTTTAATTTATCAGAAAAATAATAAATGGATGGTTGAAAAAATAAATGGCGAGAGAGTCGTATTTTCACCCGGTAAAGATTTAGTTTTACCCTTAAGAAATATGTTAGAACGACTAGATATAGCTATGAGTAGTTATACAGGGCAGTTGTTAGATATTGTGATGGAAGGATTAAATTTAAGATATTTAATAGAAGTTAGAAACAGTGGTATTGAAGGTGCAGAAAATTATCTAAAATGGTTAAGAAATTTTGCCGATCTATATAAAACTAAACCTAGTGATCAGAATGATGGAGGATTCAAGGAAAAAATACAAAAAGCTATTTATGAATACAAGTTGATGCAATTAACAGAAGAAACTAAAAATATCATTTATTTTCAGGCTTATCAACAAGAAAGAATTAATGGAATAATACATCACTATAATAGTTTTGATGGTCAAATTCCATATACCAAGGTATTAAAAGGTCTTGGATTAGAACCAGTTAATAAAGAAAATAAATTCTTAAATGAAGAGTTACTTTTTAAAAAAATAGATGGATTACTTACAGGAAAGGATAGCAGATATATATTTGTCGGGTATGAACGACATCAAATAGCGATCACTTATAAAAAATATTCGGAAGGAAAATATAAAATTTCTTTCTTTGATCCGCAATTTGGTACATTTGAATTTGATAACATCGAAGACTTAAAAAACATTATTAGAGAAAAACAAAAAACTTATGGGCTTACTAAAATAGAAAATGAATCATTGTTTTATTTTGATGAGTTTATTGAAGTTAAAAGTGAAAATTATAAACCTTTATTTAGTAATGATAAGTTATCAGAAAATAGAAAAACCTTTATAAATAAAGGTATTGCAGAAAATCTAAAAACAGTTGATTTTTCATTAGAACTTGCGAAAAATGTTACAGCTAGGGTAATACATTATGATGAAAGAGGTATTTTAATTGTACAAATAAAATATAATGATAAATTAATAGATATAAGTATTGTTGAAAGTGATGTAGAAGATGCACTTTATTTACTAAAAGATAATATAAATAAAATAATTGAATTTGAAGATGCCAGTAAAATAATCTTAAAAAAAACAAATAAAAATGTCGCCATTACACCAATAGAATTTAACACAGTATGGGGCGGGGATAGCCTTGCCAGATATATTAAATTTAATCATAATGAATACATTAGTATTATTAGTAAAGATCTCCACCGTTATAAGGGAGAGATTAAAAATAATATAACAAAAATAACAAAAATAATCAAAAAATTAAATTCTAATATTTACTTTGAAAAGCTAAAATCCAGTTTTGATTTGATTAATAATATTTCATATTTTATTAATAAATATGAAGAATTACCTATAAGTAATAAATTGCTAGAAATAAAAAAAAATATAGAAGACCTTCTTTTTTATGGTAAATTAGAGTGGGAAAAAAATAAAATTCTTACTCTGGCAAAAAAAAATAGTACTATCGCAACTAAGCTTTATCAAGTTATGGTAAAGGGAATAAATGATGGTAATTTTCAACAGAGTAAATTTATTTATGATAAAATTATTAATCATAAATTCTTAAGTGATGATATAAAAAGGCCTCAAGGGATAGTAAGTTATGACTATACAATAGTACTTGATCACAATAAAAAAAATATATTAGAAATAATAAAAAAAATAGATAATAATCAACTTAAGAATATGATTTATTATGATGGTAATAATCAAATCCATTTGAGATTAACATATGATGAATTAATGACATTTAACAATAACCAAGGTGTTAAAGAACTATTATCAATTATAGATAAAAAAATTGATAAATATAAAAAGAATAGTAATAAAACAAGACAAGAAATTTTTACTGAAGTATTCATTAATAATGAATATGTGAATAGAGTATTACAATTAGAAATTAATGAATTAAATAATTTTTTTCTTACTACAGAAAATCAATTAATTCAGCAAGATAGCAGTCAATATTCTCATCTTGATCCTATTGTTTCAGAGGGGGATATAAAAGAATTAGCTATTAAGAATATTAAAAAGGCAGGCATAGGTTTTATTTTATTTGAAAATAACGAAAATAGTGTCGATTATATAATAAATAACCCATCAAAACTAGCAAGCAATTTTAAAAAGATTATCACAGATTTAATACCGCGTATCTATCAGGAGGATTTAAATAATTATCTTAATGGAGTAAAAAATAATACTCGAATTATTAATTTATTAGAAAGTAATGAAAAATTAGCTAAACTAATTAAAATATGTAGAAAATATAATATTTCACTTATAGCTACGGGGGAGAATGACACTAATGGACTTCATAATGAATTTATTAAAAAAAATATTAGTATCAAAAAATTTTTTGATTTAGCTATAGATAATACAATTGAAAATGAAACAGTTTTAATTGTTGCTAATAAAGATAAGCTTTATAATTTTAAAGAAGGGATTATATATGTAGAAGGGCTTTCCAGTAGATTAAACACACCTATTTTTAATGTAGAAAATAATCAAATTAGAAGAACCCAAAATGATACTATTTATATTCCTTCATCAATAAATAACGAAAATACAATATGGAGGGAACATGATGGTTTAGCTGGAGAGTATGTCGCTTATGAACCTATTATAGGTGAAATAAAAGATAGTGATAAAATAAAAAAATATTTAGATAATATTTTTTACGCTAATAAAATATATGAAAACTTATCAATCTTATATCCTTTGCTGAGATATGAAAAAAGTTTTTTATTAGGATATCAAGATGATATAAAAGCAGTTATTCCTGATTATTATCATGAAATGACGATAGAAGAAATATTAGATTTTATCATATTGAATAAATATACTCTGAGTAAAAGACAATTAGGTGCTATTGTCAAAGAAGTAGACTTAAGAGTGGAAAGATCAGGAGCAAAAAATAAACAATATAAAAATTTCACTCTATTATTTGATAAAGTTAATAATAATGATGGTATAGATAATAAAGCAAAGTTATTATTATTTCCCCAGAAACAACTTCTGCTTAATTCAGAAAATAGTGCAGAAGGGGGAAATGAAGCACTGACAATGCTAATGTTAGTTGCAAAATATTTAGAACATATGGGGGATGTTGGAAGAAGTCGCAATTTTATTAGTAATTTAATGGCAGCATTATCAATAATAAATAATAAAAATTATGATGAATATAATTTAAGACAATTAAGTCAGGAACTTGTGTCGTGTTTTAATGAATTAAGTAAAAATCATCATGAAATTTCTAACACTGTAGGAAGCGTAAATAGTGATAAACGTTCATTAGATTATGTTATTAATAAGCTTACTAATAAAAAGCTTAATTCAGGTAGTTGTTATCTGCAATTATATACATCAGATCACGTTATTACCGTTTGGGCTAATTTAGATAAAAATAATGATAATTTTGGTCTTTACGATCCTAATTTTGGTATGGTTGAGTTTTCATCTAAAAGAAAATTCATATCTTATCTTAATAGATTTTTTAAATCTAATGAAATCAATGCTGGACTGCTATATGGTTTAGAAAAAAATAGTAAAAATAATTTTATTTTCAAAAAAATTATTGACATTAATGCTACAAAACTTGCTGAAATAAAAATAAATAATAAAACTTTAGATAGTATAGTTGGTAGTAATATTATTAATTATCAAGGAATAGCAATAAACCAACAAGAAAATGAAAAAATTAGTCATAATATCAAATATAAAGAATTATTTATTAGAAATAAAATAAGAGAAGGTGACTTATTAGCTATTAATGCAGCAGGAGTAAAAGGTTACTATTCCTTTTCTGATAAAAAACGAAGTACAATGAGAAAAGTTGTTCTACTTTTATCCGATATTGATAATTTAGAGACTCATTATTTAAACTTTGCTCAAGAATATCATAATGCAGGCTATGATTTTTTTATTATTGATGCTTCAACAGATATTGATGCAGGTGAAAAAGCATATGATTATTTAATTAAAAATTATAATGTTGATTTAGATTCAATATTGCTACATGGACATAATAAAAGTGGTGACAAAGTTTTTGATTTATGTCATTTACTAGGTAAAAGAGGTTATTTCCCTGAAGGGATCGTCTTAAGTTCATCTAATAATGATTTAATCTCAGTTGTAAACAAAGTAAAGCAGTTAAAATATAAAACTGGTATTTATATTGCCCATGATCATCAAATTACAGATGAAAATAATTTTTTAATCGATAGGATCTTAAGATCATTTGGCCATGAAGTTAAAAAATTTAGTTTCAGTCATCGTGAAGAATATAATAATTTTTACAATTGCAAATATCATCAACCAGATCCAGTTAGAAAATTTTCTATTTATCAATCAAGAAACTTGACGTTAGCGCCTATTGGGCAGGAGCCTATTCCTACTATTGGTATGCCTGAAAATGATCAGAAAGCATTTAGGCAGGCAGCGGATAGTGAAAATGTGATTATTGGCGTTAGACCTATAGATGCGCGATCAACGACATTAATTCAATCTAGAGAATACAGCAGTAAAGGGCTTTTAATTAAAGGGAAAAGTTCTGATTGGGGGCCTATGGCAGGGTTTATTCCTGTTGATCAATCTCTTGCTAAGTTATCAGCTAGAAACAATGTGGCTAAATATAATTTAGCGAATCAGGAAGCCCTCGATAAAGGGTATGCTATCTCAGTGCCACTCACACTTTCACCAGAGCGTGTTAAAGAACTGCAGCAAAATAATATTTTAAATTATTCTGATCTCTTAACAGATATTATTCAGGTGACATGTCGTGTTGATAATAAAGAATATTATTTCTATTTATCTAAAGTTGATCAAGACGGAAAAGTCGCCTATACAGTTAATTCTTACGATAATGGAAAATTAATCCCTGTTAATGTACTGGCTGATCCAATATCGAAAAAACCTATGATTGCAGATTATGATTTATTTACTGTTATGTATTCTTATAATGATTTAAGTGAGAAATCAACAGTAAGAAAAGCTATTCCATGGGAAGAATGGAGAAGTAGTGTTAATTATGATGAGTTATCACCTACTTACCAAGAATATTATAATAATAAAGATCTCTATGATCGCTATGAAGGTGAACAATTAGGTATAATTAGCCAACATGTTAAGAATATAAAAAATAAACTCAATAGATTATTACAGAGAGAAAAAGGAAAAGAGATGATCCATCATGGTGCTGATGATGCAAATCCTTTTTCAGTTATAACAGATAATTTTCCTGCGACTTTTTTTGTACCAAATGAGTTATTAGATAAAAAATTAAATGCAGATAACAATACATTAAGAGATTTTTTTGTTGTTACTGAGAACAATGTTATTATCATACGTGATGCAAAAGAATTTTCAGATTTTCAGCAATTAGTAATAAATAATGGATTTATATCACCTTTAAATGAAAAGTGGAATGAGGTAATCGAAGGAAATTATTTTTCAAGAAGAAGAAAGTCCTCTGAAAATTATCTAAATAATAGAGAGCTATTGGAAAAAATATTTTCAGCTAAAAACAAGTATAAATCACCATTAAATAAAATTAATAATGAATATTCAGATTATGAATTAAAACTAATAAGAAGTAATAAATTAGAAAATATTATAAATACAAGCTCACAACAAGCCGATAAAGAAATCGAGCTATTAAAATCGTCTTACAATCACATTAAGGCGGATAAGAAAGATATAGATAGTAATGGTGTTTATAACAAATTACCACTAAACTTAAAAAAACGAATTAATCAGTATAAAAGAGATTTATATTGGTTTAAGCGAGGGGGATATAATATTTTTAATTTTATTATGTCTACTCCAGAAAATTATTTAAACCGTTCTGATTCTATTCGGTTAAATAATATATTTAATATCATATTAGATTTGCCTGAAATAAAAGAACCAATTTATAAATCTATTTATGTTGATGATTTATCCACTTATACAAAAAATATTGATACCGGAGCAGTGATTGCCAATAATAGTGTTCTTAGAGGCAGTGTAAATGCTCAAAAGATAAAAAAAAATGACAATAATGTTTTTATATCTATCTTAGGAGAACACAATGCTAGAACGATGATGGGTATTAGTAATGGATTTACTGATCAGGTGATGATTGCTCCGGGTAAGCATTTTCGTGTTGTATCGCAAAGAAAAGAAAATAATAAATATTATGTTGTATTAGAAGCAACGGATATATTAATCCCAAGTGAGCCTATTTTTGATCTTTATGATGCAAGTTTAAAAGGCGTTGCTATCGATACTCATCGAAGCACCGTTACTGAAGCTTTAGAAGCTGTAATATCTGATAAACGATTACTTGATACAATTAATAAAATTAATACTGAATATATTGATACTACCATTGAAAATAATTTTATTGATAAAATCATAAATAAAAAGCTAACCCCAGAATATGCAGGTTATCGCTATTCTCAGGAATTATCAGAGATATTTGGAACTGAGAAAAATTATGTGGATATATTAAAACAAATTATTAATGATCCACTTTTAAATAAAAAATATAATCAATATATAAATAAAAAAATAAGCAGAGATGAATGGTTGGCTAGCTTTAATAGTGATTATTATTTAAATGATTTATTAAAAGAAAAGTTTATTAATGTTAAATTATTGGTTGATGCAACTTATGATCAACCTAGTTGTATTGATACATTATCTGATGCCTCTAAATCACTATTAATGGAGTTTTTTGCTGCTGATTTTGATACATTACGTGGTAAATTATTAAAATTAGTTTCTAATCAAGAAAGCTATACTCATTTTATTAGTGATATTGAAAAAACTCAGTTTTACTTAACACAAAAACATAATTTTAAAGATAATTCTATCCATGATGTTTTTTATGCTGTTAAGCAAATAGAGACAAATAGACAAAACATTAGCCATGCTATTTTCTTATTGAAGAAAAAATTACTTCAATCTTCTCAGAATAAAAATCAATATGATACGTTTATTTTAAGACTACCTTTTGATAATAACAGTGAGACCTCTTCTTTATTAACATTGCTATATGCTAGTTTAAATGGAAAAGTTAATTATGATACTTTAATGACACATATTAATCTATTAGAAAAGTTATATATAAAATTAGCGTATAATGAATTAACGCCACAGCAATTAGAGTACTTGTCTATTTTTAATGCATTACTGACCGATGTTTCACAAAAAGAAGTAATGAATAATAATATGTTTAAAATAGCAGATGGCATTCTTAATAATAAAATAAGCCAATTATCTATAGGTAATTATCTGTTAGAGATAAATACTAAAAAAATTAATTTAAATATATCGACTACAGAAGATGGTCGCTTTATTTATCGTGTTTTTCTTTCTGACGTCGGTGTAATTCATATAATAGGTAGTGATAGGGAACAAATGACCGTAGAGTTATTTAGTTTCTTAAATGAAATAAATAATGTTAAGAATAATATTGCAGTGGATTATTCAAATGAAACCTCTGTTTCTGGAGTTATTTATCATGTTAATGAAGAAGGAATTATCTCCTCTGAACTATTTGATAAATTTAATATACTTAAAAATAAAATTTCTAGTGATATAATTCAACAGAATATCATTAAAATTGCTGGCATTGAGATTGATAAAGCTATTTTATTTGATCTGGGATGTCGCGTTGATGGGAAGTCTATCATCAGTATTAATCTACAGGATATTCCAAATTGGCAAAATAAGTTAAAGTTTGATGCAGAAAAATTAAATGACTTTTTTTTATCCGCCTCTGGCTCTGAAATAGATCATAAAATAGTTTCTTTATTAAAAAAATTTCTAAAGAATAAAGAAAAAAATATTAAAAATATCCTTTCAGTAGATACGTCGAGAACTGATTATATTGTAGCTAAAGAACGGTTAATGAAAATTATTGAGTTAAATAATAGCAATATTGATTCTAATTATTGGCATGAACTACGAAATCCTTCTCTGAAAATACCTCGCCATATGAGGATCATATCAAAAATTGGTTATGTAAATATTGGTTTTGGAGTTTGGCAAACTATAGTTTCAACTTTAAATATGATTGAATCACTTGAAAATGGAAATTTAAAACCACATGAACGCAAAGAGATAGTAAGAAATTTAGCAATAATGTGGTCTGAAATGGCATATAATGGAATTTCTGAAATCATTGAAATTGCTGTTGCGAAAGGGATGTTAAAACATCGTTCTAATAAGTTAGAATATGCAGGGAAAATAAGTACTCGTATAGGCATTGCTTTAAATATCCTTTCAGTAGGTTTTGATATTTATAATGCCTATGATAATTTTAGTCGTATATCTTCTGAAACTGATACTAGAAAAAAAATCGACTATATTGTTAATGGTACTTTTGCTGTTGTTTCAGCATTAGTCACTATTGGGGTTTCAATTGCTATTTTAGCGGGATGTGCAAGCGCAGGCCCTATCGGAATTGTGATTGGTGCAGCTATTACCGCTTTTTTAGCTATCTATAATGCAGTAAGGGTAATTGAAGACGTTAAAAAAAGAATTAATTTTACTGTTAGTGAAGAGATAGAAAATGGGCTATCTGTTCTTTTTACTGGGGATTTAACTTCATCTAAGAAAAATGAAATAACATTACTTGATACCAAAAACTATTTTCGTACTAGAGTCGATGAGAATAGTAAGGCATTTTATAAAAAGCTTATTGAATCTAATCCTCAAAGTTATTATTTTTATACAAATGAAGAATATGAGTTTGTTGAGAAGAGATATTTCTCACTTTCTAATATACCCAAAGAGATTGAGTCTGGTTATGTTATTATAAATAATAAGCCAATAGTATTGACTATTGGTGAACTATATACTGAAACTGAAGCTGCTCAAATGAAATCTTTTTCAAATTCATTTGGGTTTTACTCAACAAGCCTTAGATATTATGAGCCTAAAAAAAATATAGGCACTGATGAAGTACTTATTTATGATATTGATTTCTATGTCAATGAATTATATAAATATAATGTTGAATTAGAATCTAATGAATATTTAAACTTAACAAGGAATACAAGAGAAAATATTAATTATAATAGAAGAAGTGCTGATTTGGGAACACATAATGTTAATGAGGTTTGTGCTGTATATGATTATTTAGGAAAGGATGATGAGTTTTTCTATTTTAATACGAATAATGGGAATGATATTATTTCAGCCCCAGCATATGCTCATAACGTATTTGATATTTATAATGGTATAAAAAGATTAAGTGGTGGTAACAATAATGATATTTTTAATCTTTATGTTACTGAATCACCTAATCATGCTAGTCGCTTTTATGGGCGAGGCGGCATAGATACTTTACGTATCGCTGATAATTCACCATTATACTCAGGTTATAATATTAATTTAAAAGATAATTATGTTAAATTTGTAAGATCTAAAAATCAGTTTAATAGTATTGGATTTGAACCTTCAACATTCTATTTCTTTGATAAAGAAACAGGAATAACCTCACCATTTATAATAAATGATTCAATGCCAAACATTTCCCCTAGAACTGATGAAGTTATTGCTTATTTAGATAGCTTTGAAAATATTGTTTGTAGTGGAAATAGTGATGATATATTGATGGGAAGTGATAATGATAATTATATTGATGCAGCTTATGGTAAAGATTATGTCTTAGGATTAAAAGGGAATGATACGATTAAGCTATCTGAAGGTTTCGCTAATGGTGGTGAGGGGCATGATACTTATATTATTTCACGACTAAATGCTTTTTATAAAGGGAAAGCAGAAGTATCTATTATCATCAATGAAGTAACTGGAGATGAAAAGCTAGAAAATAATCAAAATACTTCTGAGCAAAATATTGTTAAACTAGAACATAACTTAAAAGATATAAAATCAATAAAACGTATTGGTTCAGATATTGTTTTTTTATTAGATAATGGCTTTATTATCAATGAAGATAAGACACAAACGCCGCTTCCTGCAACATCGATACGTTTAAAAAACATATTTAAAAATGAGAACAGTTTTGATGTACTAACTAATTATTGTATTATTACAAATGATGGGTTTATTTTAAATAATAATAGCGATGCTAATTGTAATAGTGATCCGTTATTTAACTTTAGCTATATGGAGAATTATTCAAATCTTGATGATAAATATGAATATATATACATAAATAGCAATAATCATGAGTTTAATCTTCGTTCACGCTCCTGTTCTGTTAAATATAATATACTGCCTGAATTAAAATACAGCGGACTTGCTAATGGTAACTCGATAGAATTATCTATTGAAGGTGATAGTGGCAATAATACTTATTTAGCCATTGATCATAATGCGCGAATAACATTAACCGCAGGTGTTGATGTTTATCAGCTAAAAACGTTTATAGCTCAAAACAGCAATGAGCGTATTGAGATATTTCCTAGTAAAACAGTTGATGATGAAAGTGTTGATAATCTATCTACCTTTATTTTACCGGATGTTAGTGGGTATGATCTTAAGTTTGAAAATGGTGTTATCTCTCATCGCTATAATCCAGCTGCTCATCGCTTTATAGATATAAACATGACTGAAAAAAGTTTAAATAAAATTTTAAATTCAGGTATTCAAATCAGATTTATTGATAAAGATAATAAGATGTTTATTTTGCCAAATAGTGATAGCGCTGAACAGTTGTTAATACCTGTTGTTAAAGAAAAATTATCTATCAGTTATTTTGATGATTATGTTATTATTCCTGAATCCCTTATCTTAAATAAGATAATGATGGAAAATAGTAATGTTTATTTATCTCCGCCATTACAACAACACGCATTCTTATCTAATTTGCTTAAACATCATTCAATTCAAAATATTGAATTATTACCTATTATCGATTTGCTAACAGGTGATGATATGTTGATAAATAAAAATCAAGGTTGCTCTGTAATTGCCGGAGGTAAAGGAAACGATACTCTAATTGTTGAGGGCGGACAGCATATTTTATTTGCCAATGAAGGGGATGATAAGCTCTATGGTGGTAAAGGGAATGATGTTCTTATTTCAGAGAGTGGTAATGATTATCTGGAAGGTGGAGAGGGGGATGATATCTACCTAATTAACAAACATCATGGTGAGATCACGATTAACGATCATGTAGGGAAAAATGTTATTTTTATTACTGGGTTGGATAAAGATGAAGTGATGTTATCTTCCCGTGATAATGATGATGAAGTTCTTCTTTCTCAGGATAAAAGTTTTACTGTGAGAATAAAAAATAAATATAAAGAGGAGCTGCAGAGCACTTATCAGATTGAACAAAGGGAGGAGGTGCTGAGTGATGAAGCATTAGTCTCTATTGTGCATGAAATGGCTCAGTTTAATCAAACTCAGTTGTCTTCTATGCAAGGAACCTTTTTGCCTGAAGCTAAAGAATGGACTTTAATGCCAACCATCACTAAGCATTTAGGTTAAATATCAGATGCTCTAAAGTAAGTTATTATTTTATCTATTAATTATTCAGCTCATGCCTCAGTGGTGTGGGCTGAATTGCGAGTCATTTTCTAGGGGGGCTCTAATCTATCATTTCTTTTATTGTGGTTCAATTTGGTTAAAATGGTTGCGTGTTTCTTCTAATTTAAAATTAAATTTTCTTATTTTGTGACTTTTCATCTCTTTATAGTTAATTGTTGTCTTTTTTTTTAAATTTAAAAAATGTTTTGATTGATTTTAAGATTAAATTGATTGGAATAAATAATTTATCCGGTAATAATTATAGAAATTAATTATTAAAAACATCCTATTTATTATTGGTGAATTATGAAAAAGATGGTTTTGGCAACAGTACTGGCATCGCTCTTTTTTAGTAGTGTTGCTATGTCAGAAGATAAAACAGCCTTCTCTTTACCTGCGATTGAAAAAAGTGCGGAAGAAGGGAATGCCGCTTCTCAGTATCAACTTGGTGTTAAATATGAAGGTGGCGAAGGTGTAGAACAAAATACACAAAAAGCATTGGAGTGGTACACAAAAGCGGCTGAACAAGGTCATGCAGAAGCGCAATTAAATTTAGCGTTAATGTATGATATGAATGATGATATTGAGCGTGATGCTGAAAAAGCGGTTTATTGGTATAACAAAGCGGCTGTTCAGGGACTCTCTTTAGCACAATACAATTTGGCCGTCTCTTTTGATGAAGGGGATGGTGTAGAGCAAGATCATGAAAAAGCAGTGTATTGGTATACAAAAGCCGGTGAGCAAGGTGATAGCGATGCGCAGTATAATTTAGCGATTTCATATGATGAAGGTATTGGTATCGAACAAGATCATGAAAAAGCGGTGACTTGGTACACTAAAGCCGCAGAGCAAGGTCATGCTGATGCACAATACAACTTAGCTGTCTCTTACGATGAAGGCGAAGGGGTCGAGCGTGATGGTAGCAAAGCGGTATTCTGGTATACCAAAGCGGCAAATCAAGGTAATCGAGATGCGCAAAATAACCTTGGTGTGATGTATGACGAAGGTGATGGTGTAGCAAAAGATCAACGTAAAGCGAACGAATGGTATAAAAAAGCTGCGCTACAAGGTAATGGCTTGGCACAAAATAACCTTGCAATAAACTATTATTATGGCAAAGGGGTTAAACGTAACTTGAAAGAAGCCTATGCATGGTTTGCTGTTGCTGTAGAAAATGGTGAAGGTGATGAGGCTATGCTAAAACGAACCGCCCGAGCCCTCAATGCTGCCCAATTAGCAGAAGCTAAACTTTTAGCTGCTTCTTATATTGCTAAATATCTTGATGACTAAGATTAAATCATTAATGTGATAAAAAACGGGAGTATAAAACTCCCGTTTTTTATAGCTAAAATAACATAATAGCTTTTACTGAGATTGTTTTTAATTCACCCGTGTTCTCGTGTTAATATCAGCACGCTAATTGGCAGTTATTGATTAATTTGAGGTTGATATGAATGAATTACGTATAGGACTGGTTTCTGTTTCTGATCGTGCATCCAGTGGTGTTTATGAAGATAAAGGCCTGCCCGCTTTAGAAGCTTGGCTAAAAAAAGCAATCACAACCCCTTTTCATATCGAATCACGTTTGATCCCCGATGAGCAACTGATGATTGAACAAACATTATGTGAACTGGTTGATGAAGCAGGATGTCACTTGGTTTTAACAACGGGAGGCACAGGGCCTGCTCGTCGTGATGTTACGCCTGATGCAACATTGGCGATTGCTGATAGAGAGATGCCAGGCTTCGGTGAGCAAATGCGCCAAATCAGTTTGAAATTTGTTCCTACGGCGATTTTATCTCGTCAAGTGGGAGTTATTCGTAATCAAGCCTTAATTTTAAATTTACCGGGACAGCCTAAAGCGATCGCAGAGACATTAGAGGGATTAAAAGACAGTGAGGGACAGGTGATTGTCAGTGGTATTTTTGCCAGTGTTCCTTATTGTATTCAATTATTGGATGGCCCTTATATCGAAACTAACGAAGAAATTGTGGTTGCCTTTAGACCTAAATCAGCACGCCGTTCTACATCTGCTTAATACATTGCATCGGTTGTTTTTGTTATTAATATTGAATGTGAGTACGTTTTGCCCTAATAAGATTAAATAAGAACAACCTGCTATTTTTACCTATGAGTGATGCTTCTGTTGATGATTTATTGATCATTGAGATAACCCACTTTGTGTAATAATTGATTGAAACTGTTATATTTCAATTAGTTATTTTTTATATTAATGGATTATCGCTGTTGTTTTACATCATCATAATGGGTTAAAGACAATACTTGCTATAACCTATTGATATATAATATTTATTTTTTATATTGTTATTTTACTAGATCTTTTTTTTATCTTTTTACTATTTTTTTTTATTTTTCCCCTTGATGAATGTATTTATGACCCCATCTATTTTTCAACTGCAATTACCACTATTGAGTTGCGTTGATGTTTATCCGCTTTGTGATGATATTGAGTCCATTAATTTTTTGACTTGAAAAATGAATATTCATCCTCATATAGATTGGTAATCAAATTGATAAAGAATTCTCTTTGGAGGCGTTTAAATGGGTAAAATTATTGGTATTGACCTGGGTACAACTAACTCTTGTGTTGCTGTAATGGACGGTAAGAATGCCCGGGTTATTGAAAACGGTGAAGGCGATCGTACCACTCCTTCGATTGTTGCATATGCACAAGATGGTGAAATTCTAGTTGGTCAACCGGCAAAACGTCAGGCTGTGACTAACCCACAAAATACATTATTTGCCATCAAACGTTTAATCGGTCGTCGTTTCGAAGACGCGGAAGTACAACGTGATGTTTCTATCATGCCTTACAAAATTATTAAAGCTGATAATGGTGATGCATGGGTTGAAGCACGTAACGAAAAAATGGCTCCACCACAAGTTTCTGCTGAAGTATTGAAAAAAATGAAAAAAACAGCGGAAGATTACTTAGGTGAACCAGTTACAGAAGCTGTTATTACAGTTCCTGCTTACTTTAATGATGCGCAACGTCAAGCAACTAAAGATGCGGGTCGTATCGCGGGTTTAGATGTTAAACGTATTATTAACGAACCAACAGCTGCGGCATTGGCTTATGGTTTAGATCGTGAAGTGGGTAACCGCACTATCGCTGTTTATGACTTAGGTGGTGGTACATTCGATATCTCTATCATCGAAATTGATGAAGTTGATGGCGAAAAAACCTATGAAGTTCTGTCAACCAATGGTGATACTCACTTAGGTGGTGAAGACTTCGATAGCCGTTTAATTAACTACTTAGTTGATGAGTTTAAGAAAGAACAAGGCATTGACCTGCGTAATGATCCATTGGCAATGCAACGTCTGAAAGAAGCTGCAGAAAAAGCAAAAATTGAATTATCTTCAGCTCAACAAACAGATGTGAACTTACCTTATGTTACTGCTGATGCAACAGGGCCTAAACACTTAAATATCAAAGTGACTCGTGCAAAACTGGAATCTTTAGTTGAAGACTTAGTAAAACGTTCAATGGATCCAGTAAAAGTTGCATTAGAAGATGCGGGCTTGAAAGTCAGTGAAGTAAACGACGTTATTCTGGTTGGTGGTCAAACTCGTATGCCTATGGTACAAAAAACTGTGGCTGAGTTCTTCGGTAAAGAACCACGTAAAGACGTTAACCCAGATGAAGCTGTTGCTATGGGTGCTGCTGTTCAAGGTGGTGTATTAGCTGGTGATGTTAAAGACGTTCTGTTACTTGACGTGACTCCACTGTCTTTAGGTATTGAAACTATGGGTGGCGTGATGACTTCGCTGATTGCGAAGAATACCACTATCCCAACTAAACATAGCCAAGTATTCTCTACTGCTGAAGATAATCAATCAGCTGTAACTATTCACGTATTACAAGGTGAGCGTAAACGTGCGAGTGATAACAAATCATTGGGCCAATTTAACTTAGATGGTATTCAACCTGCACCACGTGGTATGCCACAAATTGAAGTGACTTTTGATATCGATGCTGATGGTATCTTGCATGTATCTGCAAAAGATAAAAACAGTGGTCGTGAACAAAATATCACCATTAAAGCTTCTTCAGGTTTAAATGAAGAAGAAATCCAAAAAATGGTACGTGATGCAGAAGCTAATGCAGAAGCAGACCGTAAATTTGAAGAGTTAGTGCAAACACGTAACCAAGCAGATCAATTAGTTCACGGTACACGTAAACAAATTGAAGAAGCGGGTGACAAATTAGCGGCTAACGATAAAGAAGCTATCGAAAAAGCGTTAAGCGAATTAGAAATTGCTTCTAAAGGTGAAGATAAAGCTGCTATTGAAGCAAAACTGCAAGCGTTAGTTGAAGCTTCAAAACCTCTGTTAGAAATTGCACAACAACAAGCTCAAGCGGGTGCAGGTAATACTGCCGATGCAACTGATGCAGGTGCGAAGAAAGATGACGATGTTGTCGATGCAGAGTTTGAAGAAGTAGACGGCAAAGATAAAAAATAATGCCCTTAACGGGCCGCGGTAACTCAATGATGAACAGTTACTGATACCGAAACACGGGCGTCGAGGCAACTCTACGCCCGTGTGCTTATGTCAAGGGTAATCCAGAATGGCGAAAAGAGATTTTTACGAAGTACTCGGGTTAAGTAAAACAGCCGATGAAAAAGAGATCAAACGTGCTTATAAGCGTTTAGCGATGAAATATCACCCAGATCGTAATCAAGGTGATAAAGATTCGGAATCTAAATTTAAAGAAATTAAAGAAGCTTACGAAGTTCTTAGCGATCCACAAAAACGTGCGGCCTATGATCAATATGGTCATGCTGCCTTTGAACAAGGTGGTTTTGGTGGTCAAGGCGGTGGCGGCTTTGGTGGCGCTGACTTTAGCGATATCTTTGGTGATGTATTTGGCGATATTTTTGGTGGTGGTCGTCGTCAACAACGTGCTGCACGCGGCTCAGATTTGCAATACAACATGGACTTAACGCTAGAAGAAGCTGTTCGTGGTATTACCAAAGAGATCCGCATTCCAACCTTAGAAACCTGTGATAAATGCCACGGTAGTGGGGCAAAAGAAGGCACATCAGCGGAAACTTGCTCAACATGTCATGGGGCAGGTCAGGTTCATTTACGTCAAGGTTTCTTCACCGTTCAACAACCATGCCCTACTTGTCATGGTCGCGGTAAAGTAATTAAAGAGCCTTGCTCTAAATGTCATGGTGATGGCCGTGTTGAGCGTTATAAAACCTTATCAGTTAAAATCCCGGCGGGAGTGGATACCGGTGATCGTATTCGTTTAAGTGGTGAAGGTGAAGCGGGTGAGCAAGGCGCACCGGCGGGCGATCTGTATGTACAGGTTCATGTTCGTCAGCACCATATATTTGAACGAGATGGTAATAACCTCTATTGCGAAGTACCTATTAACTTTGCGGTTGCAGCATTAGGGGGAGAAATTGAGGTGCCAACTCTCGATGGTCGTGTGAAACTAAAAATTCCAGCAGAAACACAAACTGGCAAAATGTTCCGCATGAAAGGCAAAGGTGTTAAATCTGTACGTAGCCATGGTGTCGGTGATTTAATGTGCCGTGTTGTTGTTGAAACGCCAGTGAAACTGAATGAAAAACAAAAGCAGCTTATGGAACAGCTAGGTGAATCATTTGGTGGTAAAGGTGGTGAAAAAAATACACCGCGCTCTAAGAGTTTCTTAGATGGAGTAAAAAAATTCTTTGATGATTTAACCAAATAATTTTTGCGTTATCTTCATTCCCAAAAAGCCTGATAATGTATTGCCTATCA
Source organism: Proteus sp. G2675 (assembly GCF_963886535.1). Lineage (NCBI taxonomy): Bacteria > Pseudomonadati > Pseudomonadota > Gammaproteobacteria > Enterobacterales > Morganellaceae > Proteus > Proteus sp. G2675. The sequence goes on from NZ_CAWPCB010000014.1 coordinate 151,638, forward strand.
GGCTTTTTCTTATTAATTTCATAAAAATACCTAGAAACTTATTCTCTGTTATCTTTAATAGTCATTCCCCTCTTATTTCATTAGGTATCCTCTGGTAACAAAAAAGGTTGAACAATATTATCTTCACCTCTTATTATTCTTGTGAATGAATTATCAACTATTCTTAATAAAAAGCACACTATAGTCACAATAATATGGATAAAAAATAGAATATTTACCTATTTTCTATCAATTCTTGTTTTAAATGTGAATTATTACTTATGTTTATCATAAAAAATAATTGTTTCAATAGGTTGTATTTTATTTTTTTTATTTTTGTTTTTTATCTTTCGTGATATTACTTATTGATTATTTTTTACATAATCCCTTCTTTACTCTTGATATAAGCGATTGAGATCGAAAAAGCCGAATTATTTTTGCTAAATAATCTGTTTTTTACGAATTCATAATTAGCATATTATTAACACAAATAGACATTTTTAGGTTAACAATATGACAGCAATTATTAGACAATTTTTAAGATTAGAGGCATCAGGCGGTATTCTTCTGATTGTTGCTGCTATTATCGCATTAATAATGGCGAATACACCTCTTAGTGCTTTGTATAATGAGTTTTTATCTATCCCAATAATGATTAAATTTGGGGCATTAGAGCTAGATAAACCGTTGATCTTATGGGTTAACGATGCACTCATGGCCATCTTTTTCTTAGTGGTAGGATTAGAAGTCAAACGGGAGCTAAAAGAAGGTTCCTTAGCGCAACGTGATCGCGCTATTTTTCCTGCAATTGCTGCAGTAGGAGGAATGTTAGCACCTGCTTTGATTTATCTATTTTTTAATCATGGCGATGCGATTGGTCAACAAGGATGGGCTATTCCGGCAGCAACAGATATTGCTTTTGCTCTAGGTGTAATGGCGTTACTAGGGCGTCGCGTTCCTGTGGAATTGAAAGTCTTTTTATTAGCGCTAGCCATTATTGATGATCTTGGTGTCATTGTGATTATTGCTCTCTTTTACTCTAAGAGTGTGGCATTAGTCCCGTTATTATTGGCAGCGCTAATCACCATCATGTTGTTTATTCTTAATTGGCGTAAAGTGAGTAATACAGCAGTTTACTTAGTCCTAGGCTTTATTTTGTGGGTGTGTATTTTGAAATCAGGTATACATGCCACAATAGCGGGAGTGATTGTTGGATTCTTGATCCCATTAAGAGATAAAGAGGGGGCTTCACCGTCGGAAGAGTTAGAGCATGTTTTACACCCGTGGGTTGCCTATTTAATATTACCGCTATTTGCTTTTAGTAATGCGGGGGTTTCTTTAAATGGCGTTACCCTTGATGGCATGTTATCGACCTTACCCGTTGGTATTGCATTAGGGCTTTTCTTAGGTAAGCCGATTGGGATTTTTCTCTTTAGTTGGGTTTCGGTAAAACTAGGGATTGCAAAATTGCCAGATGCGATTAATCTTAAGCAAATATTTGCCGTTTCTGTTTTATGTGGTATCGGTTTTACTATGTCTATCTTTATCGCAGGTCTTGCGTTTGAAGGTGCTATAGAAGCCTATAATACATACTCTAAACTGGGTATTTTAGTTGGCTCAACCATGGCTGCTGTTGTGGGATATTTATTGCTTAACTCTGTTTTACCGAAGTTGAAGCAGAAGCAAAAATAGCGAAATTGAGTAGGGAACTCGTTTTCTAAACACAATAAAAACCGAGCTATAAACATAAACCTACGGCGCAATACCTTGTATTGTGCCGTAGGTGTTTTTATGAGGATTGGAGAAAGGAACACCAATCGCTAATGCGTTGTTAACGAAGTCTGTGTGATGAGATCACAGAAGTTGAAAGGAAAATCACTATGCGTGTGTCACATCTCAATTTTAATCATCTTTATTATTTTTGGCATGTGTGTAAAGAAGGCTCTGTTGTAGGGGCTGCGGAAGCGCTGTATCTGACACCTCAGACAATTACAGGGCAAATTAAAGCATTAGAAGAAAGATTAGGGGGGAAATTATTCAAGCGTCAAGGGCGCGGATTAGTTCCCTCTGAATTAGGTCAGCTTATTTTTCGCTATGCCGATAAAATGTTTATGCTGAGCCAAGAGATGCTAGATATTGTCAACTATAGTCGAGAATCTAATCTGTTATTTGATGTTGGGGTTGCCGATGCGTTATCCAAACAACTTGTTAGTCGTGTATTAGAAACGGCGGTTATTGATCATGAACAAATACATTTACGCTGTTTTGAATCGACTCACGAATTGTTGTTAGAGCAATTAAGTCAGCATAAGTTAGATATGATTTTATCTGATTGTCCCGTAGATTCCTCACAACAAGAGGGGCTGTTCTCTGTTAAATTGGGTGAGTGTAGTGTCAGTTTTTTCTGTAGTCAGCCAATACCAGAAAAGCCATTCCCAGAATGTTTAGAAGATAGAAAATTGCTTATCCCTGGTCGACGCTCTATGTTAGGTCGTCATTTGTTAACTTGGATACGCAATAAAAATCTTCAAGTAGAAATTTTAGGTGAATTTGATGATGCTGCATTAATGAAAGCATTTGGTTTAAATCATAATGCTATCTTTGTTGCACCTTCTATTTATACCAATGAGACATTTGTCCAAAGTAATATTGAGGAAATAGGCACATTAGACTCGGTAAAAGAAGAGTATTACGTTATTTTTGCTGAACGAATGATCCAGCATCCGGCAGTACAACGTGTATGTAATACCGATTTTTCAGCTTTGTTTAGTGGTGAAAAGAAAGCCAATAACGAATGAAATACGTAGAGTTTGCATAGACAGAATGTAAAAAAACCGGCCTAAGCCGGTTTTTTAAACACAAAAACAATAATTACATTGCTTTGATTTGTGCTTGCAGATTAGCTTTATGACGTGCTGCTTTATTCTTATGAATTAAGCCTTTAGTTGCCTGACGGTCAACAATTGGTTGCATGTCATTAAATGCTTTTTGTGCTGCTTCTTTATCACCAGAAGCAACTGCTGCGTATACTTTTTTGATGTAAGTACGCATCATTGAACGACGGCTTGCGTTGTGCTGACGACGCTTTTCAGACTGAACCGCACGTTTCTTAGCTGATTTGATATTAGCCAAGTTCCAACTCCCAAATATATTCTAGCGAGGACAATACAAAGGTGAAGGAATATGCCTTTTCAACCTAAGTTTGTCAATGGATTTATACAAAATTAGCGTCGTTGTACGCGACACTGGTTTCGTTGTGATGGCGCAAGATTTTATCAGTTAAGACGGGTAGAATACAGTCTTTTGAGTGAAAAAATCATCAAAATCGTGTATATGAGTAATAAATAATAGATTCTAAGCGGATCTACGGTTGATTTTGTGCGATTTTATAACCAACAAGTGAGTAATCGTTTATTTTTTGTTAGCAGTGAGCATGTTAATTTAACAATCATAGTGAATTGACAAAGCAAGATATTACTCACCAATAAACATTGATATATTGGGTTACTCTCGAGCCTTTGACAAGGTATAATCCAATTATTTCCACGGTATTGAGCCAGTTATGGAGCTAATTCGCGGTATACAGAATATTCGAGCACAACATCATGGTTGTGTTCTAACAATTGGCAATTTTGATGGTGTCCATCGCGGTCATCAGGCATTATTAAAACACTTGAAGCAAGAAGCATCACGTCGTGGCCTACCTACTGTTGTGATGACATTTGAACCTCAACCTCTGGAGTTTTTTTTGCCAGAGAAAGCACCTGCTCGTCTAACGCGCCTACGCGATAAGATAAAATATTTGGCAGAGTGTGGTATTGATTACCTGTTATGTGTCAAATTTGATAAGCAATTTGCGGCACAAACACCGGAAGAGTTTGTTTCATCACTCTTAGTTGATAAATTAGGTGTGAAGTTTTTAGCCATTGGCGATGATTTTCGTTTTGGTAAAAATAGAGCAGGTGATTTTCATTTTTTACAACAAGCCGGTGCTCGATACGGATTTGAGGTGGCAAATACCGAAAGTTATTGTGACAAAGGATTACGTATTAGCAGTACGGCGGTACGAGAAGCCTTATTCAATGACGATTTAGCATTAGCTGAATCATTGCTTGGACACCCTTATAGCGTTTGTGGACGCGTGGTACATGGTAATCAATTAGGCAGAACTATTGGTTTTCCAACCGCCAATATTCCCATGAAACGCTTAGTGGCACCTGTTGCTGGTGTTTATGCGGTTGATGTTTATTTAGCCGACCATCAATCGCCTTTAGCGGGGGTGGCTAATATTGGCAGTCGTCCTACCGTAAAAGGTAAGGGTGTACAATTAGAAGTTCATTTAATCGACGTTAATATGGATTTATATGGACGTCGTATTGATGTTGTGTTACGAAAGAAATTACGTAATGAACAGCGATTTGCATCATTGGATGCGTTGAAACAGCAAATCGCAAATGATGTGGCTGCTGCTAGGGATTTTTTATTGCAGCGGTCGGAGTCATAAACTAGCGGAAACTTGGAACTGAGAATCGAATGAGTGACTATAAAAATACCCTGAACTTACCAGAAACAGGGTTCCCTATGCGCGGGGATTTAGCAAAGCGCGAACCAGAAATGTTATCACGTTGGTACAAAGAAGGTTTGTATCAAGCTATTCGTCAAGCTAAAAGTGGTAAGAAAACATTTATTTTGCATGATGGCCCTCCTTATGCCAACGGCAATATTCATATTGGTCACTCAGTAAACAAAATTCTCAAAGATATTATTATTAAATCCAAAGGGCTGTCAGGCTTTGATTCTCCGTACATTCCAGGATGGGATTGTCACGGATTACCTATTGAATTAAAAGTTGAACAAATTGTAGGTAAACCAGGAGAAAAAGTCTCTGCAGCTCAATTCCGCGAGGAGTGCCGTAAATATGCTTATGAGCAAATAGAGGCGCAGAAAAAAGATTTTATTCGTTTAGGTGTGCTAGGAGATTGGGACAAACCTTATCTCACTATGGACTACAAAACGGAAGCCAATACTATTCGTGCATTAGCGCGTATTATCGCTAATGGTCACCTATTAAAAGGGGCAAAACCTGTTCACTGGTGTACGGCTTGTGGTTCATCGCTAGCTGAAGCGGAAGTGGAATATTACGATAAAACCTCTCCTTCTATCGATGTGCGTTTCCGTGCGGTTGATTCAAACGCTGTAGCGGCTAAATTTGGTGTCGTCACTGATAAACCTATTTCTTTAGTTATTTGGACTACCACACCATGGACATTACCTGCTAACCGTGCAATTGCATTAAATGGCGAATTTAATTACGCATTAGTTTCATTTAATGATGAGTGCGTCATTTTAGCGGCAGACTTAGTTGAACACGTTATGAAACGTATCGGTGTCACAGACTGGGCTGTTTTAGGTGAATGTAAAGGTAGTGATTTAGAATTATTGCGCTTCAATCACCCATTTATGGGCTTTGATGTGCCAGCCATTTTAGGCGATCACGTTACATTAGATGCCGGTACAGGGGCTGTTCATACCGCGCCGGGTCATGGTCCTGATGACTTTGTTATTGGTCAAAAATATGGTTTAGAAGTGGCTAATCCGGTTGGACCTAATGGTTGTTATCTTCCTAATACGTATCCGACCTTAGATGGTGTGTTTGTTTTTAAAGCTAATGATGTGATTGTTGAGTTACTAAAAGAAAAGGGTGCTCTATTACATCATGAAGCAATGCAACATAGCTATCCTTGCTGTTGGCGACATAAAACACCGGTTATCTTCCGTGCCACTCCACAATGGTTTATCGGTATGGATAAAAATGGATTACGTCAACAATCCTTAAAAGAGATCAAAGGTGTTAAATGGATCCCTGATTGGGGCCAAGCACGTATTGAGTCAATGGTGGAAAACCGTCCTGACTGGTGTATTTCTCGTCAGCGTACTTGGGGAACACCAATGTCGCTGTTTGTGCATAAAGAAACACAAGAGCCTCATCCTCGTACTCTAGAGTTAATGGAAGAAGTCGCTAAGCGTGTAGAAGTGAGTGGTATTCAAGCTTGGTGGGACTTAGATATCCGCGAACTGCTGGGTGATGAAGCTGATGACTACATGAAAACACCTGACACACTTGATGTTTGGTTTGATTCAGGATCAACGCACTCAACCGTAGTTGATGCTCGTCCTGAATTCCATGGCAATTCAGCTGATCTCTATTTAGAAGGTTCAGACCAACATCGTGGTTGGTTTATGTCTTCTCTTATGATTTCAACAGCAATTAAAGGCAAAGCGCCTTATCGTGAAGTATTAACACACGGTTTTACCGTGGATGGACAAGGCCGTAAAATGTCGAAATCCATTGGTAATACTGTTAGCCCTCAAGATGTAATGAACAAACTGGGTGCGGATATTTTACGTTTATGGGTTGCCTCCACCGATTATACGGGTGAAATTGCGGTTTCCGATGAGATCTTAAAACGTTCTGCTGATACTTATCGTCGTATTCGTAATACAGCGCGTTTCTTCTTAGCGAACTTAAATGGCTTTGATCCAGCTAAACATCAAGTTAAACCTGAAGAGATGGTAATACTTGATCGTTGGGCGGTCGGTCGTGCGAAAGCGGCACAGGAAGATATCCTCAAACACTATGAAAACTACGATTTCCATAATGTTATTCAGCGTCTTATGCAGTTCTGCTCAGTAGAAATGGGATCTTTCTATCTAGATATCATTAAAGACAGACAATACACTGCGAAAAGCGACAGTGTTGCTCGCCGTAGTTGTCAAACTGCGCTATACCATATTATCGAAGCATTAGTACGTTGGATGGCACCAATTATGTCGTTCACCGCGGATGAGATTTGGGCACAGTTACCGGGTGAGCGTGCGAAATTTGTGTTCACTCAAGAATGGTACACAGATTTATTTGGTTTAGAGGCATCTGAAACCTTAAATGATGAGTACTGGGCGGAATTATTAGCCGTTCGTAGTGAAGTCAATAAGGTGTTAGAGCAAGCTCGTACCGATAAGCAACTACGTGGCTCTTTAGAAGCGGCAGTAACACTGTATGCGGATAAAGCCTTAGCGGAAAAACTGAATGCATTAGGAAACGAATTGCGTTTTGTTTTACTTACCTCTCAAGCGACCGTTGCTGATATTCATGATGCGCCAGAAAACGCGTTAGCATCTGATATGGCGGGGCTGAAAATTGTCTTGAGTAAAGCGCAAGGTGAAAAATGTCCACGTTGCTGGCACTATGCAACTGACATTGGTCAAGTGGCGGAACACGCTGATTTATGTGGTCGCTGTGTTACTAACGTAGCCGGTAACGGTGAAGAACGTAAGTTTGCTTAATTGATGAAGAAAACACTTTGCTCTACAGGTTTACGCTGGCTCTGGTTGGCTATTGCTGTAGTGGTGTTGGACTTAGGTACAAAACAGTATTTCATGCAGACATTCCGTCTGTATGAATCTGTGGCTGTCATGCCTTTTTTCAACTTCACTTATGCTCATAACTATGGCGCAGCTTTTAGCTTTTTAGCCGATAAAGGCGGATGGCAACGTTGGTTTTTTGCATTAATCGCACTGGCAATCTGCATTGTCTTAGTGGTGATGATGTATAAAAATAAAGCGAGTGCCAAGCTAAGTAATATTGCTTATGCGCTTATTATAGGCGGAGCATTGGGTAATCTTTCTGATCGTCTGATCCATGGATTTGTCATCGATTTTCTGGACTTTTATGTCGGTGATTGGCATTGGCCTACTTTTAATATTGCTGATGTGTCTATTTGTCTTGGTGCAGCTTTAATTATCATTGAGAGCTTTTTCCCTGATAAGAATGCCAGCCCACAAGAAGCCAACAAGCAGAAGTAATCTGACAGATCAGTTAACTAAAATAACCCCTGCCTAATGGCGGGGGTTACGCTTAATAGAAGGTATTAGTATGAGTATGCAGATCCTCAATAATAGTGCAGTATTGCTGAATTTCACCTTAAAATTGGCAGACGGCTCTGTTGCTGAATCTACACAAGCACATGGAAAACCGGCGTTATTTCGTCTTGGTGATGAAAGCTTATCGCCTGCTTTAGAAGCAGAGTTGGTAGGACTTAAAGAAGGGGAAAAGAAAACCTTCACGCTTGCGGGGGAGCATATTTTTGGTAAATATAATCCTGATCTTATTCAATACTTTATGCCTTCTGATTTTGCGCAATCCGGTATTCCTGAAACAGGTACCATTATGCTGTTTACGGCAATGAATGGTAATGAAATGCCAGGCATTGTGCAGGAAGTGACGGAAGATTCTGTTACTGTCGATTTTAATCATCCATTAGCGTTACAAGATGTCACATTTGATATTGAAGTCGTCAGTATTGATCCACAGGAGGAAACAACAAATGCAAATATTGCTGGCTAACCCACGAGGCTTTTGTGCGGGTGTTGACCGAGCTATCAGCATTGTTGAACGTGCATTAGAAATCTATGGCGCGCCAATTTATGTACGCCACGAAGTGGTTCATAATCGCTATGTAGTCAATGATTTACGCGAACGTGGTGCTATTTTTATTGAAGAAATCTCCGAAGTGCCGGATAACGCTATTTTGATCTTCTCAGCACACGGTGTTTCTCAAGCTATTCGCCAAGAGGCACGCTCTCGTAATTTAACGATGCTTTTTGATGCCACTTGTCCTTTAGTGACCAAAGTACATATGGAAGTCGCAAGGGCGAGCCGTAAAGGTAAAGAGGCCATTTTAATTGGCCATGCCGGACACCCAGAAGTTGAAGGGACGATGGGGCAATACAGTAACCCAGAAGGGGGAATGTATTTGGTTGAATCTCCAGATGATGTATGGAAACTAAAAGTGAAAGATGAAGATAATCTTTGCTTTATGACACAAACTACATTATCCGTCGATGATACTTCCGAAGTGATTGATGCCTTAAATAAACGATTCCCTAAAATCATCGGGCCCCGTAAAGATGATATCTGCTATGCGACAACCAATCGTCAAGAAGCTGCTCGAGAGCTTGCAGAGCGTGCCGATGTCGTGTTTGTTGTTGGCTCTAAAAACTCATCTAACTCAAATCGATTAGCAGAGCTTGCACAACGTGCAGGCAAACCCTCTTATTTAATCGATAGTGCTGAAGATATTGATGAAATATGGGTAAGCCATGCCAATATTGTTGGGGTGACAGCAGGAGCATCAGCACCAGATATTTTAGTTCAACAAGTCTTAGCACGATTAAAGGCCTTTGGTGCAGAAGAAGTGATTGAGCTATCTGGCAGAGAAGAAAACATTGTTTTTGAAGTGCCAAAAGAGTTACGTCTTGACTATAAAGTAGTCGAATAATAACAATAGCTATAAACATTTAATTTACCAAGCAGAGCCAAGGCTCTGCTTTTTTTATCTCCTTTTTTATAAATCGTAAAATTTAATGAATAATCATGCGGTTCATCGCTTTTGCTGATGATCTCTATCCTTTTGTTCGTTTTTCTTATTATCGTCGTTAAATGCTGGCATCAAACGAATGACATCGTTAATCTGTAAAGTATTAATAAAGATCATAAGTGTTACTAAGGAGAACATAGATTATGTCTGCAACAGAACTTCGTCTTGCCGTAGTGGGGGCTGGAGGGCGTATGGGGCGCCAGCTGATCCAAGCGATTAATCAGCAACAAGGTGTGGTATTAGGTGCTGCTTTTGAACGTACTAATTCTTCATTGATAGGGGCTGATGCAGGAGAGTTAGCGGGAATTGGTCATATCGGTATCACTGTTACTGATAATTTATTAGCTCAAGTCGGGCAATTTGATATTTTAATCGATTTTACGCGTCCTGAGGGTACGTTGTCCCATCTGGCATTTTGTGTTGAGCATCATAAAGGCATGATTATTGGAACTACCGGTTTTGATGAAGAAGGTAAAAAAGCCATTAATTGTGCTGCACAAACTATTCCTATTGTCTTTGCTGCTAACTTTAGTGTTGGCGTTAATTTAGTGCTTAAATTATTAGAAAAGGCAGCTAAAGTGATGGGATCTTATAGTGATATTGAAATTGTAGAAGCTCACCATCGTCATAAGGTTGATGCACCATCTGGTACGGCCTTAGCGATGGGCGAGTCGATTGCAGAGACTTTAGGTCGTGATCTGAAAGATTGTGCGGTTTATCAACGAGTTGGACATACAGGAGAACGTGATCCTCGCAGTATTGGCTTTGCGACTATTCGTGCAGGGGATATTGTGGGTGAGCACACTGCTATTTTTGCGGATATTGGTGAGCGAGTAGAGATTAGCCATAAGGCATCGAGTCGAATGACCTTTGCAAATGGCGCGGTTAAGTCAGCTATTTGGCTAAGTGAAAAAAAATCGGGTCTTTATAATATGAAAGATGTGCTTTCTTTAGAAGAATTATGATTTTGTTTTATATTTAATTCCTTGAAAACCCATGATTATTTATATTATTTGTGGGTTTTTATTGTTGTTTGTATAGTTTTTGTTTGTTGTTTTTATTTTTTAATAACTTCCTTTGTTTTCTTCCGTTTTTATAGTTAAAATTTCGCTTAAGTCTCTTTTTTTCTTTTTTCTATCATCTTTTTAAAATATCTTGGTAAGCAAACGGTTAAATTTGTAAGATGGGTGATGGAAATTGTCACTTAGCTGATTAAATTGCTAATGATCGATATTTTTTTAATTAAAAGAGTGTTTTTTCTAGACATCTGCTCATGGGATCTTTAGAATGCGCCCAATTTGCCAAAAATTTGCCCAAATTTATGTTTTTGGCATTGATTTAGAGTCTTAAATCTGAATTAATATGCATGAAATGTGATTTATTATTCTCTGGAGGGCGTTTTGATTAAATCAGCTATACTGGTTCTAGAAGATGGGACCGAATTCCACGGCAGGTCGATAGGCGCAGAAGGCGCTGCTATCGGTGAAGTCGTTTTTAATACTTCCATGACCGGTTACCAAGAAATATTAACCGACCCTTCTTACTCCCAACAAATTGTTACTCTCACCTATCCTCATATTGGCAATACCGGCGTTAATTCCTCAGATGAAGAATCAGCAACTATCCATGCTCAAGGGTTAATTATTCGCGATTTACCCCTAGTGATGAGTAATTATCGTGCCGAAGAGAGCTTAGCCGATTACCTTAAACGTCATCAGATTGTGGCGATAGCTGATATTGATACACGTAAATTGACGCGATTATTGAGAGAAAAAGGCGCACAAAACGGTTGTATTATCGCAGGCACTCATCTTGATGCTAAACAAGCGCTTGAAAAAGTGAAAGCGTTTCCAGGATTAAAAGGAATGGATTTGGCGAAAATGGTGACAGTGAAACAACCTTATCAATGGACACAAGGCAGTTGGACATTAAAAGGGGAGTTGCCCGCCACTCAATCACCACAAGATCTCCCTTTACATGTGGTGGCCTATGATTTTGGTGTGAAACGTAATATTTTACGTATGTTGGTGGATAGAGGCTGTCGAGTGACAGTGGTTCCAGCACAAACCTCAGCCCAAGAAGTGTTAGCGCTCTCACCTGATGGCATTTTTCTCTCTAATGGTCCGGGGGATCCAGAGCCCTGTGATTATGCAATTGACGCCATCCAAACTTTCTTAACTACCGATATTCCAGTATTTGGTATCTGCTTAGGGCACCAATTATTAGCCTTGGCGAGTGGTGCAAAAACCGTAAAAATGAAATTTGGTCATCATGGTGGTAACCATCCCGTTAAAGATTTAGATAATAACAGTGTGATGATCACCGCCCAAAACCACGGCTTTGCTGTTGATGAAGCATCGTTACCTGATTGTTTAAGGGTGACACATAAATCACTATTTGATGGTTCGCTACAAGGTATTCATCGCACAGATAAAGCTGCATTTAGTTTCCAAGGTCACCCAGAAGCGAGTCCAGGGCCGCATGATGCGGCGCCGCTTTTTGATCACTTTATTGAACTTATTGAGCAATATCGTCAAAACCTGCAATCAGTGACAAACAAATAAATCAGGAGTGAAAAAAATGGCTAAAAGAACAGATATTAAAACAATCCTGATTTTAGGTGCAGGCCCGATTGTGATTGGTCAAGCGTGTGAATTTGACTATTCAGGCGCACAAGCGTGTAAGGCACTGCGCGAAGAGGGATATCGTGTTGTTTTGGTAAATTCAAATCCTGCTACCATTATGACAGATCCTGAAATGGCAGATGCCACTTATATTGAGCCTATTCATTGGCAAGTGGTCAGAAAAATTATTGAGAAAGAGCGCCCTGATGCCATATTACCGACAATGGGCGGACAAACGGCATTAAACTGTGCCTTAGAATTAGAGCGTCAAGGGGTGTTAGCTGAATTTGGCGTAACAATGATAGGTGCAACGGCTGATGCTATTGATAAAGCGGAAGATAGACAACGCTTTGATAAAGCGATGAAAAAAATTGGTCTGGATACGGCTCGTTCAGGCATCGCTCATACTATGGACGAAGCATTTGCAGTGGCTGAGCAAGTGGGTTTCCCTTGTATTATTCGCCCTTCATTTACTATGGGGGGAACGGGAGGCGGGATCGCCTATAATCGTGAAGAATTTGAAGAAATTTGTACTCGAGGTTTAGATTTATCACCGACAAATGAACTATTAATTGATGAATCATTAATTGGCTGGAAAGAGTATGAAATGGAAGTGGTGCGCGATAAAAATGATAACTGCATTATCGTTTGCTCCATTGAAAACTTTGATGCGATGGGGATCCATACCGGTGACTCTATCACGGTTGCTCCAGCGCAAACGCTAACAGACAAAGAATATCAAATTATGCGTAATGCCTCGATGGCAGTATTACGCGAGATTGGGGTTGAAACTGGTGGCTCCAATGTGCAATTTGCCGTTGATCCTAAAACAGGGCGTTTAATTGTTATTGAAATGAATCCTCGTGTTTCTCGCTCATCAGCATTAGCGTCAAAAGCAACAGGTTTCCCAATTGCAAAAGTCGCGGCAAAACTTGCAGTAGGTTATACCCTCGATGAGTTGATGAATGATATCACTGGAGGAAGAACCCCAGCCTCTTTTGAACCTTCTATTGATTATGTAGTGACTAAAATCCCTCGCTTTAACTTTGAAAAATTTGCCGGTACCAATGACCGTTTAACCACGCAAATGAAATCTGTTGGTGAGGTGATGGCTATTGGGCGCACTCAACAAGAGTCAATGCAAAAAGCATTACGCGGACTAGAGGTTGGTGCAACTGGGTTTGATCCTAAAGTAAACCTCGACGATCCCGAAGCGCTCACCAAAATTCGTCGTGAATTAAAAGAAGCCGGATCGGATCGCATTTGGTATATCGCGGATGCTTTCCGCGCTGGAATGTCGGTTGATGGGGTGTTTAATCTCACCAATATCGATCGTTGGTTCTTAGTGCAAATAGAAGAGATTGTTCGCCTAGAAGAGCAAGTGGCACAACTTGGTTTAGCTGGTCTAAATGCTGATTTCTTGCGTCAATTAAAACGTAAAGGTTTTGCTGATGCGCGCCTAGCTAATATCTTGAATGTGAAAGAGCAAACCATTCGCCAATTAAGAGAACAATATCAATTACACCCAGTTTATAAACGGGTTGATACTTGTGCGGCAGAATTTGCTACGGATACCGCTTATATGTACTCCACTTATGAAGAAGAGTGTGAGTCGGATCCAAATCAAGACAAACCTAAAGTGATGGTCTTAGGTGGTGGTCCAAATCGTATCGGTCAGGGGATAGAATTTGATTATTGTTGTGTTCATGCCGCTCTAGCATTACGGGAAGATGGGTATGAAACCATTATGGTCAATTGTAATCCAGAAACGGTTTCAACGGATTATGATACCTCCGATAGACTTTATTTTGAGCCAGTCACCCTTGAAGATGTATTAGAAATAGTACGGATCGAAAAACCACAAGGCGTGATTGTGCAATATGGTGGTCAAACGCCATTAAAATTAGCAAGAGCTTTAGAAGCTGAAGGGGTGCCTGTTATCGGTACCAGTCCTGATGCAATCGATAAAGCAGAAGACAGAGAACGTTTCCAAAAGGCCGTGGATAAGTTAGGGTTAAAACAACCAGAAAATGCCACAGTGACGACATTAGAAGAAGCGGTAGATAAGGCAAAATCTATTGGTTACCCGCTGGTGGTACGTCCATCTTATGTCCTTGGTGGACGAGCAATGGAAATTGTTTACGATGAAATTGATTTACGTCGTTATTTCCAAACGGCGGTCAGTGTTTCTAATGATGCTCCCGTACTGTTAGACCGATTCCTAGATGATGCCATTGAAGTGGATGTTGATGCGATTTGTGACGGTCAACAAGTGGTGATAGGCGGTATTATGGAGCATATCGAACAAGCGGGTGTTCACTCTGGAGACTCAGCTTGCTCTCTACCTGCTTATACTTTAAGCCAAGATATTCAAGATATAATGCGCAAGCAAGTACGTGAACTCGCTTTTGAATTAGGTGTTAAAGGGTTGATGAACGTACAGTTTGCGGTGAAAGGTAATGATGTTTATCTTATCGAAGTGAATCCTCGCGCCGCACGTACAGTGCCTTTTGTCTCTAAAGCAACCGGTGTGCCATTAGCAAAAGTTGCTGCTCGAGTGATGATAGGACAAAGTCTTGAACAGCAAGGCGTTACCAAAGAGGTGATCCCTCCTTACTACTCGGTTAAAGAGGTGGTACTTCCCTTTAATAAATTCTCAGGTGTCGACCCTATTTTAGGGCCTGAAATGCGATCTACCGGTGAAGTGATGGGGGTTGGTGCTACTTTTGCACAAGCTTTTGCTAAAGCGATGTTAGGTAGCAATTCCACCATGAAGAAAAAAGGAAGAGCGCTACTTTCGGTTCGTGAAGGTGATAAAAAACGTGTCGTTGATTTAGCAACTAAGCTATTGAAAAATGGTTTTGAGTTAGATGCAACACATGGTACTGCCATTGTCTTGGGGGAAGCCGGTATCAATCCTCGCCTAGTGAATAAAGTGCATGAAGGGCGACCTCATATTCAAGATAGAATTAAAAATGGTGAGTATGACTATATTGTCAATACGACTGCCGGTCGCCAAGCTATTGAGGATTCAAAACTGATCCGCCGTAGTGCATTACAATATAAAGTTCACTATGACACTACATTAAATGGCGGATTTGCGACAACACTGTCATTGAGTGCTGATCCTATTATTGATGTTATTTCAGTCCAAGAGATGCATGCAAATATAAAAAAATCTTAACTTTTTAGTTGTCGTTATACCAATCCCGAATAGGTATTAATTACCTATTCGGGATTTTTCTTTTTTTCTATGTAATAGAAAAAAGAAAGCCCCACATAACGACATGTAGGGCGAGTGCAAAACAAAGAGGTGGGTGCAGATCTTTTTTCAAGAATGGAGGCAAGAAAATAAAATAAGTAAATTTCTTTGTTTTAGCGGATTGATTTTGTCTTTTTTAGATGTCAGTGTCAACAAGAATATTTATTAGTTATTCATGTAACATGTTGTTTTAATTTGATTAATTTTAAAAAATACTACCAGTAAGGTATAGAGGTGAGGGAAAATTCTGCTACTATAGCGGTGGGTGCTTGGATCGTTTTGGTTCAAGCATTGCGCTAGAGCCAAAAAGACAAAAGCCCCGAATTTTATTTTCATAAAATCCGAGGCAGTCTCAAAGCTCAACAACTTGATTCTGCCTCCTTTATTAAAAGGAGTCAATCAAATTGACGAAAATAACCTTATTTGGCATTACGGTTGTCTGTGTGACGGTACTTATGTTTGCTTTAATTGTCGGTGAACGATTATGTTCGCTTAACATTAGTAACGGAAACATGGTCGTTCAAGCTGTTTTGATGTGTCATCAATAGCTTGATGGGGGAGGTTTCCTCCCCCAATTTTTGTTCAAGTTGTGAGATATGTGGTACAAGCACCCGGTCTTTAAAAATATCCCCCTATTTGGCCATCCCAATGAAATTCTTTTTTAAGATAACTGGATCTGTTACCTATGGTTATATTTGCTTTTAACGTACCATGACCAGAATCATTAATTCTACATTCTTCGTCTAATGCGTAGTGTGCTGATGTCGGCGATATTTCAGCTATTTTTTTAGAATGCTCGCTAAATATAATCTTATCTGGATAAGTTAATTTCTCATTAATATGTCCGATGAGTTTATCCGATGGATTTAATGTTACATCATATAATTCCGTAGTAATATAAATGGGATAAAGTAACTTTTTCGGCTCACCTTTAAATACTAATCTTGGCGTTAAAATAAGATGTGTTGTAGTGGTTGACCAACCATTTTGACAAGATGAAGCAAGGGTACCTGTATCTGTATAGATAAATTTAGAATTATAATCAAGAGAGATTATTTTATATGCGTTATTGGCAGGAAAATAGTCAATATTAATTTTATACTTTTTAGGATCGACATAAGGCTGATTATTACTATCAAAGGTTGTGACTTCTAGTGTTAATTGTTTTGGACTGGTTAGATATTGTTTCGGTACCTGAATTTTTACTGGGTCATGTATATTATATTTAGGTGCATAGTTTTGTCTTTCTTCTAAGGCGATAGAAGTGCCATTTTCATCAAATAACTCGAAGTTAATCGCTTTAGGTGTGTCTGATGAAGACCATTTAACAATAAACTGATCGTCTGAAGTGTATAAAGGTTGCCAAGTTAAATCATCCAAATGTGTATTTGATTTGCTCTCTCCCGCAGATAGAAACTCAAATGAGTTAATTTTGATGCGAGGCGATGCTTGTATAATGACGTTATAGCTTTGCTCATGATCTTGAAAATAATTATTATTTTTCACCTCAAGTGTTAATGTTGTTTGCCCAATATTAAGGTTTTTGATAATCCCATCTGGGGTGATTTCAACTATGTTAGGTTGACTACTATACCAAGTTGCATTCGCTTCAACGGGGACATCTGGCGTAGGGCTTTGAGCCATCAATAATTTATCTGCAGCAGAATCAGTTGTTAATACAATATAATTCTTTTTAAAATAATAACTTAGTGCGGCTTTTCCTTGCTGATAGTCTACAGTTTGGCTATCCGCTAGGAATTTATCTGTAGCATCACTTTGTATTACTATTTTTGTTTTTCCTGGTTTAATGGCGGTTAAGTTACCTTTACTATCAATGGTGGCTACCAAGGTATCGCTACTAGAGAAATGAATGGGGGTATTTTTAACCTCTGGATTATCAAATTCCGCTGTTATTTGATGGGTAATGCCATCATTCCAGATCGATTGTATGGTGTGAGGAGAGGTTACTTTCAGTTTTGGTGGCGCTTTTTCTATCACTAAAGGATAGCTATTTTTAGCTGATGGATATTGCTCATTACCTAAGGTTTGTAAGGTAATAATTGTAGTACCAGCCTTTTTCATGGAGATTTGCCCACTTGTTGTATCAATGGAAGCAACAGTAGGATCAGAGCTTGACCATATTACCTGCATATTTTGTGGTACACCTTTATAACTTAACGCATCAATCACAGTTGATTTGTAGATTTCCTGTTGGATAGGTTTCTCAAAGGTAATTTCAGATTTAGGGATTGCCACTTTAATCGTCAATGGCTCTGCGATAGTTATTGTTTCAGCTTGAGCGGTTAAGATAATATCGGACATCGTATTTGCTGTAACATTTGTTTGATATTCACCATTGCCCACTGACTTTAATGGATTGTCACTAAAATTAGGCTTACCACTGATAGTTTTAATCTCAACATTCTTACCATCAATGGTATTACCGTATTTATCCATTAATTTTACGCTTAATAACGTACTATCTTTATTATCAGCATTTATAGAACGACGATGACTATTAAAGGTTGATTTATGAATATCTATTTCAGCCGGTATTACAGTAATATCTTGTGTTGATTTATAATTATTAGAATCAAGATAAGCGCTCATCTTCAAGCGTCCCGCGACATGACTAGTCACTCGATTCGTTGCTATCCCCTTATCATTAGTATAAGTGCTGTAATGATAATCATCTGCTGATCCGAGTAATTTCCATGACACAATAACATTAGGTAATACATTATTATTGGCATCAACGACAGTTGCTTGGTAGTTAACACCTTTATCTCCTGCGGTTATAGTTGTTCTATCAACCTCAACAGCGCGTATTTTCCATGTCGTCACATCGGCATTAAGTTGTAATATTTTTTGTTTTTTGAAATGGGTGCCATTTACCATAACACCAATTTGTGCTGTGCCCGATTGAGTTCCTGTTATTTCAATCTCATAGCGTCCCGGTGATATTTGTTGTGCTTGACTAAATTTGATGGTTGGATTTTTAGAAAATCCGCTTACTTGTTGGTTGGGGATGATATTTCCATTTTTATCTTTAATAACAAATGTCAATAATGCCTTATCTTTGCCATTAGCAATGATTTGACTCGGGTTCAACGACAGTTCTGACATCGTTTCATCAATGTGACCCGTTAAAAAGTGAACATCATCTGCTATATAAGTACCTGTTGCTAATATTGCGCTGACTTTGGCAACACCGACAGAGCGTCGAGATAATCCAACTATTGCTACACCATTATCATCTGTAAAAGTTAATGGTGTTTCGAGTTGACTACCTTCATTCGTTGACCAAGCGACAGGTACACCTATACCGACGGGATTATCATGGTTATCAACCAAATAGGCTTTATAAGTAATGGACTCCCCAGCATGTGGTTGCATATTGCTAATAGTAAAGTTTTTCACCTTTGCTGTTGTGTTATTAGGGAGCACCGTTAAAGAAACGGATTGTTTTATTGCTAATGGAGCAACGTGAGCCGATAACGAGGTTTTTCCGGTTTTTAATGCGCTCACTTGGGCTTGATAAATGCCTTTTTGTTTCTCTTTAAAGGGCGTAATCGTTGTTTGTAAATTAGTCTGCGGCGTTAAGGTGATTTTATTGGCTAAGTTGGGCAATAAATTACCTTCTTTATCCTTTAAGGTTATTGTTACGGTCGCTTTATTTGCCCCTGCGACAATAGTGTCAGGGAATATGGCAACAGTAGAAAGAGAGGCCGAAATATCACCTTCCGTAAAGGTGACAATGTGATCAGCATTGACAGATTGTTGGTTATTGAGCACTGCCGTTACTTTCGCTTTTCCTGCCTGAGTACTTGAGAGGGTAATTTCAGCTATTCCTTGCTTATTGGTCATGCTTAATGGTGCTGCAAGCTTACCGAGATCACTTATCCAACCGACAGTAACGCCTTTTGATACTGGATTGTTATGTTTATCGGTGATTTGTGCTTGAATAATGACTTTGTCTTTACCATTCGCTGTTACGGTATAAGGTGCCATAACCTTAACGGAGTGGATCTTGGCTGTTTTATTATCTGTTAAAAATCCTAAAGATTGCGTTACCGTAATACTATCAATAGTGGCGGTAATTTGACTGAGTCCCGCTTTTGTACCTCTAATATGTGCTTGATAATTGCCGTTAGCCGTTTCTGTGATTTTACTGAATTGGATGGTGCTGTTATCCCCAATTAACGCAATATCGTTACTACGACCTATTACCGGATTATCAAATTTATCACGCAGGTCTATTTTACCCACAGCAAAGGCATTGCCATCGGCAATGATAGATTGTGGTTCAATCGTCAAATAACTATTTTGTTGCACTGGCGCCCCCGCAACAAAGGTTACTTGAATGCTTTTTTTCTCTTTATTTGATAAATAGGCGGTAATTGTTGTTGGCTGTGCTTTGGTTCCTGAAATGACAACTTGCGTTCTGCCTTTTTCATCTGTTTGAGTAGTAGTTTCATCAATATGATTGATACTTGATTGCCAATAGACAGGGGTATTTTTCAATGGGTTATGATAAGCATCAGTTAAGTTTGCTACTACGGTAATGCTATCTTGGTTATCTGCTATGGCAGATTGCTTATTATTTAATGTCGTTAATGTGAGAGTGGCACTTTTGAGATCTGCAACGGCAACTAAGTTAGTTTGTGCATGTTGACCATTATTTAATCGCGCGGTGATGGTTGTGATACCTGATTGTGATGTTGTTAGCGTATTTTTGGCGATACCTTGAGCATCGGTCTTAGTTTGTTGCTGAGCAAATTGAGTACCAGCACTCCCTTGCCAATTAACAATAGCATCAGGAAGTTGATTACCCAGTTTATCTGTTACTATTGCAGTAAGTTCTGCGGGATCTTGCTTATCTGCAACAATCTGATTTTTATTAACCAATAATTCACTAATCAAAGCTTGTTGCCCATTAGCAATAAAAGTAATTGGCTCAGCAGTAAAGGCATTGTTATTTATACGCGCAGTTACCCGCACACTGAGTGCTTGTGTACTGGTTAACTTGTTGGTGGTGATCCCTTGCTCATCAGTCATTGTGGTATGTTCAATGTTAACAATACTTTTATCGTGCTCAGTTTCCCAGCTAATTTGTGCATGAGGGAGCGGCTCACCGAACTGATCTTGTACTAATGCAGTAAGGATGACCGGGGTTTGACCATCTGCGACATGAGTTGTAGAGGATGGGGTTATGGAGACAATAACCCCCTTAGCTTGGTTGGCGATAAATTGGGTTGTCGTGTGAGTCATCTTGTCGTTTATTTTGGCCCTCACGGTGACCGTACCGGCGACTTTACTTATCATGGTGGTGGTCGCCTTACCTTGCTCGTCTGTGGTTAATATGGTTTGTTTTAATTGTGCTTGGTTATCTGCCGATAATGTCACATGAGTAGCGGGTATCGGATTATTTTGCTTATCAACAACTTGTAATGAAATGGTTTTTTCTGTTTTACCATCGGCTAGAGAAAGTGGTGGTGTGATCGTGAAGTTTTGTTGTGGAATATAGGCGCTATCATTATCCACACTAAAATGGGCTTCAGTCGAATAGGTTATCCCTTTTACTTGTACACCAATCTGCGAACTCCCTACTTGAGTATTAGTCACTGAAGCAATAATCTCACCTTGTTCATCCGTTTTTCTTGAGCTAATGACATTAGCACCATTACTGGCAGTAAAGTTGACTGGATAATGAGCCAATGGATTGTGGTTGCTATCAGTGACTCGTACTTTGATTTTATTTTGACTTTTACCGTCGGCTGGCGCGTTATCTTTTGTAACCGTTAGGTTGCCTTTTGCAATATGGGCAGTTTGATTATCGGCAATAAGTGTCACGGTTGCTGAGTTGAAGGTATTATCACGGAATACGGGGGTTAGGGTTAATTTTTCCGGTATGCTTCCTGCTGTAACCGTTAATTGATATTTCCCAGCAGCTAAACGAGAGAAAGTAGAAATACGGCTATTGCCTTTTTCTGTATCAGACTGTTGCTGTAAAGTAATTTCTTTACTATCAATATCAACGGGTAAATTATCATTATCAACGATGGATAATATTAACTTTTGGGTTGCTTCACCGTTAGCGAATAGTTGGCTCTGTTTAGGTGAAAATAGGCTATTACGCGTATTGATTAACGATTTATCTACAATAACCGTTGTTTGAACAGGCGCTGAACGATTGCCATGGGTATCAATGGCAACAGCACTAATGATATAGCTATTTTTCTCAATTGCACCAATTTGATATTGAGGCAAAATCACGGTGTAGTGAGTTCCACCATGATGTTTTATTTGCCCGCCTTGGGCATTTAACTTACTTGCGGACCATTCAATATTGGCTAACGGATATTTTGTTTTTACTTGAACTTGTAAATCGCGCTCCTCTTTAGCATAACCATTTATTGAATCAACCATAGAAAGGAAAACTAAAGTTTCCTTTTTATATTCTAAAATCATATCGTTATTACGATTAACAAAGTCATAACGACTTCCTGCTAATGTACGTATTGCTTTGACATTATCAGGATTAAGTTGTGAAGCGAGTGATTCTCCTATGCGGTAGGACAAGCTGATATTCAAGTTATTATCAGCACGATCATGTAAGCCAATACGACGCTCGGCATTTAATGTGACTAATGGTATCGGAGTATAATTAATCCCTAATGTGTAGGTATGTGGATTTTTGTCCCGTTTATCTTTGCCAAATAGACCAACTTCTTTACCGTAGTATTGTTCAAAGATTAATTTAGTGCCTAATTGTGGATAAGCTGGAAAATAGCCTTCTGTTCGAATGTCCCAACCATTCGCAGGGCGTTCACTATAATCTAAGATATTATTAGAGGCTCGCCAACTTGATAGACGGTGATAATGGTTAGAACTTAATTTGAAATAGTCTCGCCAAATTTCGGCGCCAATTCCCAAACGATTATGATGATGCGTTAAATCATGATCATAAAAGCCATTAATGCCGACCATAAATTTTTCAGTAAAATAGCGATAACCAATACCATAATTAAATTGGCTACGAAGATCTTTGCGATGATAGTTAGTTTGAGCAAAGATCAGCTTTTCTTTTTGTTCATATAATGGAATTAACAATTCCGCTGAGCTATTTTTTAAGGTGAGATTTTTATCTGCTGAAAGTGAAACTCGCGCATGCCCAAATTGATTAAGCCATTGTTCTATTTTCTGATTGGATTTACTGGAGATTTGGCTAATTGCATATTGTGTTACATCGATATCTTTATTGAGTAAAAATGAATTATCAACAATAATTTTAGCGAGCTCTTCGCCCTCTGTTGAGGGGATTGCCTCATCTTGATTATTGAGCCACTTTTTTTTTAATAAATATTCATTAGGAATATTAAGAATAGTTCCATCATTTATTTTTAGCTCACCCGTTAACGATACATGTTGTGGATTAGCTTCAATCAATTTAAATAATTTTATATTAAATTTTTTTGCGATAGATTCTGGGGTATCACCCGCTTTGACTTGATAAGTATTTTGTTGATTTATATCGCTAATATTATGTTTTTTAAAATTATTCTCATTGGCAAAAGTCTGCGTAGGCATGGTTGTCACAATAGGAAATGCTAATTGTATAAAAATATTAAGCCAAGCGACTTTTCTCGTAATAGAACTGGGGCGTGGGGAAGGTACATTATTTAACGTCGTCATTTTTAAACTCATCGTAACAAATAATGATGAGATTTTCGTATTTATAGTTTTTTTAGATATCAGAAACTGAACTTTAAGTAACTAACTTAACAATATATAAAAAATAGCAGATGAAAATTTTAAATGTAAATAAAGATTTAATTTGACTTAGTTAGACATGCGCTAATCATATATTAAAAAACAATAAATTTACTTTGTCTTATTTTAAAGTGTAATGATATAAAATATATATCATTGGTATAGTTAATAAAAAGCCAATAGCAAGAGTACTATTGGCTTACTTATAGAGCGTGAAATACTAGATATCAACAAAAGTATCAGGATCAGGCCCCAACCGCTTTCCTTTATCTAGTTGTTTTATTTCAGCAACTTCTTCTTTTTCTAATTTGAAATCAAAGATATGGAAGTTTTCTTCAATACGAGAAGGGGTAACTGATTTAGGAATAACAACCAAGCCACTATCTAAATGCCAACGTAACACAATTTGTGCCGGTGTTTTTTGGTATTTTTCTGCCAGTTTCTGAATAATAGGTTGATCAAACACGCCTTCACCACCTTGTGCTAAAGGACTCCATGATTCTGTCACAATATTATGGGTGGTATTCCAAGCTCTTAATGAAGCTTGTTGCATCAATGGGTGAATTTCAATCTGATTAATGACAGGGGAAACGCCCGTTTCTGTAATAATGCGCTCAAGATGCTCTTCTTTAAAATTACATACCCCAATACTTTTAAC
Organism: Proteus sp. G2675; assembly: GCF_963886535.1. Lineage (NCBI taxonomy): Bacteria > Pseudomonadati > Pseudomonadota > Gammaproteobacteria > Enterobacterales > Morganellaceae > Proteus > Proteus sp. G2675. The sequence goes on from NZ_CAWPCB010000014.1 coordinate 175,371, forward strand.
CAGTCCCTCTTTTTGTAACACAATCATCTGCTTCCAAGCGTCAAGGTATAGCTCGCGAGATGGCACTGGCCAATGCATTAAATAGAGATCAACATAATCAAGTTGTAATCGCTCAAGGCTTTCAAGTAATGCACCACGAGCATGGGATTGATCGTTGTTCCATAATTTGGTGGTAATAAATAATTCGTCTCGAGGAATAGTGCTTTGCTTTAATGCCTTACCAACACCTTCTTCGTTATGATAAATAGCGGCGGTATCAATCAGACGATAACCTGTGTCTAAAGCATGATGTACCGCTTTAATAACTTGATCATTATCTGCTTGCCAAACCCCAAGTCCAAGTTGTGGGATAGTGTTGCCATCAGATAGTTGGATCAATTTAGGATTACTCATTATATACCTCCAGTTGCCTTTAAGTACTTAGAGTGCTGCCATATAGATACGCTGGCTGACTTCCAAGGTGATATCCTGATGTTCACCGAGTGCGGTTTGTCCATGTTGTTGCAGTTTTTGCACTAAGGCAGGAATATCCGCTTCACTGATATTAAAGTCAGACAGCCGTGTTTTAAGTCCCATGCGTTCAAAGAATTTACGAGTCTCATTGATGGCGCTATCGATTTTAAATGCATCAGAGCCTTGATGGATCCCCCACACTTTTTGTGCATATTGGATCAACTTAGCGTATTTCTCCTGACGTTTTTCGTTTAATAGCGCGGGTAAGACAATCGCGAGGGTTTGTGCGTGATCAAGCCCGTGTAATGCAGTAATTTCATGGCCTAATGCATGGGTTGCCCAATCTTGCGGTACACCGACACCAAGAATACCATTAAGTGCTTGGGATGCTGTCCACATTATATTAGCACGGATATCGTAGTCTTGTGGTGAGGTGAGGGCTTTCGGTCCTTCTTCGATTAAGATCCTTAATAGGCCTTCTGCATATTCATCTTGTACAAGCGCATTTACCGGATAAGTAAGATATTGCTCTAAAATATGAATAAATGCGTCAACAACGCCATTAGCGGTTTGTCTTGGTGGTAAAGAAAACGTTGCAGTTGGATCTAAAATAGCGCAATGAGGATAAACATGTGGGCTAGCAAAACTTTGTTTATCCATCGTTTGTTTTTTACTGATCACGGAAAAACAATTGGTTTCAGAGCCAGTTGCTGGAAGGGTTAGTACACAGCTTAATGGCAGTGCTTTTTCAATTGCCTGACCTCGGCTAGAGACAATCTCCCAAGGCTCTCCTTGATAAGGTATTGCAGCCGCAATAAATTTGGTTCCATCAACAACAGAGCCTCCTCCTACAGCCAGTAAATGAGTAATACCGTGATAACGAGCGTAAGCAACAGCTTTCATTAGCGTTTCATACGAAGGATTGGGTTCAATACCGCCAAACTCATGAATTTGATACCCTGGTAAGGCCGCATGCACTTGATCAAGTATCCCATTGCGCTTAATACTTCCACCGCCATAAGTTAATAAAATTCTTTCATTTTTCCCAATTTCAGAACGTAATTTTGCAATTTGTCCTTGACCAAAATGAATTCGAGTGGGGGAGTAATAAGTGAAATTTTGCATGGTTGTTTCCACCTTAATTTTATGTTCTTGATATGCTGTAGCATGACAAATCATTAGGAAAAATTATTTCACTGTATATAGACGGGATAATATGACATGACTATAACAGCGGGGTTATGAATGCGGGTGTTAAACCCTTTTTTTCATAACTATAGTTATTAATTGTAGTTAATTTATAAGGAGTAGTATGAAAAGTCATTATTTAACATTAAACCAAGCTCATTGGGATAAACAAGCCGCAATGCAAAATCAATGGTCTAAACCCGTGGACGATAAAGAAATTATCGAGGCAAAAAAAGGAAACTGGAAAGTACATTTAACGCCGAATCCCGTTAAAAAGGAGTGGTTAGCAGATATTAAAGGTAAAAACATACTCTGCTTAGCTTCAGCAGGTGGGCAACAAGCACCTATTTTAGCTGCTGCTGGTGGCATTGTGACCGTTTTTGATTTATCTGAAGGGCAACTGAGTAAAGATAGTCAATTGGCACAAAAACATCAGTTAGCTTTAACTACTCAACAAGGGGATATGGCTGATTTATCGGTATTTTCTGATGAAAGTTTTGATATTGTTTTTCATCCAATTTCAAATCTTTATGTACCTGATGTTAATCCTGTTTGGCAAGAATGTTATCGTGTATTGAGAAAAAACGGGGTTCTTATGGCGAGTTTTTATAACCCTGTAGTTTTTGTTGATGACAGAAATCAGGCATTGCGTGCACAAGGATTAATGAGACCGACTTATCGTTTGCCTTATAGTGATCAAAATTCATTACCTTCAGATATTTTGCAAGAAAAAATTGCAAAGGGAGACGGACTTGTATTTGGTCATTCGTTGACAGATTTGATTGGTGGGCAATTAAGAGCAGGTTTTTTATTACAAGATTTTGTTGAAGATTTTGCTCCTCAGGCTCGTTTTTTAATTGATAGTTATATTCCAACATTTCTTGCTTCGAAAGCCATTAAAATATAATAAATCAATTAGTTGAAATATTACCATTACAATAATAAATCTGTTTTATAAATATCTTAATAGGATAGGAGATAAGAAAATGAACAACTGAACGTGTGTCACAGCATCGAATAATACATAAAAAACGCCATTATTTTCACTTTAAATAATGGCGTTTTTGGTGTTACTCGAAATGGCTTATTTGGCGCTGTTATTGCTACTTTTACGATGACGAATATACATCACAATAGAGCCAATTAAACCGGCAGTTAATAGTAATACTGGTAATGTCATAAGAATATTCATCACCAATGTTTCATGTTTTTGAATAAAAGGGATCAGGTTCAGTATATAACCTAATGAGACAATAAGACCGACCCATAAGAAGCCACTAATCCAGTTAAATAGTTGGAAGCGACGTTGTTGTAATTCAGATAAACCGGCCAAAGTTGGTAGTAATGTACGTACAAAACCGATAAAACGGCCAATTAATAGTGCGTACAGGCCTCGACGATGGAAAAGATCATTGGCTTTATGGTGATATTGTTCGGGTAATTGAGCCATCCAACGTTTGACCACTTTAGTATCACTTAGCCAGCGGCCTTGCAGAAATCCAAGCCAGCTACCAATACTCGCGGCAGTACCTAACACAATAATGGTTGGCAAGAAATGTAAAACATCTTTGGCAATTAATGCACCACAGAGAATTAATAATGTATCGCCGGGTAGAAATGCGGCAGGTAGAACCCCATTTTCCAGCATAATAATAACAAAAAGAACAATATAAATAATCCACAAAATATTTGGATCAGCTAGCACCATATAATCATGTTGCAGTAGCGCGTGAATTATCTCTTTTAATGTACCCATTCGGCGAACTCGCATCACAAAAAAACTATATGAGAGCTATTCTAACGTAAAAAGAAGATGATCGTTTGATTTAATCCCTGTGAAACCACAGGGATAGCTTTTTTTTAATAAAAAAAGAGATGAATTAGTTAGAAATACGTAAAAATGCTTGCTCTAGATCTTCAATTAAATCATCAATATTTTCTAAGCCGATATGTACTCTAAATAAGGTTCCTGCGAGAGTGGGCTGAGTGTCATATTGTCGCATCGCTTTAATATCATTGGGATGATAGCCTAAAATAAGAGATTCAAATCCACCCCATGAAAAGGCCATTTTAAACAGGGATAAGTTATCAAGAAAACGTGAAAATTCCTCAGTGGTGAGGATCTTTTTTAGACTAAAAGAGAACAACCCATTACTTCCAGTAAAATCACGTTGAAAATAGGTGTGCCCCGGACAAGAAGAGAGTGCTGGATGGTAGACATTATCCACTAGCGGGTGCTGTTTTAACCAACGCGCAATTTCTAATCCACTTTGCTCATGTTGTTTCATTCTAACTGCTAAGGTTCTTAAACCACGAGCTGCCATATAAGCTGTATCCGGATCTGCGCACTGGCCTAATAAATACGTGTTTTCACGTAATTGTGGCCAACAACGTTGATTAGCAACAGCAAAACCTAACATACCATCTGAGTGACCAATAATATATTTGGTCGCTGATTGGATAGAAATATCAGCACCTAAAGTAAGAGGTTTAAGTAATAAACCTGCTGCCCACGTATTATCAATCATTATAATAATATTTGGGTTATAGTGTCTTACCGCAGTGATAATACCTTGTAAATCTTGCACTTCCATCGTAATAGAGCCGGGTGATTCTAGAAAAACAATTTTTGTTTCAGGGCGTAATAATTGACTAATTTCAGTGCCGATTAAGGGATCAAAATAGGTTGTGGTGACAGAAAATTTACTTAATATCTGATCACAAAAATTTTGCGTGGGATCGTAAGCGGAACCAGTCACAAGGATATGACAACCTTGTTCAATAAACGCAAGAATAGATTGAGTAATAGCCGCCGCACCTGATGGAAATAATGCGCAACCGATCCCTTGTTCTAGTTCGGTTAGTGCCTCTTGTAGTGCAAAATGCGTGGTAGTACCTCTTCGCCCATAAAATAGAGCGCCTTCAGCTCGTTTTTGGGTGGCTTCACGTTTTTGGGCAACCGTATCAAAAATAACCGATGAAGTTCGCTGTATAATAGGGTTTACTGCGCCTTGTGAATATTTTTTTGATCGACCACTTAATAGCAGTGAGGTTTCTGGTTTTTTTTGCGTCATCCTTTATACCTACTTGTTATGTAATGATGTGTTTACCTCAAGTTAATGCATTTTTTACTGAAGTACAAAAGAGGATCGCGACAGTTGATAAAATTTCACGTTATATGAAATAACGAAAAATTGTCTTAAAAATCGACAAATGAAAAAAAATGGCTAAATAGTAATGATAATTACTATCAAAATGCTTCATGTTTGATATCATCTGAGCGTTTCTCTTTTTCCTGATGGCAACAGGATGATTGTAAATAAACGATTTTGGGTAAGTAGTGAAATAGAAACTTCATTACTGAATAGATAATTAGATAAGAAAGAGAGTAAAAGGCCAACTGATGCGTAATTTGACAGCTTCTATTATATTGGCAATCGGTCTGACAGGCTCTGCTTTTGCGGATACGACACCGGCTAAGCAAACTGAGCAACCTGCGACTACGGCCACTTCTTCAACCGCTTCTACACAGGGAACGGCGACTACAACGATTGCACCAACAGCAGAAAATACGGCAACGCCAACGGGGGAAGCAGCCAAAACGGCAACTTCTGAAACACCAGTGGCAGAAGAGAATACATCGACGAGTACAGGAGATGCTGCACAGACAGCTCTAGAGCCAGAAAATGCCACGCAAGGTGCGACACCTGAAATCGTCACTGGAGGGGGATTTGCTGAAGATCTCTCTGTTATGGGAATGTATCGCAATGCAGATCTCGTGGTAAAAAGTGTCATGATCGGTTTGCTACTCGCCTCTATTGTCACTTGGGCGCTGTTCTTTGCTAAAGGTAGCTACTTATTAGCATTACGTCGTCGTTTAAGAAATGAAAGTGCGCAATTAGTAGAAGCGAAATCCCTCAAAGAGGCATTAGCGATTAGCCAAAAATTTGGCAATAAAAGTGCGACAGCCGACTTTTTTAATGATGCTGAATTAGAGCGTACTTACTCTCAAGAGAGTCACGTTGCATCAGGTATTAAAGAGCGTGTTGAGATGCGCATGGAGCGTCGTGTCGCCGCTATTATTCGTGAATTAGGACGTGGTAATGGTTATTTAGCGACCATTGGGGCAATTTCTCCTTTTATCGGTTTGTTTGGTACGGTTTGGGGGATCATGAATAGTTTTATTGGTATTGCGCATTCTCAAACTACCAACTTAGCGGTGGTTGCCCCCGGTATCGCAGAAGCATTATTAGCAACCGCCATCGGCTTGATTGCAGCTATCCCTGCGGTCATTATTTACAATATTTTTGCACGTATGATTTCCGGTTATCGTGGTGAAATTGGCGATATTGCAACAGGTGTAGTGACCTTAGTCAGTCGTGACTTAGATATTGAAAACAGCAAATCAAGGTAATGAATTATGGCAATGAATCTTGGTAATGATTCAGGTGAAGATAATGAATTGCATGATATTAACGTCACACCTTTTATTGATGTGATGTTAGTACTGCTGATTATCTTCATGGTAGCAGCCCCCTTAGCGACGGTTGATATTAAAGTCAATTTACCTGCTTCGAGTGCCAAGCCTCAACCTCGGCCAGAAAAACCTGTTTATTTGACGATTAAATCAGATAAACAGATTTTTATCGGTGAAGAGATGGTAACTCATGAGACGATGGCCAGTGTCTTGGATTCTATGACGCAGTCGAATAAAGAAACGACTATCTTTTTCCAAGCCGATAAAACGGTCGATTATGAAACTTTAATGGGGGCAATGGACTCATTAAGGAAAGCGGGATACCTCAAAGTAGGGCTAGTGGGGATGGAAACCGTATCATCGGGTAACTAATTTTTTACTCATATTATACTTAAAAATATCAGCACTCTATCAGTCATATTGTAATGATTAATAGAGTGCTTTTTTTATTCACCAAAGATATAAATATGGTTATCTTTTTGTACTATTTATTTTTCTAGTATATTAATAGTTGCGCTAAAATAAAATTTAGCTTTAGTGTTAAATGTTATTAATCGTCTTTAGATTAAATTTTGTATAGCAGTATTAATTAAATTACTTAAGTGATTATGTGCTGAATCAATTAATAATAAGTAGATACTATTATTAAAGTTCCAATAGTATCAATATTCGTTAACTATTCATATTTTTTCACTTTTTATTTGATAAATATTTTTGTTCTTATGGTAAATATGACTATAACCACATGATTAATAATGTTTTTATTGCTATTTGGTTTAAGTGTAAAAAAACTTGCGCAAAAAATTCTATTGGATATAATGCATCCCAAGTTACAAATTGAAACATGTTGTAACCTGTAACAACGCCTAATTTATTTATTATCTAAGTTTCCGTTTTGGTTACTTACTTTTTTTATTACACCAGGTAGATCGTTGTTTTCAGTCATTCAATTACTGATAAGTTGATTTTATTTACTTATCTATACTGCAACGGATATTTTTGTCGGTTGTGAGTAAAATATAAAGAGAAAGGCAGAGAACTACACATAGCATTTTTATTATTTTAATAAATTTAAAAGCCATAGTACTTCGCGGTACTATGGCTTTTTGTTTTATTACGCAGCAAATGTGTGTTTCATCTTGTCGAGAGCCCGCTTATATCATCGGTTGTTTTCTTTCTATCTTTCTATCTATCTATCTATGTAAGTCCTGCTACACCAACAAATTGTTAACATTCTTCGAGAGGCGTTTTTAGATTTTGTGACACATTTTTCTGCTATTGTGTCAAAAACACATTATTACTTTGTCTTTGTCAGTATCAAGCATCAATTTGCTACCAATATTTAACATCAAAATTGAGTTAGCGTTATCCAACTAGCAAAATCGCAATGTTATAAAATAACTATTAGTAATAATTTCAAAATAATATTAATTAGCTATTGTGGAGTATTTCTGGGAGATAACCACCGGTTGTTATAATGGATTACTTATCTAACAAGTCGTTTTTACGACACTAAATTGTTATTCCAAAAACGAATATACTTATAACTATATGAAAAATTATGAGAAAAACAGGTTGATTGCTGGTTAAAATATAGACGGTTTAAGTATTGATTACGATAAAGTCATCAATAAAGATCATAATGAAGATAACTTTGTTGATTAATCAATCTAGTAATGAAATTAGAGATATTAATGTAATTATTTATTATTTATAAAATCCAGTTTTTAACAATTTATATAATGTAATACAAAGGTTGATAATATGAAAATAACCATCATATTTATAATTAAAAAAATATATTAAGTTATTTCTAATAATGTGGGTTGAAAATTAGAAATAATAAATTATTATTTTTGTATTATTTTAAATATATTGTCTTATAAATTGATTGTTTTTTGTGTTTTCCATATCTATTTGATTTTAAATGATTTGTATTATTTTTAATTAGCTCATTTTTTGATAATAAGAATTATTACTACTTATTTTATCATTACTATATAAAGAATAATTAATTTTAAATTGACCATATATATTAAAAATCCATCTTAAACATTAAATAGCTGAAACGTTTTTTCTCGCATAAAAGAATAATTTATTTTTTAATGAATTATCGCTTGATAATGATCAAGTCATTATTGTGTCGGAGTGTTAAAAAGGCGGTGTTTTAAAATTATTCCAATTAAAAATCATCATATCAGGAGAGATATATGGCCTTGGGGAATAATGTTTTTTCCCAACATGGTATTAACCGACGCGATTTTATGAAATTGTGCGCAGCGTTATCAGCTACCATGGGATTAAGCGGCAAAGCAGCCGCGCAAATGTCACAAGCAATGACATCACCTGAACGTCCACCTGTTATTTGGATTGGTGCTCAAGAGTGTACAGGTTGTACGGAATCTTTATTACGTGCGACTCACCCAACACTTGAAAACCTTGTTCTGGATGTTATCGCACTTGAATATCACGAAGTGCTCTCTTCCGCTTTTGGTTATCAAGCAGAAGAAAACAAACATAATGCGATGGAGAAATACAAAGGTAAATACGTCCTTGTTGTCGACGGTTCTATCCCTGACAAAGATGGCGGTATTTACTGTATGGTGGCAGGCAAACCTATTCTTGAGCATATCAAAGAAGCCGCTGAAGGTGCGGCGGCAATTATTGCTATCGGTTCTTGTTCTGCATGGGGTGGTGTGCCAGCTTCTGGAGGTAACCCTACTGGCGCTAAATCACTGGAAGCTATTTTACCGGGTAAAACAGTTATCAATATTCCAGGGTGTCCACCAAACCCACATAACTTCTTAGCTACAGTTGCACATATTATTACCTTTAATTCATTACCTAAGTTAGATAGCAAAAACAGACCGCTATTTGCATATGAGCGTCTAATACATGAAAACTGTGAACGCCGTCCTCATTTTGATGCGGGTCGTTTTGCTAAAGAATTTGGTGATGAAGGACACCGCCAAGGCTGGTGTTTATACCATTTAGGTTGTAAAGGACCTGAAACTTACGGTAACTGCCCAACATTAGAATTTTGCGATATTGGTGGAGGAATTTGGCCTGTTGGTATTGGTCACCCTTGCTATGGCTGTAATGAAGAGGGTGTCGGGTTTACGAAAGGTATTTTCCAACTTGCGAATGTTTATCAGCCAACACCAAAAGCACAAGTACCCGATGTTAACGCCAAAGAAGGTGGTGGTGTTTCTTATGGTGCAGCAGGCTTATTAGGTGCAGTTGTTGGTGCTGTTGCTGGGGTAAGTGTGATGGCTGTGCGTCAATTAGGCCGTGACAAAAATACCACAGGAGCCTCACAGGAGGATAAACGGTGAATAGGCGTCATTTCTTTAAGCTGGCATCAGGTGGGGTTCTCCTTGCGGGAATGGCACCCACTGCGAGTCATGCTGCGGCGCAGAACCGTCCTCCAATTCCTGGGGCTCTCGGTATGCTCTATGACTCTACACTCTGTGTAGGCTGTCAAGCATGTGTGACAAAATGTCAGGAAATTAATCATCCGGAACCCATGGAGCGTGGTGATACTTATGCTAATGGTGATCCGATCTGGTCAAACAATGACAAACTAAGTCCTTACACAAATAACATTATTCAAATTTGGCGTGATGGAACAGGTGAAAATAAAGATCAACTGGAAAACGGTTATGCCTTTATTAAGAAACAATGTATGCATTGCGTTGATGCTAATTGTGTTTCTGTGTGTCCTGTTTCAGCGTTAACCAAAGATCCGAAAACCGGTATTGTGCATTATCATGCAGATATCTGTACAGGTTGTCGTTACTGTATGGTGGGTTGTCCTTATAACATTCCTAAATACGATTATGATGATCCCTTCGGTAAGCTTTATAAATGTGAACTATGTAACCAAAAAGGGGTAGAGCGCTTAGATAAAGGCTTATTACCCGGCTGTGTTGAGGTTTGTCCAACAGGTGCTGTGATTTTTGGTACTCGTGAAGAGTTGCTTGAAGAAGCAAAACGCCGGTTAGCGAAAAAAGCGGGTGAAGAATATCACTATCCACGCCAAACCATTAATGGTGGCGATACTTATCTACATAAGATCCCAGAATATCAAGATCATATCTATGGTGAGTTTGAAGGTGGTGGTACGCAGGTGATGGTACTTTCCGCGGTGCCTTTTGAAAACCTAGGTATGCCAGAAGTGGCTCCATTATCAACGGGTGCGCGTTCTGAACATATTCAACATACGCTGTATAAAGGTATGGTTTTACCAATAGCAGCGCTTGCGGGCATTACTTATTTGGTTAACCGTAATAGTAAAAAACAAGAGCAGGAACACCATAAGGAGGATAACGATGTCGAGTCATGATCCTCGTCCACTTGGCGGTAAGTTATTTACTTTAGCTGTTAGAGTGTTTTTACCGCTTGCTGTGCTTGGTTTTATTCTTATTGGTAAGCGTTTGGTATTGGGTCTTGGGGATGTTTCCGATCTAAATGGCGGTTATCCTTGGGGTATTTGGATAGCCTTTGACTTACTTATCGGAACAGGCTTTGCGTGTGGTGGTTGGGCACTGGCATGGGCTGTTTATGTTTGTAATAAAGGTGAATTTCATCCCTTAGTACGTCCTGCATTATTAGCGAGCTTGTTCGGCTATTCGTTAGGTGGATTATCCATTGCAATCGATATTGGTCGTTACTGGAACATGCCTCACTTCTTTATGCCTCAATACTTTAACGTTAACTCCGTGTTGTTTGAAACAGCAACTTGTATGACCATCTACATTATGGTGATGGCATTAGAGTTTTTACCTGCACTACTGGAACGTTTAGGTTGGAAAGTTTCGTTAAGACGCCTTAATAAAGCGATGTTCTTTATTATTGGTCTAGGCGCCTTATTGCCAACCATGCACCAATCCTCCATGGGATCATTAATGATTTCGGCAGGTTGGAAGGTGCATCCTCTGTGGCAATCTTATGAAATGCTACCGCTGTTCTCTTTATTAACCGCTTTTATCCTCGGTTTCACTATCGTTATTTTTGAAGGCTCTTTATTAAAAGCGAGCCGTACTATTAATGACGATGAAACACCGCTATTTACCAAGTTAACTAAAATCATAGAAGTACTTCTGATCACCTTCTTAGTATTACGTTGGGGTGAAGTGATTTGGAACGGTAAGCTGAGTTATATCGCTAAAGGGGATATGTTCTCTTGGTTATTCCTTGCAGAAAGTGCCTTGTTGTTTATTCCTCTGGTATTGATGCACCTGAAAAATAATCGTCGTAGCCCAAGAATGTTATTTGTCTGCGCATTATTTATGTTAGTGGGTGCGGCAATGTGGCGTATGAACTATTCATTAGTCGCTTATAACCCAGGCAACGGCTATCACTATTTCCCAACTGCAAGTGAGTTGTTGATTTCTATTGGCTTCGTTGCATTCGAAGTTACTGCTTACATTCTTATTATCCGTTTACTGCCGGTACTACCAGCACAAACAGAGTCAAATATACAATTAAAAAAGGCTGAGGTTAAATCATGAGCCAACGCATTACTATTGATCCTATTACCCGTATTGAAGGGCATTTACGCGTCGACTGTGAAATCGATAACGGAAAAGTCGTTAAAGCTTGGTCTTCCGGTACCATGTGGCGTGGAATGGAGGAGATCCTAAAAGGAAGCGATCCTCGTGATGCATGGATTATTGTGCAACGCATTTGTGGTGTTTGTACAACGGTTCACGCAATAGCCTCAGTACGTGCTGTAGAAGATGCCTTAGGGATGGATATTCCGGTTAATGCTCAGTATATCCGTAACTTAATTCTGGCTTCTCACATTATTCATGACCATATCGTCCATTTCTATCAGTTATCTGCGATGGATTGGGTTGATATTACGGCAGCATTACAGGCAGATCCTGAAAAAGCCTCAGCGATGCTTAAAGGGGTTTCTCAATGGCAACTGAACTCTGCTGAAGAGTTCAGAAAAGTGCAGAAGAAAATTCAAGATTTGGTTGATAGCGGTCAGTTAGGTATTTTCGCCAATGGTTACTGGGGTCACTCGGCCATGAAATTACCTCCTGAAGTTAACTTGATTGCGGTAGCCCACTATCTACAAGCATTGGAATGCCAGCGCGATGCAAACCGCATTGTGGCCGTGTTAGGGGGTAAAACACCGCATATTCAAAACTTAGCAGTGGGCGGTGTTGCTAACCCAATTAACCTTGATGCACCGAATGTTCTCAATTTAGAACGTTTAATGTATGTAAAACACTTTATTGATAACTTGGGTGATTTTATTGAACAAGTTTATAAAGTGGATACTGCTATTTTTGCTGCTTATTATCCAGAGTGGTTAAAAATCGGTAAAGGGGCTAATTACTACTTATCTGTGCCTGAATTGCCTATTAATGGCAATAATACTGAGTTTTTACTCTCAGGTGGCTATATGGAAGGCGTTGATTTTTCTACTTATCGTCCAATCAAAGATTGGAAAGATCAAAACCTGAAAGACGGCATTGAAGAGAGTGGTAAACACGCATGGTATGAAGATGATGAACCATTAAAACCATGGGAAGGTTTAACTCGTCCTAAATACACCGGTTGGGATGAAAATAATAAATACTCATGGGTTAAGTCACCCACATTTTACGGCAAACCTGTAGAAGTAGGTACTTTAGCATGGTTAGTGTGTGGTTTAGCGGGTAAACATGAAGGCACAGTAAAACACTATAACGAAGTTAATCAGATCTACACCAAATTAACCGGTCAAACCTTGGTGACAGAGCAGTTAGAGTCAACTTGGGGACGCATTATTGGTCGTACTGTTCATGCTTGTGTATTACAAGATTCGCTTAACTTCTTATGGCAATCACTGGTTGATAATATTGGCCGTGGAGATACTGCTTCCTTTATTAAACCTGAGTTTGAGCCGGGTAAAGAGTATCGTGGCGTCGGTTTTGAAGAGGCTTCGCGCGGTATGCTATCTCACTGGATAGTCTTTAAAGATGGCAAAATCACAAACTATCAGGCTGTTGTTCCTTCAACATGGAATGCGGGTCCTCGTAACTTTAATGATGAACCGGGTCCTTATGAGTTATCACTAGTGGGAACGCCGGTGGCTGATCCTAACAAACCTCTGGAAGTGGTAAGAACCATTCACTCTTTCGACCCATGTATGGCTTGTGCTGTGCATATGGTTGATTTAACAGGTAAAGAATTAAGTAAGGTGAAGGTATTGTAATGCGTACACTTGTCTTAGGTATTGGTAATTTATTACTAAGCGATGAAGGCATTGGTGTTCGTATCGTAGAAGCGCTCGAAGAGCGCTTCTCTTTACCGGAGAACGTCGATGTTATTGATGGTGGCACATCAGGCATGGAAATTTTGCAAGATATTGCTGCAAGAGATTTATTGATTGTTGCTGATGCAGTAAGAAGCCAGCACGAGCCGGGCAGTATCTTTGTATTACATGATGATGATGTACCTGCATTATTTACCCAGAAAATTTCACCGCATCAACTCGGGCTATCGGATGTATTAATGGCCTTACGTATGACTGATGAATTTCCTCGCAAACTAATTTTAGTGGGTATTGAACCTGCTTCATTAGCGCCAAGTATGTCATTGTCAGATATTGGTCAGCAATCGATGGAAATAGCACTTGAACAAGTGGTTAATATTTTGCGTGAACATGGGATCACCGTAACCCCTAAAGAGGTAACAGCATGAGTGAATTAAATTGGGATATCACGGGATACGATGAACCACCTATTGAATTACTTGAAAGCAGTTTTCGAGAGATTGCCAAAAAAGAGATGCAAGCATTGCCTTTTTATAGAGAAAATATTCCCGTAAAAGCAGGGGGATTTACTTTATTTGAAAAGCAATGGATTGGAACAATTTTAACGCCTTGGATGCTAGAGCTTATTGTGTTGCCCGGGCCATCACAAGAGTGGCCAAGACGTAAAATTGGTGAGCGTATCGCCTTAGCGCTTCCTTGTGGTCAGGTTAAATTTGTCGTTGGTGAACTTGCTAATGGTGCTCAATATCTGGCTTGTTCATTAATGTCGCCACTTGATCGCCATTTACAAGGTGAGCAAGCGGTTGAGTTAGCAGAAAACAGTGCAAAAATGGCTCTTTCTCTTCCTGTTCAGACACAATCCGTCACAGAAGTTGATTTAAGTCGGCGTTCCCTGTTTCGTGGTCAGTTAAGATCATAATGTAGAACGTTTACGCGACACCGAGTCAAATTCTTCTTATTGAATAGTCAGGAGTCAGAATATGTGTAGCACTTGCGGTTGTGGTGAAGGTAATGTCAGCATTGAAGGCGTAGCGCCTCATTCACACGATCACCACCATCACTCTCACGACCATGATCATCACGACCATGGCCATCACCATCACGGTCATCACCATCATCATGGGCATGATCATCATCATGAACACAATGCTACTCCAGCGAATACTGTTCATAAATATATTGATAAGTCTGAGCAAAAGCATAAGCACAATTACGAAACTCATGGTCAGCCTATCATTATTCATCATCACCATTACCATAATAGTGGCGATGTTCATCTCCATTTTTATCATGATGCACAGCAAAATGAAGCCCAAGTGTTCCATGAGCATCATCATGGGAATGACGATCATCATGCACATTCTCATGAACATACTCATAGCCATGAACATAGCCATGAACACGAAGAACAATTTAGTCCAGTTATTGATAATGACAACATGCATTATGGGCAAGGGGAAGCCGGTACTCATGCTCCCGGAATTAGCCAAAAACGAATGTTAAAAATTGAGATGGATGTACTGGATAAAAATAATCGAATTGCCGTTCATAATCGTGAACATTTTGCCCAGCAAAATGTATTGGCGCTGAATTTAGTTTCAAGTCCCGGCTCCGGTAAAACAACGTTGCTAACTCAAACGTTAAAACAGCTAACGCAACGTGTACCTTGTGCGGTGATTGAAGGTGATCAGCAAACGACGAATGATGCTGATCGTATTCGTGAAACCGGGGTTGCTGCTATTCAAGTCAATACGGGTAAAGGTTGTCACCTTGATGCACAAATGGTGCATGATGCTACCCATCAATTAGGTTTAAAAGACAACAGTATTCTCTTTATTGAAAATGTTGGCAATCTGGTTTGCCCTGCTAGTTTTGATCTGGGTGAAAAACATAAAGTGGCTATCCTTTCGGTAACGGAAGGGGAAGATAAACCATTAAAATATCCACATATGTTTGCCGCTGCAGATCTGATGATTATCAATAAAATTGATTTAGTACCACATCTTAATATCGATGTGCAAGCGTGTATTGAATCAGCGCGTCGCGTCAATCCTAATATTGAGATCATCGCATTATCTGCGACAACTGGCGAAGGTATGGAAGAGTGGTTAGCTTGGTTGGAGAGCCGTTTATGTGCTTAGGTGTTCCTGCCAAGATAGTTGAGGTGGGCAATGATGTCCACCAACTCGCTTATGCTGAAGTCAGTGGCGTAAAACGTGCCGTCAATATCTCTATGGTTTGTGAGGGTGACCCGTCAGAGTTATTAGATAAGTGGGTGCTTATTCATGTTGGATTTGCCATGAGTATTCTTGATGAACAAGAAGCTCAAGATACTCTGGATGCATTACAACATGTATATGGTGTTACCCTTGAAGAGGCTGATGATGCAATACGTTGATGAATTTCGTGATCCCGAATTGGCCAAAGCATTATTAGCTCAAATACGTGAAACTATTTCACAATGGCCTCATCCCATCACTCGCCCATTACAGATTATGGAAGTGTGTGGCGGACATACGCATGCAATTTTTAAATTTGGTCTCGACCGCTTATTACCACAAGAGATTGAGTTTGTTCATGGTCCCGGTTGCCCGGTATGTGTGTTACCTATGGGGCGCATTGATGCTTGCTTAGAAATTGCAGCCCGTCCAGAAGTCATTTTCTGTACTTTCGGTGATGCGATGCGGGTGCCCGGTCGTCATGGTTCAATGCTTGATGCTCGTCGTCGCGGTAGTGATATCCGTATTGTTTACTCACCGCTTGATTCATTAAAAATTGCGCAAGATAACCCTGATAAACAAGTGGTATTTTTTGGCTTAGGCTTTGAAACTACCATGCCAAGTACGGCGATGACGCTGCAACAAGCGAAATTACGTGGACTGAAAAATTTTTCGCTATTTTGTCAGCACATTACTATCGTACCGACTTTACGTTGCTTATTAGAGCAAGAAGATGTACGTATTGATGGTTTTATTGCCCCCGGTCATGTCAGTATGGTGATTGGCTGCACGCCTTATCAACCTTTATGTGATGAATTTGAAAAACCCTTTGTGGTGACAGGTTTTGAACCGTTGGATTTATTACAAGCTATACTGATGGTAGTAAAACAGCTTAAAGCAAAAGCTGAGAATGCAGATTATGTTTTAAGTATTGAAAATCAATATAGTCGTATTGTCCCTAATGAAGGCAATAAACTTGCGCAAAAAGCATTGAAAGATGTTTTTATGCTAAAAGAGAGCAGTGAATGGCGTGGACTTGGGGAGATCCCTATGTCTGGTATTCAACTAACACCCGCTTACGCTGAGTTTGACGCTGAACGACGTTTTACACCAGCACCACAACAAGTGGCTGATAATCCACAATCACGCTGTGGCGATGTATTAACCGGACGATGTAAACCTTCTGATTGCCCATTATTTGGTAAAAGTTGTACACCAGAAACGGCATTAGGTGCCTTAATGGTGTCATCAGAAGGTGCATGTGCGGCTTATTATCAGTATCGCCGTGAAGGTAATATATGAAACAACCTGATGAAATCACCTTAGCTCAAGGAAATGGTGGGCAAGGTATGCAACAACTTATCGAAGGGCTATTTTTGAAAGCATTCGATAATCCATTATTGAATGAAAAAGAAGATCAGGCTCGTATTGCATTAGCCGATCTCACAGCACAGGGCGATCGTCTGGCATTTAGTACCGACAGTTATGTGATTGATCCGATCATTTTCCCAGGTGGAAATATTGGTAAATTATCTGTTTGCGGAACCGCGAACGATCTTTCTGTAGGTGGGGCTGTACCTCGCTATCTCTCTTGTGGTTTTATTTTAGAAGAGGGACTTGCTTTTGAAACGCTAGAAACATTGGTGATGGCGATGGCAAAAGCCGCACAACAAGCAGGTATTCAGATTGTAACGGGGGATACCAAAGTGGTTCCTCGTGGTGCTGCGGATAAGATCTTCATTAATACTGCGGGTATTGGGGTGATCCCAAGTAAAATTGATTGGGCAGCGAGTCACATTAAAGCCGGCGATAAGATCATCGTCAGCGGTACAATAGGCGATCATGGTGCCACTATCTTAAATTTACGTGAAAATTTAGGATTGGAAGCTGATCTGCAAAGTGACTGTGCCGTGCTTGAACCAATGATCGCGCCTTTACGTCAAATTGACGGTATTCGTGCATTACGTGATGCAACTCGTGGTGGCGTGACCGCTATTTTACATGAGTTTTCTCAAGCCTGTGGCTGTGGCATGAATGTATATGAAAACAAACTGCCAATGAAACAGTCTGTACGTGGTGTGTGTGAATTATTAGGGCTGGAAGCACTCAATTTTGCTAACGAAGGTAAAATTGTATTAGTCGTGTCACCGCAAGCAGAAAAACAAGTTCTTGAGGCTTTACATCAACATACTTTAGGCCAAGATGCTTGTACCATTGGTGAAGTAACTGAAGAGCGTTATATTCGTTTAACGGGAATTTTTGGCACAAGTCGTATTTTAGATCTCCCTTATAACGAGCCATTACCCCGTATTTGTTAATTAAATCAAATCACTCAACTGATCTTTTAAATACTCATAAGTTATTTCTCTGTTACAGAAGTTTGTTATAACGCAAACTTCTGTCATTTATCTTAATTCTGATCCTTTGATAAAAATATTTTTGGAGTAACATGTTCGACCAATCCTACTGCGTGGAGAGGGTCTCTCGTGGGGGTAAGTTCTAGGGAAAAACATGTCTTGGTCAGAATTTAAATCTCAATACCTGATCCGTTTCTGGAAGCCTCTTCCGGCGGTTATTGCAGCAGGTATCTTATCTACTTACTACTTTGGTTTAACCGGCACTTTCTGGGCAGTTACTGGTGAGTTTACTCGCTGGGGCGGTCATGTGATGCAATGGTTTGGTGCGCATCCAGAAGAATGGGGTTACTTTAAAATCATTGGTCTTGAAGGGACACCACTCACTCGTATTGATGGGGTAATGATTATTGGGATGTTTGGTGGTTGTATTATGGCAGCACTTTGGGCCAATAATGTCAAACTTCGTCATCCTCAACATAAAGTGCGTATTCTTCAGGCCGTTTTGGGCGGTATTATTGCCGGATTTGGTGCACGTTTAGCCATGGGGTGTAACCTCGCGGCATTCTTTACCGGTATTCCTCAATTTTCATTGCATGCTTGGTTCTTTGCTGTTGCTACTGCTATTGGCTCTTATTTTGGTGCCAAACTTTCATTAATGCCACTATTTCGTATACCGGTAAAACTGCAAAAAGTCAGTAAAGCATCACCTATTACGCAAGATAAACAACGTGCAAAACGTCGCTTTCGATTGGGGATGGTTATCTTTTTTGCCATGATCGCATGGTCATTAATTATTCTATTTGATTCACCCAAACTCGGCTTTGCTATGCTGGGGGGAATTGGCTTTGGGATCTTAATTGAACGTGCACAAATCTGTTTTACTTCCGCATTTCGTGACTTATGGATAACCGGTAGAACGCATATGGCGAAAGCGATTATTATCGGTATGGCGGTAAGTGCGGTGGGTATTTTTAGCTATGTACAATTAGGTGCTGCACCGAAAATTATGTGGGCCGGTCCTAATGCAGTTATTGGTGGTTTGTTGTTTGGTTTTGGTATCGTGCTTGCTGGTGGTTGTGAAACAGGCTGGATGTATCGTGCTGTTGAAGGGCAGATCCACTTTTGGTGGGTAGGCTTAGGTAACGTGATTGGTTCAACAATACTGGCGTATTATTGGGATGATTTTTCTGCGGTACTGGCTACCGACTACGATAAAATCAACCTATTAGATACTTTTGGTCCAGTTGGTGGATTAGCCATCACCTACCTGCTACTTGGTCTCTCTTTTATATTACTACTTTGGTGGGAAAAACATTTCTTCCGCAAAAGAGCGCAACAAGCGCAAGCGCTTTCAACACAAATTAATAAGGAAATCGCATGAACGAGAAAAAAACCATAGTGCCAGATTATCGTCTTGATATGGTCGGTGAGCCTTGTCCTTATCCTGCGGTGGCAACATTAGAAGCGATGCCGTCACTGAAAAAAGGTGAGATCCTTGAAGTGGTGAGCGATTGTCCTCAGTCTATTAATAATATTCCCTTAGATGCGAAAAACTACGGTTATACCGTATTAGATATTCAGCAAGATGGGCCGACAATACGCTATTTAATTCAAAAATAGCGGCGGAATAATTGATAAAAAAACAGCCTGATCATAGCGTGAGATAGGCTGTTTTTTTGTACTATGATATCGGGTGATAAAATTACTCGGCTTCACCACCAAGTACTTCGATAACCCTTTCAATTAGCGCGCTTAGTTCACCTGTCATTAAGACAAAATCGGCATCAAAACGCTGGGCAAAATCGGCTTTATCAATATCATCGTTTTGCTCACGCAAGGTATCACTAAATTTAATGCGCTTGATAGAGCCATCATCACAAAGCATGAATTGCAGGCGATCTTCCCAATCAAGAGAAAGCTTGGTGACAAACTTACCGGCTTCAATATGAGTGGCAATTTCATCAGAGACAAGCTCTTGTTTCTTACAACGTATCACGCCACCTTCTTCTAATACCGCTTTAAGCTCGGCTTCATCCATTAATGTAAAACCAGCAGGGAGTTCACCGGAACGAACCCATTGTGTCATTTTTGATTCGACAGACTCATTAAAATTGAGTGGAACCACGGGTAGCGAACCTAATGTTTTACGCAATAAGGCTAAATTATCTTCGGCACGTTTTGCACTACCTGAATCAACAATCACTAATTGTTTATCTAAATCTAACCAAATAAAGGTTTGTGAGAATTTGCTAAATGCGCGAGGAAGTAACGTGTGGACAACTTCATCTTTTAATGTCGCTTTTTCGGTTTTCTTTAATTTACGACCTTGTTCACCCTCTAACTTTTCAACTTTATCTTGTAGCGCTTGCTTAATGACGGTGGCGGGGAGGATCTTATCTTCTTTCCGTGCGCACATCATGACTTGTTTACCTGCAACATGGATAAGTGCTTCGCCACGATCACCCATAGGTGAAACCCAACCCGTTTTGGTCATATCTTGGCTACTACAAGGGGTGAATGCTAATGAAGCCAGCTGTTGTTCTAACTCATCCATTGACAGCGCTATCTCTTTATTTAAGCGATAGACCAAAATATTTTTAAACCACAGCATCTGACATTCCCCTTAATCATGATTAACAGCAATATGATACTGAATGTTAGCAGTATCTAAAAGGTAATATCCTTTAAAAGAAATTTATTATCGGCTCACAGTATAAAAACAGTGTTCAAGCTGAATCGAATAATTAGTAAAATTACTTTATGAAAATGAGTTTTATTCTTATTTGTTGCTAATTAACTTATCGTTTTACGGGAGAGATAATCTAAATCTCAAGGATTGTCGTAATGTGATAATTATCACGTAGTTGGGTTTTTATCCTATTTTTGAACGCTTTCTTTGCAACACTTTCAGATTTATCTCTGCATTAATTTACAAAAGAAAATTTATCTTGACGATTGGATGTGATTTTTATCACAGTTTTAAGAAAAAGTAACAGGTTGTTTTTCATGGTAACGATGGTGATCTAAATCACAAATATAAATATTTTTTTGCGGAAAATTGACAAAAACGCATAAATAGCCTTTTTATGTTAACTATGGTTATAGTTTAGCTTTAGTTATGATTAATAGAATCCGTCGTTCATAAACAAACATTGATTAGAGATTGTAATTAAACCTTACTCTTGTCCTATCTTGGTTGATATTTTTAGTTAATTATCCTTATAAAGTGTGTAGGTCATTCATTACTGCGAGTTAAATTGTAGTTAAATTTATTTTTAAGCTTATTTAAATAACAAGTAAATATAAAAATAGAAAATTATAGAATTGAGATAATAATATTTAAATCTTTAGGGTTATTTATTTAGTGGTTAAAAATAATACGTCCTTTTAAATATATTAAATAGCAAGGTAAATTTTTTTATTAGCAAAAACATTAGCTATGTAACAAAATGAAATATAAAAGAAAAATTAAAAAATGGTATTTTGAAAAAGTTGATTAAGTTCAAAAAATACGTATCTTTAAGCTTAATTGTGAAGCTCATCACTCAGGTATGTAACCATGAAAATATACTTTGATGTAATTGTGGGCTATATCACGAAAGTTAGGCTTTTTTTTGAGTAACATGCCAGCGAAAATTCAATGCTCTACTCGATTTGTGGATAGAAATAAAAGCAATGCCCTTATTTAAATAGTAATGAGGACATTATTTTTGTGTCTTATTGGTGAATATCTCTGTGTCAAGGAAATTAAAGCCTGTAAGAAAATTAAGTAGAGTAATAATAGCAGTTATAAAAATGAACGGTTGTAAAAGCGATTTTCTTGTTTGAGATCCGTGGCGGCGGCTCTTTGAACTGAAATCAGGGTTAATCATAGACGGCGGTATTATTTTTAACCTTAGAAAGAAAATCATAAAACTATAGAAAATAGATGGGTATTTTAATCATGAAAAGCTTAAAGCCTTTAGCAGCGCTGGTAGGTTTATTGGTTCTGTCGGGATCTGCAAACGCAGTAAATGTGTACAACGATAAAGGTACACGTTTTGATGTTAACGGTCAGTTCCGTTTAAAAACGCAAGTGACTAGCCAAAATCATGAAATGAAAATGAATGATGATGGTAGCCGTATCGGTTTCTTTGGTTCCCATGAACTGACTAACGATATCAAAGTGTTTGGTAAATTAGAGTGGGGTTCAGATACTCAAAAAACCAATAGTGATAACCCTAAATCTAATTTTGAGATGTATAACCGTGTAGGCTATGTTGGTTTTTCTCATCGCGATTATGGACAAATCCAATTTGGCCGTACTTATATCCCGATTGACTGGGTAAAAAAATCAAGCTACGGCTATGGTAATACAGGGGTATTTTACTTTAGTGATGTATTAGGCCGCGCTGTGGGTTATAGCAATGGTTATGCTGATGGTAAAGGGGTTGGTAAAAACAACTTTATGACTCGTTTACCACAAACTATCTTTATTGAAACAAACCGTTATGAAGGGTTTAAGCTTGCAGGTACGATAACGGGTAAAACTGGGGATGATAATACTCGTACTACCGGTGATATTACTCGTGCTTACTCCATTGTTGGTTTTTATAAATCAACCTTCGGTTTAGAGTTTGATGCGGGTTATTCTGCAGCTAAAGGTGAAGCAACCCATAGCAGTAAAAGTACGGTTCGAGGTAAAACACCAGAAAATAGTATCTTAGCATTCGGTGCAGAATACTTCTTCCCTGGTCGCGAATTCTCTATCGGTATCGACTATGGTCAATCTCGTGGGAAAAACTCAGGCTTAACTTTAGCGAGCAATGCCTCAGAAAAAGATTACAGATGGAACTCAGTTAAAGGCGATTGGAAAGCGAATTTATATGGTGTTGGTGTGAAATGGCACTGGGATCGTATCGAAAGTGGTATGTATGCGGGTTATTACCTGCGTGATGGCGATGCTAACACTTTCAACTACAAAAAAGAAACCTATACTGTGGGTGTAGATAAACGTTTTGCGGTATCTAAATACAACAACTTACGTTTATTCGCTGAAATGGCATATGATGATGCTCGTAGCGAAAACCCAGCCTATGAAGATAAAAAACAATATATCTTTGAAACTGGTATGCGTCTGTACTTCTAGTTTTATCAAAGCAAGTATTGTTTGACAGAAGTAATAAAAGGAGAGCAACTGTGCTCTCCTGTTAACCAATATATAAGGGGTGTGTAATGGTTAAGAATGTGTTGAAAATCTCAACATTAGCAATGTTGGTCGCATTCAATGTTAATGCTGCGACAGTCGATCTCCGTATTATGGAGACTTCGGATGTTCACAGTAACTTAATCGACTTTGACTACTTCAAAGACAAACCAACAGAACAGTTTGGTTATGTTCGTACGGCGAATTTAATTAAAGCCGCGAAAGCTGAAGCAACCAATGCGATTTTAGTGGATAACGGTGACTTGATCCAAGGTAGTCCACTGGCTGACTATCAAGCAGCTAAAGGCTTAGAGAAAGGGGAAGCTCATCCAGCGCACCAGTTAATGAATACCATGGGGTATACCGTAGGTAACTTTGGTAATCATGAATTTAACTATGGTTTAGATTACCTGAAAAAAGCCATTGCGGGCGCTGAATTCCCATATATCAATGCCAATATCATGGATGCGAAAACAGGCAAAAACTATTTCACACCTTATATCATTGTTGATACACCAGTAAAAGATCGTGATGGCAAAGAGCACACTATCAAGATTGGTTATATCGGCTTTGTACCACCACAGATTTTAATCTGGGATAAAGCCAATCTGGATGGAAAAGTCGTTGTCAATGATATTACAGAAACAGCGAAAAAATTCGTTCCTCAAATGAAAAAAGAGGGTGCGGATCTGATTGTGGCTATCCCTCACTCTGGTTTCTCTTCTGAACCTTATAAAGCTATGGCTGAAAACTCAGTCTATTATCTGAGTGAAGTTGATGGCATTAACGCTATTATGTTTGGTCATGCTCACGGCGTATTCCCAAGTAAAGAATTTGAAGGCATTAAAGGTGTTGATGTTGCTAAAGGCACTGTAAATGGTGTTCCAGCAGTAATGCCAGGCCAATGGGGTGATCACTTAGGTGTTGTCGATATGGTTATCAATAACGACAGCGGCAAATGGGTGATGACCCAAGCAACAGGTGAAGCGCGTCCTATCTTTGATAAAGCAAACAAAAAAGCATTAGTTGAACGTGATGCCGAGTTAGCGCAAATCATTGAAAAAGCACACCAAGGTACTCGTGATTTCGTCGGAAAACATATTGGTAAAGCGTCAGCTAATATGTATAGCTTCTTAGCTTTAGTACAAAGTGATCCAACGGTACAAATCGTTAACGATGCACAGGTTGATTATACTAAACACTTTATTCAAGGTGATCCGAACTTAGACGGCCTGCCAGTATTAGGTGCAGCAGCACCATTTAAAGCCGGCGGACGTAAAAATGCACCTGCAGACTTCGTTGAAGTAGAAAAGGGTGACTTAACATTCCGTAACGCAGCAGACTTATATCTGTATCCAAATACATTAGTGGTTGTAAAAGCAACCGGTGCAGATGTTGTTGAGTGGTTAGAATGTTCAGCGGGTATGTGGAACCAAGTTGATCCTAACTCAACCAAACCACAATACTTAATCAACTGGGATGGTTT
The DNA here is from genome assembly GCF_963886535.1 of Proteus sp. G2675. NCBI lineage: Bacteria > Pseudomonadati > Pseudomonadota > Gammaproteobacteria > Enterobacterales > Morganellaceae > Proteus > Proteus sp. G2675. Next base: position 200,009 of record NZ_CAWPCB010000014.1, read on the forward strand.
CCGTACTTATAACTTCGACACTATCAGTGGCGTAGAGTATAAAGTTGATTTAACTCAGCCTGCTAAATATGACGTTGATTGCCAAGTTGTCAATAAAGATGCAAACCGTATCAAAAATGTCACTTACCAAGGCAAACCTATCGATCCTAAAGCAACTTTCTTAATTGCAACCAATAACTATCGTGGATACGGTGGTAAATTTGCGGGTACAGGTGAAAGCAATATCGCCTTTGCATCACCAGATGAAAACCGTGCAATTTTAGCTTCTTATATTGCTAAGCAAACGAAAGAAAATGGCGAAGTTGCAACAAAAGCTGCGAATAATTGGTCTTTCTTACCGATTAAGACAGATAAACAATTAGATGTTCGCTTTGAAACTTCACCAAGTGAAAAAGCCGCTAACTTTATTAAAGATTTTGCTCAGTATCCAATGACCTTTGTGGAAAATGACGATATCGGTTTTGCAATTTACAAAATCGACCTAACTGAGAAGAAATAATCTTATAGACCTGTCCATTCGGGCAGGTCGTTCTCATGTTTTGGCGTGAAAGAGTGCAGTTATTGCTCTTTAAGGGGATTTTATGCGCTTTATAAAGCTATTACCTGCTATTTTAGCTGTTATTTTAGCGGGTTGTGTGACACAAGCACCTGAAGTTAAACAACCATTAAAACCGCAAGCAAAATTAGTTGAAGGCGTATCTTGTATTTTACCTGATGCACCTACTGCCAATTATGACTATATTGCGACAAATGATCGTTATGGTCAAAATAGTAAAGCATCAACAGATTACTTTAAATTAGCCATTAATTACTCACCGGCTTTTTGTGATTATAAAAAAAATAATATTAAGCGTTTAAATAACGATAACGAAAAAGAGCGTGCTAAACGCGAATTCGATAAATTTGAAATCCAGTGTTTCTCAGATAATAAATTTGGCTGGATTGTTCATGGGCTATGGGCTGAAACCTGCGATGGTAAATCATGGGATGAATGCCGTGACTGGAAAGACATACGCAAGCATCCTCGTTTATGTAAAGGGGATTTACCACCATTAGAATACTCAGCGATTAAACCTTACTTATGTTCATCACCGGGTATTGACTTATTGCAAGGTGAATGGGAAAAACATGGCGTTTGTGCCTTTGATACGCCAGAAGCATTCTTTGGTCAGCAACAAGCGTTATTTGACGCATTAGTGTTACCAGAAGGCCGCCCTTCAAATAGTGAATTGATTAAGTTCTTAAAAGAAAATAATCCATCATTGAAGGATAAAGAAATTCAAATTAATCGAGATGAATTCTATATTTGTTATAGCAAAGATTTCGAAGTGATTGATTGTCCGAAACGTGAATATTGATCTAGGGATAAAACTTAAATGAACCATAAATATAAACTCGTAGCCCTTGCAGTAAGCTCCGTCTTATTAGCAGGTTGTGCTAAAAATTATGACGAAGCGAACGTCGTTGATGTCCGTGTGATTGCACTCAATGACTTCCATGGTGCATTAAAAGCACCAGGTCCAAACAAGCCTGGTGGTATTGAGCATATGGCTACGCTGGTCAAAGAGCTGAAAAAAGATAACCCAAATAATATTGTGGTAGCTGCCGGTGATATGGTTGGTGCTAGCCCACTGTTATCTTCAATGTTCCATGATGAGCCAACTATTGAAGCGCTGTCATTAGCAGGTTTAGAAGCAACTTCAGTGGGTAACCACGAATTTGATAAAGGTATGGGTGAGTTACTGCGTAAGCAAAACGGTGGTTGCCATCCAGTTACAGGTTGTCAAGGTCCTACTGAATTTAAAGGTGCTGATTTCCAATATTTAGCGGCTAACGTGACTGTTAACGAAACAGGTAAAACGTTATTCCCTGAATATGTGATTAAAGAGTTCAATGGTATTCCGGTTGCCTTTATTGGTTTAACTTTAGAAGGTACTGCGGCTATCGTGACACCAAAAGGAACTGAAGGTTTAAGCTTCCACAATGAAGCAAAAACAATCAACGCTTTAGTGCCTAAGTTACAAGCTCAAGGTGTACAGGCGATTGGTGTTCTGATCCACGAAGGTGCTGCACAGCGCCGTGATGGTGGTCCAGTAAATATCAACGCATGTAATGGTATTACAGGTAAAGTACTTGGTGTGGTTGAACAATTAGATCCAGCGGTTGACTTTGTTGTAACGGGTCATACTCACCAAGCTTATAACTGTACTATTAACGGTAGATCAGTGACTTCTGCACAATCTAATGGCGCAATGTTAACGCGTATCGACCTGAAATTAGATAAAACAACGAAAGATGTTGTTGATGTAGAAGCGCGTAATATTTGGGTTGATAACCGCAAATATGAAAAAGATCCTGCTGTCACTAAACTGTTAGAAGCTTACGAGAAAATTGCTACACCATTAGCGAACCGTATTATTGGTAAACTAGAAGGTAACTTAACCAAGCAAACTAACGATGCAGGCGAATCGGGTCTAGGTCAAGTTATTGCTGATGCCCATTTATATACGGCAAAACCAAAAGATATGGGTGGCGCACAAATCGCCTTAATGAACAGTGGCGGTATTCGTGCTGATATGACGGGTGGTGATGTTTCTTATAACGCTATTTATACCGTACAACCATTCTCTAATGTACTGTTAACACAAACATTAACGGGTGAGCAGATCAAACGCTTATTAGAGCAACAGTGGGATCGTTCACGTCCACAAGTATTAGCGGTATCGGGTAATTTCCAATATACATGGGACAGCAAAGCACCTGTTGGACAACGTGTGATTGTTGAATCAATGCGTATTGATGGTAAGCCTGTGGATATGAAAGCGAATTACCGTGTAGTTGCAAATGAATACTTAGCAACAGGTGGTAGTAACTTCTCTGTACTGAAAGAAGGTAAAGATCCGGTTTACAGCGTGCCAGATGTTGATGCAGTAGTGAAATACTTTGCTGAGCAGTCACCTATTGCTCAACCAAAAGCGAACAACATTACTCGTAAATAACATATTTTCATACGCCTTGTGAAAATAGCACCTCTTACGAGAGGTGCGTAACTAAATAAAGAGAGCAAAGTGTTGAACACAAAGGGTCCATCCCTACCTTTGTATTCATTACGCACTTTGCTCTTTTTTTTATATTTTTTTACTCATGGGTTGCCAATAAGCTGGAACTGTATTTATTACATATAGGCTCTCATGAAAATTTTTATTGCTCCCTTTATTATTTGTCGTGGGCAAAAAAAAGCCCACAGAGGCTGTGGGCAAGGAATGAAAATAAAAAGAGGGTATTTGGATCAGATGTCTATATTAAAGTCTATTATTTGAAGATTTTAAAACGAGCGTCATCTTCAATATAATTTTTCTCACTTGCTTCTTGTTCGATAGAGCCAAAGACCATTTGTGCTCTTAATTTCCAATGGCGAGGAATATCCCAAGTTGCGTGAACTTCATCATCAATAATTGGATTGTAGTGTTGCAGTGATGCCCCTACATTTTCAGCCGCAAGGGCAGTCCAGACAGAAAGCTGAGCCATACCACTGGCTTGCTCTGACCAAACAGGAAAGTTTTCAGCATACAGTGGGAACTGCTCTTGAAGCCCTTTAACGATATCAGTATCTTCAAAATAAAGGATGGAGCCTGCACCGGCAGCAAAGCTATTAATTTTGGCCTCTGTTGCGCTAAATGCATCCGCAGGGACTAATTTTTTCAGAGTATCTTTAACGATATTCCATAATTTCTGGTGTTGTTCACCAAATAAAACGACAACACGAGAAGTTTGTGAGTTAAATGCGCTAGGGCTTTCTTTAACCGCTTCTTTGATGATCGTAGCAACTCTGTCTTCGCTAATAGGCAGTTGATTACCTAAATGATAAATTGTTCTACGTTTTTTCATTAATTCTGTGAATGCGTTAGACATGCTTATCTCCTTGATAAATATAAGCGTTTAAAGCTGTTTAGCCTGAGCTAATCTATGCACATACTATAGACGCTGTGGGTGATTTATTGATATCTAAAAATTTTAACCACTTACATCAAATTATTAGAGCTAGTCTTTAACTGATTGATTTTCATTGCTCTTATTACCATATCTAAACTCAGGTGCTAGCTGACTTATTCCTAAACCCCCCGCTTTTTTCACTTTTATTTGTACCGGAATACGCTCTTTCATCGCTTCAACATGACTGATCACACCAATAATTTTGCCAGAAGCATTAAGGCTATCTAAGGCATCTAAAGCAATATCTAGTGTATCAGGATCGAGGGTGCCAAAGCCTTCATCTAAAAAGAGTGACTCAATTTGCGTCTTATTACTGACTAAATCAGATAACGCTAAGGCAAGGGATAAGCTGACTAAAAAACTCTCTCCACCAGAAAGTGTACGTGTATCGCGTAGAGCATCTGCTTGCCATGTATCGGCAATCTGTAATTCAAGGCTACCTGTCGTTTTGCGTTGTAAAAAGTAACGACCATGTAGTTTTTCTAAGCGACGATTAGCCAGATAGATAAGATGGTCGAGGGTTAACCCTTGGGCAAAGCGACTAAATTTATCACCAGATGCAGAGCCAACTAACTCATTTAAATAACTCCAATCATCATAATGCGCTTGCTGTTTGGCTATTTGCGCTAATAGTGTTTGTTGCTCTATCCGTTTTTCATCATCTTGGCGTAATTGTATTTGCAGACTAAATAGTGTTTCTTGCAACGCTTTGTGTTGCTTTGCTAAGTCGTCTAAATGGATATTACATTGCTCAGCAGTACATTGGGTTGAGAGTAATGGTTGTTGTAATAAATGTTGTTGATAGGCTTTTTCTTGAGTCTCAAGGCGCGTTTTTTCTTGTAAAAGTTTATCAAGTCGCTGTTTTTGCTGCTCTTGTAGACGTGTTCTTTCCTCTACCGATAATAGAGAGGCTAAAAAGTCATTTTCATCGTCAAAAAGACTCTCTTTTAACGCGTGTTGATAGTGTTCAGTGGCTTGTTGTGCTTGTGTTATTGCTCGTTGTAGGGCTTTTTCATTCTCTTGATATTGGCCAATTAATTGATTAAGTCGGTTTTCTAGTTGGTTTTTTTCTTGAGTATATTGCTCAATCTGGGTTTGTAAAAATTGGCTATGTTTATCAAGTTCACTACGTACCTGCTCTACAGATTGTGAACCAAATAAGGCTTGTCGTTGATCCTGCCATTGTGTTTGTTGGTGCTGTTGTTGGCTTAATTTTGCTAATAGCGCCTCAAGTTCAGCCTGTTTTTCTGCTAAATAACGTTTTTTTTCATTTTGCGTCACTTGCTGTTCACGTAGGCTTTGTTGTAATAGCTGAAGCTCTTTTAACTGACTTTGATATTGCTGGTGCTCTTGTTGACGAGCTGCCAACCATGGCGTGAACTGCTCAAATTCAGGGAGTGTATAGCCTTGTTTTTCAATCGCTGACTGAATATGTTGTGCTAATTGTTGTTGCTGTTGGTGCAAGTGCTCGTTTTGTTGCTGATAGGTTTTGATTGTTTTTTGCAAATAATCTAAATCATTTTGCTGTTGCTTAACCGATTGTTGTTGTTGATTAAATTGCTCTTTTGCATTGAGAAAATGCGTATTCTTTTGATGTGTTTGGGCTTCTAATTGCTGATAACTGTCAAGTTTTTCTGTGAGAATAAGCTCTTGCTGATTTAATGATTGTTCTAATGTCAGTAAGTTATCTGCATCATCAACTAACGGTAAATGGTGTGCTTGTGCTAACGTCTGCCACTGTTGGGTCAGTACGCTATTCTCTTGGGTTAACTGAGCGATATTGTCACTCAAGGTGCTATTTTGTGAGCCATAGTTTACCAGTTGGGTTCGCTGTTCGGCTAAGGTGACGGTGAGTGAATGCACCTGCTGTTGTAATGCTTCTAAACGTAGCTTTGTCTCATCTGGTTTGATGTCATGATAGGTTTCTACATAAGGATGTTGTGTTGAGCCACATAGAGGGCAAGGTTTATCTTTCAGTAAACGTGCGCGCTCTTGCTCATATTCGGCGACTTTTTGTAGCAAAAGATAGTTATCATTTAAATCTTTAAGATGTTGTGCTTTCTCTTTTAGTGCCAGATCATTTTCTGCAATCGTTTGGGTTAGAGTCGCTATTTTTTGCTGATTTTCACTCAATGTAGTTTGATAATGTTGCTGCTCTTTGCCATTACGTTGTAATTGAGTGTGTAAATTTATAATTTTTGTCAATGCATTTTTTTGCAGATTAATTTGTTGTAATCGCGGTTTTATTTCATCGGGTTTGTCTGCTTTTTGACGCGCTTCCAATTGTGTTTGATAAGATTGTAGTTGCTGTTGCTGTAAATTAAGTTGCTCTTGTTGGGTGGCTAATGTTTGGGTAGCTTGTTGTAATGCTTTTTCCAAACTTATGACTTTTTCCTGCTCTGCTGTTTCTCGTTTTTGGTTGGCAAGATATTGGCTTGATATTTCATTATATTGCTGAAAATAGTGTTGCCATAAGGGTAGATTTTCCGCAAGTTGTGCATGATAGGCGTGTTGTGTTAAGTCGTTATTTAATTGATTAACTTGTTGTTGTGTGGTGATTAATTTTTTCTCGGCTAACTGAGAATGTTGCAGATATTCAGCGCATATTTTTTCTAATTTATGCTTGTGTTGGTTATTAGTACTAATTTCTTGTTGTAACAGCACCAATTGATTATCTAAAGGCAGTACCTTCTCACGAATTAACTGTAAAGTGTGCTGTTTTTTCTCATGATGCGTTTTTAATTGTTCATGAAAGTCTGCCAATTTTTTATTGATAGGTAGGCTTTGTTGTTCAATGGCCTGTTTTTCTGTTTTTAAGCTTGTTAACTGTGTTGCTAAATAGTTTTGCTCTGTAAGACGACGATTTTTTTCATCATAAAGAGGGCGAATTTTTTCTGCTGGCTCATTTTTTTCTAAGCGTTGAATATCGGGTTGAGCAATAATTAATGCCTGTTGAGCCTCATTGAGTCCCGCTTGGGCTGATTGTTGTTGCTGCTGAATTTCTAGCGCTTTTTCTTGCCATTGCTTAGCAACTTGGTATTCCTGTTGTTCTTTTTGTAACCTTGTTATTTGTGTTTGAATATTGGCTTGTTGTGTTAATAGCTCTTGGCGTGTTGTTGCATCCAATAATGCCATCATTTGAGCTTGTTGTTTTAGCGTATTTAAAGCCTGCTCTTCCTCGCGCCAATGTTTAAAAATTGTTTGTGAAATATGGCGATAGATATCTGTACCAGTAAGCTCTTCAAGTAGCTCTGCACGAGATTTATCATCAGCGTTGAGAAATGCAGCAAATTGCCCTTGTGATAACAACATGGATTTAGTGAAGCGATCGAAATCTAATCCGGTGATCGAGATTATTTTTTCTTTTACTTGGCTAATTTTATTGGCTAAAACTTTATCTTCACCGCCTAAACGATTAATTTTTGCTAACTCAGCCTGTGGGGCTTGTAAGTTTCCCTCTTCTTTATAATTAGCACGACGTTGTTCCCAAAATGCCCGATAAGCAACCCCTTTAACTTCAAATTCCACTTCAGCTAAACATTCTGCAGTGTGACGAGTCATTAATTCATTTTGAGATTGGGTTACTTTATCTAAGCGTGGCGTTCTGTGATATAACGCTAAACTAATTGCATCTAAGAGCGTGGTTTTACCCGCACCTGTCGGGCCTGTAATGGCAAATAGTCCATTGCTAACAAAAGGCTCTTGATCAAAGTTAATTTTCCATTCGCCTTTGAGTGAGTTAATGTTTTTAAAGCGCAGACTTAAGATTTTCATCGTGCGTTGTTATCCTCTTGCTCTGCCATTTCAACCGCTTGCTTAAAGAGTGTGGTTAACCGTGTTTTGTCTTCCTCGGTTTCAAACTGGTGTTGAGCTAAGCGCCTTTCAAATACATCATATACAGTCAGTTCAGTTAGGGTTTCTTTCTCATTTTGCATCAGTGCTTGACGTTGTTTTCTCGCTCTTCTTAATACGATCACTTCAAAGAGTGGCGATTGAGTTAGCTCTTGAATACGGGTTTGAATATCACTGAGATAATCTTGAGTTGAAACTTCAATATCTAGCCAAATCGTGGTATCCATTTCATTATATTGTGTTGCTAACTTTTCGAGTTGTGTGGCAATTTCTTGTAACGAGCCTGAAAGAGTGCGTAATAGCTGAAACTCAGGGATGGGTAATAGTGTCATTTCCGCTAACTTATCTTGCTCAAAATCGATAAGACAAACACTTTTCTGTTGTGCACTTTCATCAAAACTTAATGGAATAGGTGAACCACTGTAGCGAATATGACCCGATTTATTGACGCGCTGTGGACGATGAATATGACCAAGGGCGATATAATCAAATGGAGGAAATAGGGTTGCGTTAAAGGCTTCTAATGTGCCGATATAAATTTCACGTACCGAATCGCTAACACTGGCGCCAATCGTTGTCAGATGCCCTGTGGCAATGATAGGGATGTTAACATTGAGTTGTTTTCGTAAGTCAAGCGCGGCTTGATATTGGCGTTGATAATAATCTGCGATCGCTTCTTTTAAAGCGCCCTGTTTGTCTGCTCCCGATTGCCCACTTTTGCTATTTATCATATCTCTAGGGCGTAAATAGGGGATTGCACAAAGTAATGCTCCAGGTGTGTGATTTTTTTGATAAAGAATAATAGGGGCTTGTGGGGTTTCAGTGTGAACATTAGCAATGACGGTGGTATTTAAACATGCTAACAGTGATTTAGATTCATTTAGCGTTGCCACAGAATCATGATTACCCCCTAAAATAATCAGTTGGCACTGAGTATCTCTTATTGCGACGACAAATCGATTATAAAGTTCTCGGGCATAACTGGGGGGGGAGCCAGTATCAAAGATATCCCCTGCAACAATAACTGCATCAACTTGTTGTTCACGGATTTGCGCTAATAGCCAATCGAGAAATTGTTGGTGCTCTTGGGCGCGAGTTTTTGTAAAAAAATATTGTCCTAAATGCCAATCTGAGGTGTGAATAATCCGCATTGCTATCCCTTAATGTTAACTGCCGTCAGTATAGCGCACCTTACTTTTTTAGTGAAAATCCACCTATGAGCTACGTATTTTGAGTGAAATTACACCAATTTTAGCCTTATTTACCTTAACAATGACACTGTATTCCAGTATTGTCATAGTCAGTCATAAATCTGTCATAAAAGTGCCTCATAATCATTATGACCCTCTATATAAATAACACAGGATAGAGTATGGCAAGGCGTATTCTTGTTGTTGAAGATGAAACCGCAATTCGAGAGATGATCTGTTTTGTATTAGAGCAAAATGGTTTTCAGCCTATTGAAGCTGAGGACTATGATACTGCATTGAGTTTTCTGATTGACCCTTACCCTGATCTGGTTTTATTAGATTGGATGATCCCCGGAGGCTCGGGTATCCAAGTGATTAAACAGATGAAGCGTGAAAATAATACCCGTGATATTCCTATTATTATGCTAACAGCAAAAGGGGAAGAAGAAGATAAAGTCAAAGGTCTCGAAACAGGCGCAGACGACTATGTGATTAAACCTTTTTCGCCTAAAGAGCTGGTGGCTCGGGTAAAGGCTATTTTACGACGATTGTCACCGATGTCGGCAGAAGATGTGATTGAATTTAATGGATTAAGTCTTGATCCTGTTTCACATCGAGTTACCAGTCAAGATAAACCCATTGATATGGGGCCTACCGAATTTAAACTTCTCCACTTTTTTATGACCCATCCCGAACGTGTATATAGCCGAGAGCAGTTGCTAAACTATGTTTGGGGCACCAATGTTTATGTCGAAGATCGTACTGTCGATGTACATATTCGTCGATTGCGTAAAGCTATAGAGCAAGATGGCCATGACCGAATGATACAAACGGTACGAGGAACGGGATATCGTTTCTCTGCTCGATTTTGAGTTGATAAGGGAGTAATTAACTGGTGTTAGAACGACTCTCATGGAAAGCCCTCGTGTGGGGGCTATTTCTATTTTGTTTACCTGCCTTTGTATTATCACTATTTATCGGCCACCTTCCTTGGTTGCTCGTGGTCTCATTACTGAGTGCCTTGATATGGCACGCCTATAATTTAATGAAATTATCTAAATGGTTATGGCTCGATAGATCGGTATTACCCCCAGAAGGGAAAGGGGGCTGGGAGCCTATTTTTTATGGTATACGACAAACACAGCAACGTAACCGTAAACGCCGTCGAGAATTAGGTGATTTAATTAAGCGTTTTCGTAGCGGGGCGGAGAGCCTACCAGATGCCGTTGTGATGATCACTAATGAAGGAAATATCTTTTGGTGTAATAGTCTTGCTCAGCATCTTCTAGGCTTTCGTTGGCCTGATGATAATGGACAAAATATTTTTAATTTATTGCGCTATCCCGATTTTTTACATTATTTCACCGTCGCCGATTTTAGCCGCCCTTTAACTATTGCATTAAATAATGGTGCGATTGTTGAATTTCGGGTAATGCCTTATGCGGATGATCAACGTTTAATGGTTGCTCGCGATGTGACCGAGAAGAATAAGTTAGAAAATTCGCGACGTGATTTTTTTGCTAATGTGAGCCATGAATTAAGAACACCTTTAACGGTTATTCAAGGCTATCTTGAGATGATGGAAGAGAATACCGCAGAAAACCCGGCTGAACATAAAGTGATTAAGACCATGCAAGAGCAAGCAAAGCGTATGGACTTATTAGTACAACAACTGTTACAGCTTTCACGTATTGAATCTGCGCCTCATATTGATTTGAACACGGTTGTCGATATGCCTGCGCTATTAAGCGTGCTTGAGCATGACGCGCACTCATTAAGCCAAGAACAACAAAATATCATCTTTGATATTGACCATAAATGGGCTGTTCGTGGTAATGAAGAGCAATTGCGTAGTGCCGTATCTAACCTTGTCTATAACGCCATAAATCATACCCCTGAGGGTACGACTATTCGCGTGAGTTGGAAAAAAGTACCACAAGGTATGTTGTTTAGTGTGTCAGATAATGGGCCGGGTATCAGTGCTGAACATTTAACGCGCTTAACCGAACGTTTTTATCGTGTAGATAAAGCGCGCTCCCGCCACACCGGTGGTACAGGGCTTGGATTGGCGATTGTCAAAAAGTCCTTACAACATCATCACTCAATACTGAATATTGAAAGTAAAGTCGGTGTAGGAAGCACTTTTTCTTTTATCATGCCGCAAACATTGTTAACAGAAAAAAAATAATTTCGTTTTTATCCTTATTTTATTAGTACCTTTATTACCTATTTTTAAAAGAGGTGATAAAGGTCTTTTTGTCATATACCCATCAAATCAATATCAATAAAATCTAATATCGTAGCGTTAAATTTTAATATTATTAATTAATGGGAACTTTAATTGATGGCTAGATTACTGTTTGGTGAGTAAAAAATATACAAATCATATCGGGGATAATTGGCGATATATAACAGTTATCACTGGCCTGAAAAAATACTTTAGATGATTATTCTGCTTTTTAGATCAGCTATTGCCTTTTTTCATTATAAAAGTTTTACTTGTGAGCAGTTATCGGCGCTTTTTTCTATTTAATATGTAATTGCTCTGTGTAAAATGATTATTCTTAAATATTATTCTGAATAACCCATCATGAAGCAAAATAGATACTGCTGATATTTTTGTTGTATTTACTTTATATAGTAAATGTAAATTAACCATCTAATAACGATATATTAACAAATCTTATGGCACATCGATTAACTTCCAGAGACATTCTGGCATTAGGTTTTATGACTTTTGCTCTATTTGTTGGAGCAGGGAATATTATTTTTCCCCCGATGGTGGGGTTGCAATCAGGGGAGTTTGTTTGGACTGCGGCCATTGGTTTTTTGCTAACCGGAGTTGGCTTACCTGTGCTAACAGTGGTGGCATTAGCGAAAGTGGGAGGGGGAATTGAAGCATTAAGCACCCCCATTGGTAAATCTATGGGACTTTTATTAGCAATAGTCGCTTATCTTGCTGTCGGCCCTTTATTTGCCACCCCTCGAACCGCAACGGTCTCTTTTAAAGTTGGCATTGCTCCTTTAGTGGGTGATAGTGATATTGCCTTACTTATTTATAGTGTCATTTACTTTTTAATTGTTATCGGTATTTCACTGTATCCGGGAAAATTACTTGATAGTGTTGGTCACATTCTGGCACCGATTAAAATTTTAGCCTTAGCTGTATTAGGTTTAGCTGCGCTATTTTGGCCAGCAGGAACGCCGATCCCCGCTACACAAGCATATCAAGATATGGCATTTACCCAAGGTTTTATTAATGGCTATCTTACCATGGATACGTTAGGCGCGATGGTCTTTGGTATTGTTATTGTCAATGCGGCCCGCTCAAGAGGGATTGATAATTCGTCTTTATTAACACGTTATACTATGTGGGCGGGAATTATCGCGGGTGTGTTATTAACGGCGATTTATCTTAGTTTATTTAAGCTTGGTTCTGCTAGCGGCAGCATTATTCCAGAAGCAAAAGATGGCGCAGATATTTTACATGCTTATGTGCAACATACTTTCGGTAATTTTGGTAGTTTCTTTTTAGCTCTGCTTATTTTCTTAGCTTGTATGGTGACAGCGGTAGGTTTAACTTGTGCTTGTGCGGAGTTTTTTAGCCGCTATTTGCCTATTTCTTATCGTACATTAGTATTGATTTTGGCTGTATTTTCCGCGGTAGTCTCTAATCTTGGTTTAAGTAAACTGATTGCGTTCTCTATTCCTGTTCTGGTGATGATTTATCCTCCTTGTATTGTGATTCTTCTGATGAGTTTCACTTTACGTTTTTGGCATAATCCAAGCCGTATTATTGCCCCTGCAATGGCAATAAGCTTATTTTTTGGCATTTTTGATGCCATTAAAGCGTCCGATCATTTAAAACATTTATTACCGGATTGGGCGGCTAAATTACCATTAAGTGAGCAAGGATTAGCGTGGTTAATTCCTGTATTAGTGACTATTGTTATATGCGCTATTTACGATAAAGTAGCTGGCTCACAACATAAAAAAGTGATCCACTCTGGGATAAACAAATAAGCTAAAATACATTAAATTAAAATCTAAAAGGGAAACGGAAGTTTCCCTTTTTTACGAAATTAAAGTAAGTGTTGATTTTCTTTTAGGCGATTAGTAAGCGTTTTATCAATATCAGCACGAACGGAATTTGAAACGTCATACTCTTTAGCTAACGATGAGAATTGACTAATAATATCAACAGTATGATGGATATACGTTTGTGCTTGTTGCCAACTTTCAAAACCAGCTATTTCTGCAAGATGTTTGATTATGTTTAATGGTGGTTGTTTACCATGTTAGCTTAAAATTCATCTTGTAATACCTCTTCAATGGTTCTTGGTATACGAGGCTTATTGGCTTTTTTAGGGTCAACAACGGCATAAAGGTTATTTAAATCATCAAGACACTGCCAAAGTAACAGTAGTTGTCGTAATGAAATTTTGCCTTGTAACTCAAATTTTTTAATTGTTGATGCAGGGACGGTACTGCGCTCGGCAAGATGTTCCCGAGACCATTTTTCTTTTTCTCGTCGTTTTCGTAAATGAGTAGCAAAAGCTCGACTAACATCAATATCGGTAAGTAATGAGAGTTTCATTATTAGCTCTAAACATAAAATGGACACTATAATGTCCAATTATAGCATAATATGGCATAATTGGATATTATAGTGTCCATTTTTACAAGCTAACTTCTGTGAGGATTTTTACTAATTATAAGCATTCAGTAAAATTATTCATTGCAACGGGGTGCTGTTTTTCATCTAAATAGTAGTAAGTACTCACCACAATATTATCTTCATCTATAAAAAGTTATATTAAACATAGAGAGTAATACCAGCGAATATATTTTATTGGTAAGTTGCTAAATAATCATCACCCATGTTGTTTCTAATACACTCCATTAATACCTATAGTAGGTTACTTGTATGTTTTTTTATCATAATACTATACTAGCAGTATTGCTTTAGAGTGTTTAAAACTGCTCATAATCAAGGTGAATTAATCATGGCTAATAATATTTACTTACGTTTAAATGGAAATAAACAGGGCTTAATTTCAGCAGGGTGCTCTACTTGGGACTCAATAGGAAATAAATATCAAGAAAACCATACTGATGAGATATTAGTAATAGCTTCTTCATTCAATATAAACAGAGCCCAAAATCTGAGCCACCATCCAATGTCAATTACCAAACATGTCGATAAATCAACGCCTTTACTCATTGTCGCCATCACAAATAATGAAATATTAAGATGTGAACTTGATTACTATCGAACCTCCGCTACTGGTTCACAAGAAAAATATATGACTGTTGTTTTAACTAATGCATCAATTGTTAATTATTCCCAGGTGAATGCCAGCACAATAACTCAAAGTGATTCATTACCCAGTGAAATAATTACAATACACTATGAAAGTATTACATGTAATCACATCATGGCTGGTACGTCGGGATATAGTATCTCAAGTACAATTTAAGAGTTTATACAAGGCAGAATTATGTCAGCGATAATTACTCCATTGGTTATATACCAAACTCAAAGACGTATGGATGATTACAGTGCAGATGATATGCGTTACGGAGATTTGAGTGGAGATCAGCTACGAAATCAATTTAATTTGCGTGATGTTTCAATGAGAGTAAATCCATACACTTTCCAAACAATAGAAAATGATGGATTTTTTAATAAAGTCTATGATGCGAATAATCATAACATAGTGATATCAAAAATAGGAAAAGCTGAATGTGCACAAATCTTGTTTGATGAATTTCGCCATTTATCATCAATGTTTGCCTTCCGTAGTCCTTATGCGATCCTTATTAATAAAATGATAACTCATATGCAATTTAATGATGGCGCACCTTATAATGATCCTTTATTAAACGATGCTATCAGAGAGCAAATTTTAGAAGATGATTCTGATAATAGTTCATTACTGAAAATAAGAGACGTTTTTAATAAATCTATTAATTGGAATACTCGAAGTATAAAAGACCGTATTGATATTCACTTGGTGCTAAAAAGTTATATAGGCGATAGCGTGCTTCCTAAATTCGATCGTCTTGAGGATAGAGTGAATGGATTGGGGATTACCGTACATGACACTTGGTCAACGACCATTACTTTACAAAAGCTAGAAATTTACAATGATTATTGTGATGCAATTATTCATTATAAAATTCAAGATCATTTTGGTTTAGATAGTAATGATATTATGTCTGCTCTTTATCATAATTTCAGATTTTTTAGAATTTGGTTTGTATTACAGCGATATGACAAATTAGGCTTTAAACCGTTTATGACCAATATGGAAGCGACTATTAATATAAAAATTCGGAGTCCAAAATAATGGCTTTTAAATATAAAATAACAATAATCATATTTTTGCTATCTTTTATTTTTTTTGTAGTGTATGAGTTTTTTATTCCCGTTAAAGTTATGGGAGTACATAAAGATACGTATACTACCTCTATTCTGGTTGAGGATTTTCCGATAACTGATTATGGAAAAATACTATGGTGGAAAAAAAATAAGGTTATCTTAGATGAACAGTATAATTTATTTAAAGCTAAAGATAGCTCCTTCTATATTTATATATGAAATTATGGTGATGGATATTTAGAAGAAGGAAAATACGATCGATTATGTTTTACTGAAATTAAAAGTAACAAAAAATGTATAGAAAAAGATAAAGTGATGTCAATAATGTATTCTTTAAATGAAGAGGAAATTAGGAT